>JANQMI010000169.1 GCA_028280165.1 Oceanicaulis sp. | reverse complement strand
GCCATCCTTCTGAACCGCCCCCGCCTTGCCCGCGCCGCGTGATTTTGGGGTGGCCGCACCTGCGGCGAGCTTGGCGAGCAGACCTGGCGGAATGGCGGCCTTGGCCGCTTCTGTGGTGATTTCGGTCAGCGCGTCGGGCGCAGGCGCGTCATCCGCCTCCCCCTCTGGCGTATCGGCGCGCGTTTCGTCCTGTGCCTCATCCGGGGCTTCAGGTTCCAGCGGCTCGTCCTCCTCGACGGCGGGAAGACGCGTCGCGCGTGGGCCCAAGATTAACCGGGCAACGCATGCGGCATCGTCTTGATCAATCTCATCGCGGCCATCCAGCGCCGCAGCAGCGCGCGCCGCCCGCAACGCCAATATGGGCGGGCGCAGGCTGTCGATCCCAAGCGCCACAGCGGCGGCGGTCAAAGCCTGTTCAGCCCCCCCATTGAGCACGTGAGGCAAATGCATACGCGCCATGGCGAGCGTTTCACGGTCAAGGTCCAGGCCCGGCGCTTCTAAATCGGCAATCCCGATCTCAGACAGGTCGATATGGAAGGCGAGCCGCTCGGCCAGCGCCGACGGCACGCCTTCATCAGGCTCCGCACTTTCATCCAGCGCCACGAGCGTCGGGGCATTATCGCGATCCAGCGCCGCGGCCAGGCGTCCGGCAAGCCCCGCTTCTGCGCGTTCCGCCATGGCCAGCACACCGACACCGGCCCCAATCGCGGCGAGCAGACCAGGGCGATGCACCGCGCGCCCGGTTTTCAATGTGGCTGCCAGATCGATCCCACCCAGCAAAGCCTCGTCGCTGATGGCCGCCGGGATACGCCGCCAGGGCGTATCGTCCTGGATCAGAGATCGAAAGAGATTGAGCCAGGCCTCGCGTACCGGTCCGGCGCGGGCAGTTAGCACCACACCGCCCAAGCTGGGGTCAATCGCAAGCAAGGCCGCGACCAGACGCGCATCGGCCCAGGGGCCCGGCGTATGGTCGCCCTGGTTCACGCGGCGAAGACTTCTTCAAGGCCCCGCTCGATACGGGTGGTCGATCCAGCTTCATCGAGCGGATCACGACGCAGGCGGTGGCGCAGAGCCGAAGGCGCAACGGACTTCAGATGCCTCAGCTCAACGGTATCATCTCCATCCAGCGCGGCCTTGGCGCGAGCGGCGCGGATAAGGGTCAACTCCCCGCGCAAACCATCAGCGCCAAGCGACAGGCAGAGCTCAGAGGCCTTGCGCAATACCGCTTCGGTGGCTTCTAACGCATTGACCCTGGCTTGCGCCGTCGCGACACGCATACGGAGCTCGGCCACCGCTTCGTCCCATTCAGCGCAGAAAGCATCGGGGTCACGCTCAAAAGCGTCGCGGCGGCGGACGACCTCGATCCGGTCTTCAATCTCGCGCGGGGTTTCCACTTCTACCGATAGGCCAAAGCGGTCCAAAAGCTGCGGGCGCAGCTCGCCTTCTTCAGGATTACCGCTGCCGACAAGGACGAAGCGGGCCGGGTGGCGGACACTGAGGCCGTCACGCTCAACAACATTCTCACCGGTGGCGGCCACATCCAGCAGCAAATCCACGATGTGGTCTTCGAGAAGGTTCACCTCGTCGATATATAGAAAGCCCCGGTTTGCCTTGGCCAGAAGTCCTGGCTCAAAGGCTTTCTCCCCGCGGCGCAGCGCCTTTTCGATATCGAGCGCACCCACCACGCGATCCTCGGTAACCCCAAGCGGCAGATCGACCACCGCAGTGGGCTTGGTCACCTCCGCACCGCGGTTTTTATCGTGGCCATTGATCGGGGGCGTCCCAGGCTCTGAATTGTATGGACAATTCTCATAGGTCTCGATCGGCGGAAGCAGGTTCGCCAGAGCGCGGACAGCCGTGGATTTCGCCGTACCCCGGTCACCGAAAACCAGCACCCCGCCAATGCGCGGTTCAACACAGGCAATCAGAAGGGCCTGTTTCATCTCCTCCTGCCCGACGATGGCGGGAAAGGGAAAGGATAGGGTCATAGGAACGCCTCAGGGCCGCTTAACAATCCCAAGTGTCCAACAAACTGGACAGTTCCACAAATGATTTTCCCTCTTTTGAGTAGGGAAATAGCGCTACAAATGCGCGCGGAGGGCTCCGGCGAGGTCGAATTTCAAGCCCAGACGCGCGCCCAGCAGGTATACGCCTGCCAATTTGCGCTGAATAAATATCAGCGATGGCGGCGGGGTATGGGTCAGCTCTTGTGTGCGCATCTGCATGGCATCTTCGCGCACGCTGGCCGTCACTGAGCGGTCGGTGAAGTCGAAGAGCTCGCCCGTTCGAAGCGGCGCAAGCGACTGTTCTGTAATATCAATCACGGATTCGCGAAAGGTCGCATCAGAGCCTTCGTCCAAAACACCCAGCTCAAGGAGCGCTGCGGCAAGATCGCTGCGGGTCCCGTCCAGAGAGGCCGCCATCACCTTGCGGTAGGCCACTGAAATCTCTGAGGGGATGTCGCGCACCGCCCCGAAGTCGATCAGACCGAGAGGGGCTGCCGGACCCGCATAAAGAAAATTTGCGAAATTCGGATCAGTTTGCATCAAACCGAGCTCAAACAATTCATTCAGGGTCAGATCGAGAAAGGCTGAAAACAGCCGCTCACGCTCCGCTGGCGACTGATCCGCCGCTGTCTCAATGCCGCCGCCTTTTAGCCAGTCCATGACCAGCACCCTGGGGCCTGAGCGATCTTCATGGATACCGGGAACGGTAAAGCGCGGGTCGTCACCCAAGGCATGGGCGTAGCGCCGGGCATTGTCAGCCTCTCGCTCATAATCCGTCTCGTCGTGGAGCTGAAGCCGGGCTTCGTCCAGGATGGCCGACAGATCCAAACCCTTTGGGATCAGCCCGGACAGGCGCAGCAGCGCGCCGACATTGGCCATGTCGCTGTCAATGCTCTCCTTGATGCCAGGATGCTGAACCTTCACCGCCACAGGCGACCCGTCTTTCAGCCAGGCTTTGTGCACCTGTCCGATAGAGGCGGATGCGGCCGGGCGTGCCTGAAAGCGCTTGAAGGTCTGAAGCCAGCCTGGGCCCCAGGCGCGATCCAGTGTACGACGCAGCTGGTGCGGAGCCATGGGCTCCACCCCGTCACGCAGGTGATCGGTAAGCTCGCCCAGTTCAGGCGGTAGAACATCGCCCGCATCCATCGAGAGCATCTGCCCGGCCTTGAGCGCCGCGCCGCGTAGGCGGGCAAGCTCCTCGCCCAGGCGCTGGACGGAGTTCGGCGTCACCATCAGCTCGGACAGACTTGTCTTCTGACCTGTCAGGGCCGCGCCGGCTCCGTTGACCGCCGCTGCTCCAGCGGTTTCCAAACCCCATGCGCCAAGCCGGACCAGACGCGTAAGGCGACCGGTGGGGACTTTGCGACCGGGTTCAGGCACGGTGAGAACCTCCAAAACACCAAAGCGGCCCGCGAAAGGCCGCTTTGCGCCTCCTGATGATGGAGGAGTTAGTCCGTTCCGGGCCAAAATCCCACTGGAAGGTCAGAACCGAAGCGCCAACCCTCCAGCAGCGCTTAAGGCCCTACCAGTAGACCATGTATATCCCGACCAGGATCACCACGATCGCGATGGCTGAGATATTAAACACAGGCTGCGTGGCGAAGTTCATCTGGCTGAGCACCACTACGCGCTCTTCGGCCGGCTTGGGCGTCATCAACGATACCCCGAAGCCGATCACCAGGCATGTCAGGAAGACGATCCAGATGCGGATCACGAAGGGCAGATCGGCTGAGTCCAGCCCAATCAGGCCGAGCAGCCCGGAGCCAACGCCAAACAACAGGGTCGGATTAGCCAACAGCCAGAACAGGAAGCTTAAGCCAACGGAGGTCAGCAACATGGCAAACGCACCGGGCGTATTCACCCGCTTCCAGAACAGCCCCAGCAGGAAGACCGCCACAACACCCGGCGCGATGAAGCCGGTATACTCCTGAATATACTGAAAGGCGCTTTCCATGCCGCCCAGGAAAGGCTGAGCCAGCACCAGGGCAATGACCATCGCCGACAGTGAGGCCACACGACCTACCGTCACATAATGATGCTCAGACTGGTCAGAGCGCGCCGCACGATAAACATCCATGGTGAAGATGGTCGAGATGGAGTTCATCATCGAGGCCAACGACGACACGACCGCCGCAATCAGGGCCGCGAACACCAAGCCCCGGAAGCCGCCCGGTACCAGCGTCATCAGGACGCCATAGGTGCTGTCAGGGCTGGCATCGAGCGTGGCCTGATCAAGCATTCCATTTTGCGCCAGGTAAAGCGCGGCAATACCCGGTACCACCACGATGACCGGAATCAGCAGCTTCAAGCCCGCGGCAAAGGCCAGGCCCTTCTGGGCTTCATTGAGGCTTTTCGACCCCAGTGCCCGCTGGATGATATACTGATTGAATCCCCAATAGCTGAAATGCAGCACCCAAAGACCGCCCAGCAGCGTCCAGATGCCAGGCAGTGCGGAATAGCTCGGGTTCTCCGGTTCCAAAATCATATCGAAATGGTCGGGGATTTGAGCCATTAGCGTGTTGAAGCCAGCCCAAGCGCCCGCCCCGTCACCCACGAGCGATAGCGAGATTGCGGTGATCACGATGCCGCCGGCAATCAGGATCACGACCTGAATAACATCGGTCAGCGCGACCGCTTTCAGACCGCCATAGATCGAGTACAGGATTGCAAATGCCGCCAGCCCCATCATGGCCATCAGGACGGGCACGCCGGTGACTGCGCTGATGGCCAGGCCACCCAGCCAAAGCACCGAGGTTAGATTCACCGCCGTGTAGAGGAAGATCCAGAACACCGCCATCACCGTCTTGATCTGGTCGCCATACCGCTGCGCCAGGAATTGCGGCATCGTGTAGATTTTCCGGTCTAGGAAGATCGGAAGGAAGAATTTCGCAACGACCAGTAGGACAATCGCGGCCTGCCACTCATAGGCGGCAATGGCGAGGCCGACGACATAGCCCTGACCGGACTGACCGATAATCTGTTCTGCGGAGATATTCGCTGCGATAAGCGAGGTGCCGACCGCCCACCAGGGCAGCGCCTTCCCGGCGAGAAAATAGTCTTCAGCGTTTTTTTCGTGGCCGGCTTTTTCACGGCTCACCCAGTTGGCAAGACCGAATAATACGACGGCATAGAGCCCCACGATCACAAGATCGATTAATTCCAAAGCCATAAGTCGTCCCTCCCCGGACTTTTATTCGTCTATTCTTGGCGCAAAAAGGCGCAAAATAAACCGGGATTTTGCACGACTGTGGTACTTTGGCGCGCCGTCTCGACCTCGGCCTCCGACGCGCTGGAGGTTACTGCGCTGACGTCAGCTTAAACTCCGCACCATTCTGCGTCGTGCTATCCCGGCCAACCCAGACATCAAACCAGCCTGGCTCAGCCCCAAAAGTCTTATCCCGACGTGAGAAGGCGAGATCGGTTTCCGTCAGGGTAAAACGCACTGTCTGCGTCTCCCCGGCTTTCAAAGATACACGCTGAAACGCGATCAATTCGCGCATGGGCCGGGTCAGGCTGGCGGCGCGGTCGCGAATGTAAAGCTGGACCACTTCAATGGCGTCACGCTCTCCGACATTGGTCAGTTCAACGTCAACGTCGAGGCTTTCGCCAGACGCAAACTCAGGCGCACTGACCTGGACCTCGCCATATTCAAAAGAGGTGTAGCTCAGGCCGAACCCAAACGGGTAAAGCGGCTGGTAGCCATCATCGAGATGGAAACTGCTCATGCCCAGTGACGTCTGACCAGCCCCCACCGGGATATCATCGATATGGATGACCTTGCTGGGCTCAGGCGGGCGACCGGAGTTTTTGCGGTTGTAGTGGATCGGGATCTGGCCCACAGAGCGAGGAAAGCTCACCGGCAGCTTTCCAGACGGGGTTTGTGCGCCGGACAGAATGTCCACCAGCGCCGGTCCCCCCATACTGCCTGGATGCCAGGCGTAGATCAGCGCATCAAAGCACTCAATCACATTAGTCAACGCCAGCGGTCGGCCAGCCATAATCACTCCGATCACGGGCTTTCCTGCGGCTTTCAGCGCGTGGACCAACTCAAGCTGTGCGCCCGGTAGCGTGATGTCAGCACGGCAATGGGCTTCTCCAGACAGGATGGCTTCTTCACCGAGGCACACGATTACCGCATCGCTGGATGCAGTGGCGTCAACCGCGGCTTGAAATCCGTCGTGGCGGATGTCGCGTGAATGGGTCAGGCCCGGCACGAATTTCACCTCGGCCTTGCCGGACAGAGCCTCCTTCAGCGCGGTCACTGGGGTTACGCTGCGCGCGGCATCACCGTCAAACACCCAAGTGCCCATCTGCTCCACCGGCTGGTCGGCCAGCGGGCCAACGATGGTCAGGCTTTTCAGGGTGCCAAAGTCGAGCGGCAGGACATCATCCTGATTTTTGAGAAGCACCAGGCTTTCCAGTGCGGCTTGGTAAGCCACCGCCATCGCGTCGCGGACAGGCGGCGTGCCGTGACGGTGCACATCAGCATATGGATCGTCCATGACACCAAGCTGGAATTTTAGCGTCAGGACCCGGCGCGCCATGGTGTCGAGCACCTGTTCAGACATCTGCCCTTCACGCACCAGCGTGGGCATAAAATCGACAAAGGCCGAAGACATCATATCCATGTCCACGCCGGCCTCAGCGGCCAGTCGCGCAGCCTCCTGCGGGCTTTCACAGAAGCCGTGAACGATCAGCTGTCCTATCGAATCCCAGTCGCTGATCATCAAGCCTTCAAATCCGATCTCACCGCGTAAAATGCCGTTGATCAGATAGTCATTGCCCGTGGCCGGCACCCCATCGATATCGCCGAACGACGTCATGAAGGTTGCCGCGCCCGCCTCAGCTGCGGCCTTGAAGGGCGGCAGATAGACATTACGCATCTCATTATCGGCGATGGAGGTCGCGGCATAATCGCGGCCGGCTTCGGACGCGCCATAGCCGGCATAATGCTTTACGCAAGCCGCGATAGAGCCTGGCGCGGAGAGATCATCACCCTGGAAGCCTTCCACCATGGCCGCACCCAACGCCGCAGCGAGCACTGGATCTTCTCCGAGGGATTCAGCGATCCGGCCCCAGCGCGCGTCACGGGAAATGTCGACCATCGGCGCAAATGTCCAGCGCACGCCGGTCGCGGCGGCTTCGGCGGCGGCAATGCGCGCACCCTCGCGCACCACATCGGGGTTCCAGCTGGCAGCTTGGCCAAGCGGGAGTGGGAAAACGGTTTTAAAGCCATGGATCACATCGCGGCTGAACAGGAGCGGAATGCCCAGGCGCGTTTCTTCCAGAGCGATGTGTTGCAGTGCACAGACTTCGTGAAGCTCAACCTGATTGAGCACAGCTCCAACGCGACCTGCGCGAATATCATCGGCAAGGCGCGAGCCTGGATCAGGACTGGACGCATCAACGCTGTTGAGCTGACCAGCCTTCTCCTCCAGCGTCATTTCCTGAAGGACGGCGTCTACCCGCGCATCGATATCCATCGGTGAGATATCATCGGTTCTAATGGCGTCAGCCATTGGCTTAGTCCCTATTTGTCGTGTGGTCGCAGGTAAACGTTGTCATGCGCCTATTCAAGTCGGAAATTCGCGGTTTCCGCGCGGCTATTCAGCAGGGGATGCGCCTGCCGTGCCCCGCCGTCGTTCCAATTCCGACCGGACTTGCGCGGCTCTCTGCGGAGACAGGTCCATCGTCACGATGATCAAGATCGCTGCCGCCGAAGCTGCGGCGGGAATCAAGACATCAAAAACGCGAAGCAAGAAGAGCGCATTGTCGGTTTGATCGCCCCCCAATGCGACGTCAAAACCGGTCGCGTTCAAAAGATAGCCTCCGCCTGCGAGCGCTACCGCCTGGCCCAGCTTCACAACCCACCAGTAAATCGATCCATACATGCCTTCGCGGCGTTGATGGGACTTCAGCTCATCGCGATCAACAATGTCGGCCATCATGGATGGCATCAGGGTGAAAAGTCCGCCAAGGCTGAAGGCAATCAGCGGCGCGGGCAAGAGCACTAGCCAGGGGATTTCTGGATTGTAACAGAACCACTTGGCCAGATAGCCAACAATCGAAATCCCGGTTGAAATGACGAAGGCTGTGCGTTTGCCGAACATGGTCGCAAGGGTCGTCACCAGAATGATGATCGGAAAGGTGGCGGCAATCGTCACGGTTCCAACATAGCCGATATAGAGGCCGGCCGCGCCCGTATCGCCCCCAAACAGATAATAGATGATCACGTAGGACTGAAACGCCGCGATCATAATAAAGCCATTGAAAATCAGGAAAGTAGCGCCGCACAGCCTCAAGAATGGAATGAAGGATAGCGCGTCAGCAAAGCTCTTAAAGAAAGCCCGGATATTCGACCCAATTGTCGCCAAGTGATTGTCGGATGGCTCTTTATCCGTGTTGATCTCCGCCATTGCGATGATCTGCATCCGCTCGCGCAAGAAGATGGCGGGGATGATGCCGATCAGGGCGACAATCATGCCGATGACAATGGCGACACCCGCAGCCCCTGACGCCAAGTCTGGGAAAATGGGCGTATAGCTCATCACCAGGATCAGCCAGGGCGGGATGAAGTAGGCCAGCTGGCCGATAAAATTCTGCGTCCCCATCAAAATGGAGCGCTGATTATAATCCGGCGTCAGTTCATATCCGAGCGCCACCCAGGGCGTCGCGAAAATGGTGTACGCCACGTAGAAGATGAGCAGACCGACAAGGAACCAGACGAAGTAGAAATTCTCGGACTGGCCCTGAGGGGCTTGCCACAGCAAGGCAAACACGATCCCAGCCAGGATCGCGCCGATAAAGATATACGGTCGCCGCCTGCCCCAGCGCGAGCGGGTATTATCGGAGATATACCCCATAAGCGGGTCAGTGATCGCATCAAAGAGGCGCGGCAGAAGCCCAAGGATCAACCCCGCCATCGCCGGGTCCATGCCGTAACCCAGATTGAAGACAATCAACATCGAGCCAATGGTGCCCGCCAGTAGATTGTTGGCAAAAGCGCCTGAACCATAGGCCAGCATATGGAAGATACTGACCCGGTCTTCTGGCTTGGTGGCCGTTCGCGCTTCAGTCATGAATCAAGCGCCTCTCCGCGCACATTTGAGAGCCCGCATCAGGGCTGAACGTCCGCGTGGCGGCAGGACACGGCGGTCGGGTCGCCTGGGCACTGGTAGACGCGTACGAAGTCGATCTCGAATTGTTTGGGATAGCCGGTCGGGTCGATGCCGCCTTCAGTATGGCTTTCAGCCAGATGCCCGCCAATCGCCAGATTCAAGATCAGATGGAAGCGCTGATCGAAGGGCGCATTGGGATTACCCTGTGCTTGGGCCACCTCAGACTGAGTGTTCCAATGCTCCGGCGTCAGATAGCCGTAGGAGACATCGTCCAGGAACCATTCCACCCGGCCCTCGCTCCATTCTGTGGCAAAGGTGTGCCAGACCTGCGCACCGTCCGGGCCCGTCGGCAGGGTCGTGCGCCTGTTTTCATATTGGTTTTGAGGCCAAGCCCCGCCAAAGTGCAAGGTGCCGAACATGCGGTTCTCAATACCGTTTTCGCACTCTTCACAGCGCGCGCCCAGATTGACCGCCTCCAGGATATCGATCTCACCGGACAGCGCCCAGCCGCCATAGATCTCATCGGTTGGTAGCATCCAGATTGCCGGCCAGGTGCCTTGGCCCTCGGGTAAGCGCGCGCGCACCTCCAGCCGCCCATAGGTCCAGTCGCCCTTGCCGGCTGTATTCACACGCCCCGACGTGTAAGGCAGCGTGTTGGTATTGGTGCGGTCGGCTTCAGTCTGTTGGAGACGCGGCGGCAATGCCGGGCCGGTCATCTCCTCCAGATGCGCCTCGATGATCAAGCGGCCGTCCTCGACGCGGGCGTTCTTCGCGCGATCGGTGTAGCATTGCTGCTCTTCATTTCCGCCGCCCCAGCAATCAACTTCGCGGGTCCAGCGCGTGTCATCGAGGCTATCGCCGTCAAACTCATCGGACCAAACCAGCTGCCATCCCAAGACGTTATCGCTTTCGACCACCCCGGCAGGGGTGGTGGAGACCGTCTCAGCGTCACGTGATGAGGTCGAACTATCAGCTGGCGCACAAGATGCCACCGCGGCCAGCAAAGCTGTTCCACCGCCGACGGCAATCAAGGGCACCATCCATCGCGGATGAGCCATTCTTTTCCTCCCCGATACACCCATCATTTTTGATCGATGGTGTGTATTCATGCCTAAGCAGACACCATCTCTGCGAGCTGTGTCAACGTAAATGTCTCACGTTGTCAATCCGCCGCACATCCGGCTCCGGCGCGATGTATTGGTGAAAGTCAGGTCGGTTTCGGTGGCGCGGTGGACGCCCTCACCCGCAGGGCATGATCGAGTGTCCGGGTCTGTGGTACCCAGGGTTCATCGGGATCATTCTTGGTGTTGGAAATCAGATCCACGACGGCTTTTGCCATGGCGTCAAAAGGCTGCGCTACGGTGGTCAATGGGGGCCACATGGTGGTCGCAATGGGCACATCATCAAAACCGGCGACAGACAGGTCGTCGGGCACGCGCAATCCCAGGCGGTTGGCCGCAAAACACACCGCTGCCGCGGTATCATCGTTAGCCGCGAAGATCGCGGTGGGGCGATCGGGGCCGGCCAGCATTTGCTCCGCCGATATCACCGCTTCTTTGAAGCGGAACTGGCCCGGCAAAATCCAGTCTTCTCTCAGCTGAGCCGAAGGGTGGGCCTTGATGGCATCTTCGAAACCGGCACGGCGCTGCACCGAGGCGGTATGGCCGGCAGGCCCCGTCAGATGGCCCAGACGGGTATGGCCCAGATCCAGCAGATGCTGGGTAATTTCCACGGCCGCCCCGTAATCGTCCATGCGTACGGTATGCGCGTGCTCAAACGCCTTGCTGGGTGCGATCGTCACGGCGGCAACCTGATGGTCGGTCAGCTCCTGATGCAATTCCTCAGAGTCGCAGAGCGGCGGGACCAGCACCACGCTATCGGCGCGCGTGCGCCTGCGGAAATCAGCGAATTGCTGACGCCAGTCCGGAGCGTCTTCATTAAACAGGCCCGCGGCGAGGAAATAACCCGCATCACTACAGGCCTGGAGCGCGGCATGGTGCAGCCGGGCTTGGAAGCCGCTGGAGGGGTCTGAAAACAGCATGCCGATGAAACGCGAGCGCCCGCTGCGAAGCTCGCGCGCGGCCGTACTCGGCTGATAATTCAGAGCACGAATGGCCTCATGCACGCGCTCTGCCGTGGCCGCCCGCACATTCTGCGCATTATTCATGACGCGCGACACGGTCTTGATCGAGACACCGGCCCGGTTCGCTACATCAATGATGGTTGCCATAATCCCTATCGCCCATGCTGGGTCATGTTGGGGTATATCTCCCCTGTGTGCGGCGCAATTGCAAGCCGGTCAAAGCGACGCGGGCCAAGGACTTAGGTCCTACACCCCTATTTATAGTAGGTGTTTAAAGCGTTTGGCGACGACCGGCTTTGGACGCCGGTCCACAGTGAACAGGCCCCAGTGTTTTTCCGGTTCGTCGGGATGGGCCGAACCCTTCCACGGCTCGTCAAAGGCCTCAAACACGAAGGTCAAAACCTGCGCGGTATCCGCCCAGGCCATCAGCTGGGCATAGTACTGCGCCTGCAGCGCCTCTGAGGCATTGTTAGGATCAATGCCGCGCCCGTTGGACTTGGTGGTCCAGCCCGCTTCGGTGATGATCACGGGCGTGTCTGGATAGCGCTGTCTGACACCATCGAAATTCTCCCAAGTATAGGCCAGCGCCTCATCGATCGATTTATACTCCCACACCGGATAAGTGTGCACACCGATGACATCAAGATGGGGCACCAGGGGCGCAAGCTTGTCAGCCCACGGCACATAATTCTCACAGAAAGTGACCGGATGGCGCGCTTTGCGATGGAGCGTTTTCGCAAAGTGAACCAAGCGCTCCACGGGAACCATGTGATCATTCCAGTCGACGCTGGCCTCATTGCCAATGGATAGCGCCAGCACCTCTTTACGATAGCGCCGCGACAGCGCCACTATCCGTGACAGCTCCGCATTATTGTGACGACGGTTACGCGCCAGCACGCTGTCAGGATAGTCAGCGCCCCAAGGACAATTGGGATTGCTCTCTTCAGCCATCAGGCCCAAGCCCAACATCACTTTGAGCGGCAGGTCTTCGGACCGGATGACCTTTAAAACCAGCTCCGCATGGCGCGAGCAGTCATAAAGGCGCAGATAGCGCCAGTGTTCGACCAGGATCCGCAAATCCTCGCGGACCTGCTTATAGGATGGGAAAACCCCGGTCATCGGGTTTTGACCGTCCCGATATCCTGAATAGCAAATCGCCGGAGCGTAAGACGGGGCAAAGGCCCGGCGGCGATGAAACAGACCGAACATCGCTGTTAAAAATACTTCGGCGCGCCGTCTTTGTCCCACAGGCCCCAATAGGCCCCGACATCGCCTTCGCTGGCGATTTTCCAGGCCTCATCAAAACCGGCGAAGTAGAACAGCTCGATGCCTTCGTCCTCACACCAGCGCACCGCATCGATGAAGTATTTCATGGCATTCGCCCGCGACGGTACGGCCCCACGGTCCGGAGTTCCGATATTCGGCCAGCCGGTTTCCGCGATAATGACCTTCTTTCCATCGGCAACACGCTGGGCCCGGCGATACATTTCGCGCATATAGATATTCGCATGCTCGATCGGGTAGCCCTCCCAGAAGGGATAGCAATTGACCAGGATCACATCGCAGGCCGCGGCAACGGCCTCCTCACACAGGGCCTGGAGCGCATCTTCCATGCCGTCCGCGCCGTCTTCGACACGGTAGGTCATGTCGAGCGTGGCGGTCAGGAACTGATTGTCGGCTACCTCGCCGATGGCGCGGATCCGCTCCAGGTTCTCGTTGGTGAGAATGGGATGGGCCGCTTCCAAGCGCTTCTGCTTGGAGGTGCCTTCAAGGTCGAGCAGGTTCGGCCGCGGACCGATGAAGGTCACCAGCGACATGACGAGCTCTTCGCGGATCGGGTCGATCGGCGGGTTCGTCACTTGGGCGAAGTTCTGTTTGAAATAGGTATGCAGCAGCTTCGGCCGGTCCGACAGTGCCGAGATCGGCGTGTCCGTACCCATGGAGCCGACGGCCTCCTGGCCCGTTTGGGCCATGGGGATCATCAGGAACTTGGTGCTCTCTTGGGTGTAGCC
>JANQMI010000228.1 GCA_028280165.1 Oceanicaulis sp. | reverse complement strand
TATCTCCCCCCGCGGGCGGGGGGAGTGGCCCGAAGGGTCGAGGGGGGCTTGCCGGCCTCTCCACCGAAGACCGACATGCCGTCGCCGACGCCATACGCGATCATTACAAGCCGCAAGGCCCGTCCGACGCCGTGCCGACCGCGCCGGTCAGCGCCGCCGTCGCCCTCGCCGACAAGCTCGACACGCTGGTGGGCTTCTGGGCCATCGACGAAAAGCCGACCGGGTCTAAGGACCCGTTTGCGTTAAGGCGGGCGGCACTGGGGGTTATTCGGGTGCTGTTGGAGGGTGGCCTACGTTTACCGCTCTGGTGGATAACCTATGCGGTCGCCAATCGCGATCCAGGCATTCTGAGCGCAGCCGGGGTGTTTCAGAGAGAGACTAGACAGCCGGATGCGGATCAATTCTCCAATCAAGATGCCCAAGTCGCTTCGATCGGTACGTTTAGAGCTCTATCTGACGCCGACGTCGAAGCAATGGAATCCGCGCTTGGTTATGACCTGACAGGCAGCGATCGCAAGCATGACATTGCACATGCCCTCCTCGCCTTCTTCGCTGATCGCCTGAAAGTCCATCTCAAGGACGAAGGCGTGCGCCACGACGTCATCGACGCGGTGTTTGCGCTGGGTGATGACGATCTGGTTCGGGTGACCAATAAAGCGCGCGCGCTGCAGGCTTTCCTGGATGGGGAAGCAGGCACCGCTTTGCTGGCAGGGTATCGCCGGGCGGCGAATATCCTCAGTGCTGAGGAGAAGAAGGGCTTTGACCTGGGCGCGGCGCTCGCTGAAGCCTTGGGCGATCCCCCCTCCGCTCCCTTCGGGACCACCTCCCCCGCAAGCAGGGGAGGACACCCGTCTGCAGCATCGATGTCTCCCCCCGCCGGCGGGGGGAGTGGCCCGGAGGGCCGAGGGGGGCTTTCGGCAGAAGAGGCCAGCGCTCTGCTCTCGGTGATCCGCGAAAGCGCAGACGCCCCCGAAGAAACCTCCCTCATCGATGCTATCGAAGCGGCCGAAGCCTCCGCCCAGTCGGCGCTCGAGACCGAAGACTTCGAAGCCGCCATGGCCGCTTTGGCCCAGCTCCGTGGGCCTGTGGACGCATTCTTCGAGGCCGTTGTGGTCAACGCAGAAGACGCTATGTTGCGCCGCAACAGATTGCTGCTGCTGTCGCGGATTCGCGCTGCGACCGACGCAGTGGCTGATTTTTCCCGGCTGGAGGGGTAACCGGAGCGCAAAATCGCTCCAGATATCTCCTTCCATGAGTGAACAAAAAGGGTGAGCCGATCATGGCGAACAAATGGGTTTATGCATTCGGCGGCGGGTCCTCGGACGGCGACCGCGATGACAAGAACCTCCTGGGGGGCAAGGGCGCAAACCTGGCTGAAATGGCCAAGCTGGGCCTGCCGGTGCCGCCGGGCTTCACCCTGACCACGGCGGTGTGTACCGCCTTTTACGAAAACGACCGGAACTACCCGTCCGACTTGAATGATCAGGTGGAGACCGCGCTCGCCGCATTGGAAGCCAAGGTCGACAAGAAATTTGGCGATCCGGCCAACCCCCTTCTGGTGTCGGTGCGCTCAGGCGCTCGCGCCTCCATGCCCGGCATGATGGATACGGTGCTCAATCTGGGCCTGAACGACGAAACAGCCGAAGGTCTGGCCAAGCTGTCTGGGGATCGCCGTTTCGCGCTGGATAGCTATCGCCGCTTCATCACCATGTATTCGGATGTGGTGCTGGGGGTCTCTCACTCTGAGTTCGAGGAAATCCTTGAAACCTATAAGGAAGACCGCGACTACCAGCTCGATACCGAGATTACCGCCTCTGAGTGGGAAGAGGTGATTGCCGAGTATAAAGACGCCGTCCAGCGCGAGCTGGGCCATCCCTTCCCCACCGATCCGCGCGACCAGCTGTGGGGCGCGATCGGCGCTGTATTCGGCAGCTGGATGAATGACCGCGCCATCACCTATCGGCGCATGTATGACATCCCGGCCAGCTGGGGCACGGCGGTCAACGTCCAGGCCATGGTGTTCGGCAATATGGGCGATACGTCCGCCACCGGCGTGGCGTTTACCCGCGACCCGTCCACGGGTGAGAATGGCTATTACGGCGAGTTCCTGATCAACGCTCAGGGCGAAGACGTGGTGGCCGGCATCCGCACGCCGCAATGTCTGACCGAAGCCATGCGCATCAAAATGGACGATCATCTGCCGTCCATGGAAACCGCCCTGCCAGAGGTCTACGCCCAGCTCACTGAGGTGTTCGACAATCTGGAACGCCATTACCGCGATATGCAGGACATCGAGTTCACGGTCGAACAGGGCCGGCTTTGGATGCTGCAGACCCGCAATGGCAAGCGCACCGCCAAGGCGGCGCTGAAGATTGCCGTCGACATGGTCGCCGAAGGCCTGATCAGTGAAGAAGAAGCTGTGCTGCGGGTTGATCCAGGCCAGCTCGATCAACTGCTTCACCCCACCATCGACGCCGATTATGAGCGCGATGTGGTGGCTAAGGGCTTGCCCGCCTCGCCGGGCGCGGCGTCGGGCAAGATCGTGTTTGATTCTGACGAGGCTGAGGCTCTGGCCAACCATGGTGAGAAAGTCATACTGGTGCGGGTGGAAACCAGTCCTGAAGACATTCATGGCATGCACGCGGCCCAGGCCATCGTCACCGCGCGCGGCGGTATGACCAGTCACGCCGCCGTGGTCGCCCGCGGTATGGGCCGGCCTTGCGTGTCCGGAGCCGGAGAAATCCGCATTGATGGCGATGCCAAGATGTTCACCGCGCGCGGGCGCACCTTCACCGCAGGCGATATCGTCACGGTGGACGGCGCAACCGGCGAAGTGCTGGCCGGCGAAGCCCCAATGATCAAGCCGGAATTGACCGGCGACTTTGGCAAGTTGATGGAATGGGCTGACCGGGCCCGGCGCATGAAAGTGCGCACCAATGCCGAAACCCCTGCCGATGTGCAAACCGCCAAGGAGTTTGGTGCCGAAGGCATTGGCCTGTGCCGCACTGAACATATGTTCTTTGACGCCGACCGCATTGCGGCTGTGCGTGAGATGATCCTGGCCGAGGACCAAGACGGGCGGATCGCCGCCCTGACGAAAATCCTGCCCATGCAGCGCCAGGATTTCGACGACATTTTCCGCATCATGGAAGATCGCCCCTGTACGATCCGCCTGCTGGACCCGCCCCTGCACGAATTTCTGCCCCATACGGCAGAAGACGTTCAAGCCGTGGCCGACGCCACGGGACTTTCTGCCGAGGGCCTGATGCAGCGCGCCCGCGACCTGAATGAAACCAACCCGATGCTGGGCCATCGCGGCTGCCGACTGGGGATCACCTTCCCGGAAATCTACGAAATGCAGGCCCGTGCCATTTTCGAAGCCCAGGCCGATGTGGAAAGGGCGACCGGGGTGAAGCCGGTGGCTGAAGTGATGATCCCGCTGGTGGCCACGGCCAAAGAGCTGGAGATTCTGAAGGTTCGTATTGAGGCCATTGCCCGAAAAGTCGGCGAAGAGAAGGGTGTAGACCCCACCTATATGATCGGCACCATGATCGAGCTGCCGCGCGCCGCCTTGCGCGCCGGGGATATCGCCGAACACGCCGAATTCTTCTCCTTTGGCACCAATGATCTGACCCAGACCGCCTTTGGCCTGTCGCGTGATGATGCCGGCAAATTCCTCGGCTCCTATCTGGAAGCGGGCATTTTTGAAAAGGACCCGTTCGTGTCCATCGACACCGATGGGGTGGGTGACCTGATTCAGATCGCTGCGGAGCGGGGCTCTGCGTCCCGTGCGGGGATCAAGCTGGGCATTTGTGGCGAACATGGCGGCGATCCGGCGTCGATCACATTCTGCGAATCAGTGGGCCTGGATTATGTGTCCTGTTCGCCATACCGGGTCCCAATTGCGCGCCTTGCGGCGGCTCAGGCCGCGCTCAACAAGGCCTCGTAAAGCCCTAATAATCAAACGCTTAGAGCCGGGGCACTTGCAAGGCGTCGCAGCCTGCCCCATTTCGGCCTCATGCGGTGTATATTGACGCGCGGCTCATCGACGCCTATCTGCCGCGACCCCGGCCTGGCGATTGGTTCAATCCTTGCTAAGGCTTGATGGGTAGTCATCTGGCCTAACCGCCAGGTTGAGGGACCGGAGACACCGGTCAAGATAGCCTTGGAGACGTTATGACGGCGAGCCGTCTCATCCAGCGCGTCAAGCGCATCACGACAGGTCTTGGTGCCTGTGCCGCGGTCATTGTGACCGCCGGCGCAGTCATGATGGCCCCTGAGCGTGTGCGCCAGCAGGATGAAGCCTCTCAGTGGCGGACCCTCGCAGCGAACTATCTGACCACCGAAGACTTGCACGTCGCCGATCAGGCCGCCGAGCCTGTGCAGTTTGCCAGTTTCACGCTGGACGGCGCGACTCTGACGGCACGCTCTTTGGACGATCTGCGCAGCTTTGACACCAGCCATCTGGACGCCGCGCACACCGCAGCGCGTGAACGCCAATGCATGGCTGAGGCGATTTTCTACGAAGCCCGCTCAGAGCGGCTGGCCGGACAAATGGCGGTTGCCGAAGTGGTGCTCAATCGCGTGCGCCATCGGGCTTATCCGAACACGGTTTGCGATGTGGTCTATCAGGGCTCTGAGCGGACCACCGGCTGCCAGTTCACCTTCACCTGTGATGGGTCCATGCAGCGCGCGCCTTATGGCCGTGGCTGGGAGCGCTCCCAACTCGTCGCCGAACATGCGCTGATGGGTTTTGCCCGCCCGGTAACCAACCGCGCAACGCACTATCACACCACTGAAGTCGATCCCTATTGGAATGACAATCTGGTGCGCACGCGCCGCATTGGGTCGCACATTTTTTATCGCTTCCCGAACCGGTCCGAGCGTCAGCTGTTGATTGCGGCCCGCGAGGCTTAGGCTTCATCAAGCCCCACATCGAAATTCGGAGCTGAGTGCGTCAGGGCCCCAACGCTGATGACGTCGACCCCAGTTTCGGCGATCGCTTTCACCGTGTTCAAATCGACACCACCAGAGGCTTCAAGCGTGGCTTTGCCCTTGGCGACCGACACAGCACTGCGCAGGTCTTCGAGGGAAAAATTGTCGAGCAGGATACTCTCCGCTCCGGCAAGCAAAGCGTCATCCAGCTGGTGCACGCGGTCGATTTCCACCGCAACGCGGGTCATATGCCCAGCAAAGGCCTTGGCCCGCCGGACGGCTTCGCCCACCGAGCCACAGACGGCCACATGGTTGTCTTTGATCAGGATCGCATCATCCAAGCCGAAGCGGTGGCTGGCTCCGCCGCCCGCTTTGACCGCTTGAATCTCGAGCGCACGCAGTCCCGGTGTGGTTTTGCGCGTGTGGGCGATCGCGGCATCGGTGCCTGCCACGGCATCGACATAGGCGCGCGTCAGCGTGGCAATGCCGCTCATGCGCCCCAGGAAATTCAACGCCGCGCGTTCGGCGGTCAAAAGACTGCGTGCCGGGCCAGAGAGCTTGGCCACCACATCTCCAGACATGACCGGCTTCCCATCGCCAATCCGCCAATCGGCTTTGATCGCTGGGTCGATCTGACCGAAGACTTCGCACGCGGCCTGGGTGCCCGCCAGAACGCCACGGGCCCGACTGACAATGTCGAAGCGGGCCACAGCGTCGGCGGGGATCGTCGCCAGCGTGGTGATATCCCCACGTCCGCCGAGATCTTCTTCCAAGGTGCGGGCGACAAGGTCCCGGATGAGGCCGGTCGGAATAGGCATCGTCATTCTGCAGCGTCCAGATAGTGGGATCGATTGGGAAGGTCATCGAGCGTCAGGCGGGTCGGAACCCCTACGGCATCCGTGTCCGGGAAATCGGACCGGAAATGCCCGCCGCGCGATTCCGTGCGCTGAAGCGCGGCTGTGGCGACAAAGCGAGCGGCGACCAAGGCATAGGCCGCGCCATGCTGGGCCTCCAGCCGGTCAATCACCGACATCAACCGGGTCAGGCCAAATTGGTTTCGAACCACGCCTGCATCGCGCGCCATGGCCCGGCGCAGGGTCTGCAAGGCCTGATCGGGCAGCGCGGCCGGAGCCTCGACCTCAAGCGCCTGGATCTGACGATCTGGAGCGGCGCGCAATTGCTCTGCGGCGCGGCGGCCAAACACAAGTCCGTCCAAGAGCGAGTTCGACGCCAGCCGGTTCGCGCCATGCAGCCCGGTTGACGCGCATTCTCCAACCGCCCACAGGCCGGGCACCCCTGTAAAACCGGTCAGATCCGTCGCGACCCCGCCCATGTGATAGTGAGCGGCCGGCGCTATTGGGATCGGCTCAACACGGGGGTCAATCCCGCCAAGCTGACAGGCGGCGAACACGGCCGGAAAGCGCTGCGGGAAAGCGTCACCGACGGCCTGACGCGCATCCAGGAAAGCCCCGTCACCGCGCTCGATCTGCCGGTGCACGCCGCGCGCCACCACATCGCGGGGTGCTAGCTCGGCATCGCGGTGCAAGTCCACCATGAAGCGGCGTCCCCGGACGGCGACCAGCGTCGCGCCTTCACCGCGCAGCGCTTCGGTGGCGAGCGGGGCCGGATCGCGGCCAATATCGATGGCGGTGGGGTGGAACTGGATGAA
>JANQMI010000225.1 GCA_028280165.1 Oceanicaulis sp. | reverse complement strand
GGCGACCATCAGCGCTTCATCGACACCTATGTCTCCACTTATGAGGAGATGTATTTCACCGGCGATGGGGCCCGGCGCGATGCCGACGGCTATTGGTGGATTACCGGCCGGGTCGATGATGTCTTGAATGTGTCTGGCCACCGGCTGGGGACCGCCGAGATCGAAAGTGCGCTGGTGGCCCATGACAGCGTCGCCGAAGCGGCGGTGGTCGGCTATCCGCACGATATCAAGGGTCAGGGGATTTACTGCTTTGTCACGCTCATCGCAGGGCTGGAGCCCACCGCGGAGTTGGAAAAAGACCTGAAGGGCCATGTGCGCAAGGATATTGGACCGGTTGCGACCCCTGATGTGATCCAGTTCGCACCCGGCCTGCCGAAAACCCGCTCGGGTAAGATCATGCGCCGCATCCTGCGCAAAATCGCCGAGAATGAATTCGACAAGTTGGGCGATGTCTCAACCCTGGCCGATCCAAGCGTGGTCGAAGACCTGATTGAGGGTCGGAAGGCGGAGGGGTAGGTCACGACTGCCCCGCAATGCGGGGACTGGCCGCGTTAGTCTTGGGACCCCACCAATCGCCGAGTGGCGTCCTCAGCACCTTCTTGCGCAGCCTCACCGACATAATCGCTCAGATAGGACAGTCCAGAAGTCACATTACAGCTCATGTGGTAGGTGCTGACGAGCGCCATGACGACAGGAAGCTCTTCGACGCCTCGCTGGGTTACCTGAAGAATATCCGTGCGTTGCTTCTGGCGCTCCGCTTGCACTGCACCCCAAATGACATTCATCGTCTGCTCACCTAGGATTTCCGCGCTCAACGCATCCCGGCTGCCCCCGAACATCGTAGAGACTCCGGCCCAAGCTTGACTTTCATATGAACTAACGGCCCCGACAGCACTTGCTAGAGTTTGACCGACCGACAAGCCCCCAGCTGTCGTGTTCCGGCTCCAGACAGCGTCCGTGAAGTACGCATCGCACCGCGTATCGGCCTCGACTAGCAGAGCAGTCACGAGCGCTGTCGCCATAGCGTCAGAGCCTTGAGCAATTGCTTCGGCCGCTAGAGTTCCAGCTCGAACCGAGCCGGGGCGCCATCGGGCTTCCTCGCTCGCCATCGGTTCATCGCTGCCAGCTTCGAAATCCACGTAGATGTTCTGGATGAAGTTATTGCCGAAGCCATCAAGATTGCCAGCGTCACGGACGGCAGCGGCCGTCAGCGGGTCAAGGCTCAGCATATGCGGTTCGATCGGATGTCCATTCACATCCACATAATTTGGCCGATTGACACACGCCGCAAGCAGCAGTGGCAAGCACGCCAATTTGATCCAGCGCATGATTTTCTATTCCCCGATACATGCTCTAATTATAAGTTGCTAGAAATACATTTTAAAGGAGAGTGTGTCGAGTGCGGCACCTTCGCGCAGCTTGTATCCCCGCGTGGGTCTGAATCGCAGTCCACCACTCGGCCCTGGCTGATTTCCTTTTGGAATCTATGGATATTCCGTATACCGATTTTTGTTGCGCCCGCGAAGGCAGGGCTGTAGGAGACCCTCAAAATCCCTCAAAGAGGATCTCCCCATGCCCTTCATCCCTTACGCCATTGGTGCGTTCATGATGCTGCCCTTTGTGATCTGGGCGGTGTTGTGGATGGCCTTTCCCGGTCCTAAGCCCGGGATCACCGATAGCCCGCTCACCTTCGCCCTGTTGGCAACGTCCGTCCCCCTGGTGCTGTTCCACTACATCGCAGCGCTGGGTTATGTCGCCAACTCCATGGCCGGCCGCGCCGGTGAAGAGCTGCCGGTCTGGGGCCCGGCCCGCTGGACCCAGCGTGCCATGGCTCCTCTGACCGTGCTGCTGTCGCTGGCCGCGACCGTCTGGGTGTACAGCCAGGGCGAAGGTGTGATCGGCGCTGGCGCGGTCCTGACAGCCGGCCTGGTCATGGCGGCGATCATGGCGGTGGCCCGGCGTCCGCGCCGCAGTGCGAGACTCATGGCGGCCCCAGGTCAGTGGGTGCGCACCGGTGTTTATGCGGTGAGCCGGATGGCGGTGCGCCTGCCCATCATCGGCACGCTGTGGCGCGAAGTCGCCGCCAATCCGGAGCGCGCAGCTCCGGTGATCCTGGTCAACACCGCGCTTCTATTCGCAGCCATTGCGGTGGTCTTTGGGTTCGAAGCCCTGGTCGTGCCGGCCATGATCGGCGTGCCCGTGGTTTTCTTCCTGATGATCAGCCTGGCGGCAGAGTAAAGCCGCTCCCATAAGCCGCATTCCCTCAATCTCGACAGGGTGAACACTGTTCGCCTATCCTGCTCTTCGACAGGCGTGAGAGGCCAAAGGCCCCACTGCTAAAACCAAGGGGAGGACAGCGATGGGCGTTTTGCGCATCGGGCTGGCGGTGGCAGCCAGCAGTGCCGTGTTGGCCGGCTGCGGCGATCGCGGCCGCGACGTTTCAGATTTCGACCGGGCCTATCAACAAACGCTGATGGAAGCGCTGCTGGACGCGCAGCCTGGCGATGTCATCGAAATCCCGGCCGGACATTTCCTGATTGAACGCGGCCTGTCCCTGTCCGGCGTGGATGGTGTGACCTTGCGTGGGGCGGGGGCGGATCAAACCATTTTGTCCTTTGCCGAGCAGCGCCAGGGCGCGGAAGGTCTGTTGGTGTCTGGGTCCGACGACTTCACCATCGAACATCTGGCCATCGAGGACACGATTGGCGATGCGTTGAAGATCACCGACGGCACCAATATCGTCATTCGCGGCATTCGCGTGGAATGGACCAATGGGCCGTCGACCGAGAACGGGGCCTACGCCATCTATCCGGTCCAGAGCGAGAATATCCTGATCGAGAATTCGATCGCGATCGGGGCCTCGGACGCGGGCATCTATGTGGGCCAGTCCGACAATATTATCGTGCGTGGCAATATCGCCGAATATAATGTGGCCGGTATCGAGATCGAGAACTCTCGTAATGCCGATGTCTATCGCAATATCGCACGCCATAATACCGGCGGCATCCTGGTGTTCGACATGCCTCACCTGCCGCGCCCAGGCTTTGGCACGCGGGTGTTCAACAACGAAGTCTATGAGAACAACACCGATAATTTCGGCCATGCAGGAACCCCGGTGGCGGGCGTGCCGGCCGGCACAGGCGTGCTGATCAATTCCGGCGATGGAGTCGAGATTTTCGACAATGTGCTCACCAATAACCGCACCGCCCACATCATCATTTCCTCTTTCTTTTCCTCCGGGTTTGAAAATCTGGAGCTGGCCGACGATTACGACCCCTATCCCGAAGCCATCTTTGTCGGCTCCAACGTGTATGAGGGCGGCGGGGGCAATCCCGATGGGCTGGAGCTGCAGGCCCTGCGCATCGCCCTGTTCGGCCCGACGGGGCGTTTCCCGCCGGTGGTGTGGGATGGCTATGCCGATGCGGACAAGATGATTGATGGCGCTCTGCCCACCGACCAGCGCCTGTGCGTTGCCGGGGCGGAGGTGCTCAACGCCGACCTGCCCAATGATGCCGCCAACGCACGGCTGGATGGCGAGGCCTTCCGCTGCACGCTGCCGCGCCTGAGCTCTGTCGCGCTGGAGCTGTAGGCATGCGCCTGGTATGGGCCCTTACGGCCACGCTGCTCACTGTCAGCGCTTGCTCGCAAGACGGTGCGGACCTCGGCCCCGCGCCCGATCCGCCCACCCCGCAAATCATCGCTGAGGGCTGGCCGGCGGCCCTGTCCGAGTGGGGTCAGCTCGCAGCGGGGGGCGGGGCTTTGGTCTTGGGCGAGCGCGTGACGCCCTACACCCTGAACACCGCGCTGTTCACCGACGATGCGCTAAAGCTGCGCACGGTTTGGCTGCCAGAGGGGGCGGAGCCAGCCGCGTATGATGACCGTGAGGTTTTCGACTTCCCTGACGGCACAGTGATCACCAAGACCTTCTATTACCCGCGGACCGGCCGCGATCTGTCCCGGGTCAGCGGTGATGGGACTTCGATGCAGCACTTCACGGGCGATCGGCTCGACCTCACCGCCGTGCGCCTGATCGAGACCCGCATCCTGGTGCGCCGGGGGCAGACCTGGGATGCGGCGAGCTATGTCTGGGACAGCGAGCAGACAGAAGCCGAACTGGCGCGCACTGGGGCCTTTATCGACCTGACCCTGATCAGCGCGGCCCTGGGCGAGGAGCGCCTCGATTACCTGGTGCCGAACGTCAATCAGTGCGCCAATTGCCATAACACCCATACCTCGGATGGACGGGGCACGCGCCCCATAGGCCCCAAAGCGCGCCA
>JANQMI010000081.1 GCA_028280165.1 Oceanicaulis sp. | reverse complement strand
TTTGTCCCTCGTCATCCCCGCGTCGGCGGGGACCCAGGAATAGCAGAGCGCAGCATTTGGTGGCTCTGGGTTCCCGCTTTCGCGGGAATGACGAAGAAGAGGTGTCTATAAAAAATGTCTCTTCCCCGACGCAGGTCGGGGCCAAGAGCCATCAAGCGCAGCGTTTCATGATCTCTGGGTCCCGGCCTTCGCCGGGAAAGACGAAAGGTGGGGGGATCGTCAGCGCAGCCCCAAAACTACACCTGTCTTTCTTTCCCAAACTTGATTTGGGATCCAAAGGTGATCAAGCGCAGCATTTGGTGGCCGTGGGCCCCAGCTTTCGCTGGGGAAGAGATACCCACATTTTTCCCATGCCCTTGTCTTCCCCGGCCTCCACCGGGAAAGAGAGGGTGTGCGAGCATCGAACACCCGCGTTGCAGTCGCGTCTTGTCGTCACCTCCGCGCGCGCCTAACTGTGTGGCCAGAAAGACTGTGAAGGAGCCGGCCATGGCCGAAGCCATGTCAACTGCTGAACCGGGTGAAAGCAAGGCGGACGCCTATGTGCGGATTGCCAAGGAAATCGCAGCCATTGTCGCCGGTGAGCCGAGCCACACGGCGCGCTATGCCACCGCGGCCTGCCTGCTGTCCCACAATTTCGGGCCGCGCTTTTTCTGGACCGGCTTTTATGTGGTCGACCCGGACAAAGCGGCTGAGCTGGTCGTTGGACCCTATCAGGGCACGCTGGGCTGTTTACGCATTCCCTTTGGCCGCGGGGTCTGCGGCGCTGCGGCTGCTACCGGTCAAACCCAGCTGGTGCCTGATGTGGAGGCCTTCCCCGGTCACATTGCGTGCGACAGCCGGACGAAGTCTGAAATCGTGGTCCCGGTCTTTGACGCTGACGGGAAGATTGCTGCGGTCCTGGATGTGGACTCCGATCAGCCCGATGCCTTTGATGCCGAGGATCAGGCCGGGCTTGAGGCGATTTGTGCGCTGTTGCTGAAAGGCTGAATACCTGCGTTCTTTTTTTCGATGGCGAAGCTTGGTCATTCTTCCGCCATCCTTCTCTTCCCCGATCCTGAATTGAGTTCAGGACAAGCTCCGGTCGGGGCTCAGAGCTGTCAAGCGCTGCATTTCACGCCATGGGTCCCAGCTTTCGCTGGGACAGAGGGGCGGTAGAAGTGGAGGAAGGACGCTTCGATGTCCTCCCCTGTTTACGGGGGAGGTGCCAGCGAAGCTGGCGGAGGGGGCTTTGCAACGTTTGCCAAGGCCCCCCTCGTCCCTTCGGGACACTCCCCCCGCAAGCAGGGGGAGATAACGGTTGCGCCTCTATCGTCGTGCTTACCTGCGCGGGAATGACGAGAATGGTTGGCGCGAGCCTACCGCGCGAACTTCTGGAACTTCACCCGCTTGGGCACCAAGGCGTCGTCGCCGAGGCGGCGTTTTTTGTCTTCCAGATAGTCGGAGAACGACCCTTCGAACCATTCCACATGGCTATCGCCCTCATAGGCCAGGATGTGGGTCGCGATGCGGTCTAAGAAGAAGCGGTCGTGGGAAATCACCACCGCACAGCCCGGGAAGGCTTCCAGCGCGCTTTCCAGTGCCGACAGGGTTTCCACGTCCAGATCGTTGGTTGGTTCGTCAAGGAGGAGCAGGTTGCCGCCCTCTTTGAGCATCTTGGCCAGGTGCACACGGTTGCGTTCACCCCCGGACAGCACGCCGACCTTCTTCTGCTGGTCGCCGCCTTTGAAGTTGAACGCGCCGACATAGGCCCGGCTCGGCACTTCGCGCTCGCCCAGCATGATCATGTCATTGCCGTCGGAGATTTCCTCCCAGACGGTTTTGTTTGCGTCCAGCGCATCGCGGCTCTGGTTCACATAGCCGAGCTTGACCGTCTCGCCGAGCGTGACGCTGCCTTCGTCGGGCTTTTCTTCGCCGGTGATCATCTTGAACAGCGTGGTTTTACCCGCACCGTTTGGACCGATCACGCCCACCACGCCGCCTGGAGGCAGTTTGAAGTCGAGATCGCGGATGAGCAGCTTGTCTTCGAAGCCCTTCGACACATGGTCGAAGTCCACGACATTGCCGCCCAGGCGCGGGCCCGGCGGGATATTAATGACGGCGGTATTGATTTTTTCGCGCTCGGCCGCGTCACGCTTTTCTTCATAGGCCTTGATACGCGCCTTGGACTTGGCCTGACGGGCTTTGGGGCTGGAGCGGATCCATTCCAGTTCCTGGGTCAGCGCGCGCTGCTTGGAGCTTTCTTCGCGGGATTCCTGGGCCAGGCGCTTGGCCTTCTGTTCTAGCCAGCTGGAATAGCCACCCTCGTAAGGGATGCCCCGGCCACGGTCGAGCTCCAACGTCCAGGTGGTAATCGAGTCCAGGAAGTAACGGTCGTGGGTCACGCACAGGACCGCGCCGTCATAGTTTTCCAGATGGTTCTGCAGCCAGGCGACGCTTTCGGCGTCCAGATGGTTGGTCGGTTCGTCCAGCAGCAGCATGTGCGGCTTGGACAAGAGCAGGCGGCAGATCGCCACCCGGCGCACTTCACCGCCGGACAGATTCTCAACCGAAGCCTCACCGGGCGGGCAGCGCAGGGCCTCCATGGCCATTTCGATCTTGGAATCGATGTCCCAGGCATCGCGCGCATCGACCTGCTCTTGCAGGGCGGTCATCTCTTCCATCAATTCGTCGGAATAGTCCTCGGCCATTTTGATCGCGATGGCGTTGTAGGCGTCGTAAATCTGCTTGTCTTCGGAGCCTTCGATGACGTTTTCCCAGACCGTCTTGGCCGGGTCGAGCTGTGGCTCCTGCGGCAGATAGCCGACGCGTACGCCCTTTTCCGCCCAGGCTTCGCCGGTGAAGTCGGTATCGGTGCCGGCCATAATGCGCAGCAGCGAAGACTTGCCCGCACCGTTGACGCCCACCACGCCGATTTTGGCGTCGGGCAGGAAGTGCAGCGAAATGCCAGCAAAGACCTGTTTCCCGCCGGGATAGGTCTTGGCCAGATTGTCCATGTGATAAACGTATTGATAGCCCGACATGCGGCACAGCTCCGACCAGACTGAAGGATAACGATGGGCCTTGATGGGCCTGCGCCTCCGATAGCAAAACACAGCAATCGGAGCAATCAGCCCCGCTGTTGTGACACGAGGCAGGAGCCGGACCCGCACTCAATCTCAAGACAGCCAGACAGGCACAGGACGAGGCGTCTGAGTGCAGATTTAAGTCATTTCGCTGCAAAATCGCCTGCATTGGCGTCGGTCAACGTGCAGCGCCTGATCAGAGCGGCCATGACAGGAGCCGGCATTTCAGGAGGGATTTATGCTGGTCTGGGCAATTGCAGCCTCTTTGGCTCTGGGCGCATCGGGACACCAGATGGCGGACATAACCGCCGTGTCGATCGGCGCAACCGCTCAGACCTATGACAGGCTCACCATCACTTTGACGTTTGAGGCAGAGGCTGGAGAGACCCTTTCCTTGACCTGGCCTGCGCAATGGGGCCCGGAAGAAAACCTGGGCCAGCTGCGCTCCAAGGTTCGGCTGACGGGCCCCGGTAGCCATCCGGTGGGTTATGTCGATCAAGGGGGGCGGCTGCGCGTCACCGGGCTCCAACCCGGCCCCTACACTGTGCGCTATGATGTCACTCAAGACTATGAGGGGCTGCCCCAATGGGGGGACCATCGTGTCCCGGGTATGCGTCCTGTTCTGCAGCCGGATTTTGCCACAGCCATCGCACGCACAATCCTGCCTCAGCTGAGCGATGAAGACGCAACCATCACCCTGACCCTACTGGACACCCAAGCGGCTGCGAACCGTCCGATCGGGCCCGATGGCACGACGCGGATGCTGTATCGCACACTGGCCGACGGCGTCTTCGTGTTTGGCGCGTTTCGCTATGGCGAAACCGATCAGAGCGGCATCGCGATACGCCAGGCGGTGCGTGGGGACTGGGCGCTCGATGATGCCGCCATTGCAGACTCGGCGCAGGCCGTACTGGGTGTGGGATCGCGCCTGTTTGAAGACCCGGTCTTTGACCAATACTTCATCGCTCTGACCCCGCTTCCCGACATTCCGGGCAATTCTGCGGTGATTGGATCGGGCTTCAACGAAGCCTTCTTCATCCTTGCCACGCAAAACGCCGAGGCTGCGAATCTGTCCCACACCATCGTGCATGAAGTGCTCCACGAATGGATCCCGCGCCGGGCCGGGCGCACCGATGAGGCCACCGATCCCTCCCGCGCCTGGTTCACGGAGGGCTTCACGGAGTATTTCACCCAGCGCATCTTGCTGGAGACCGGTCTGATCACGCTGGACGATTTCGTCGCCAACTATGACGCCATGTTGCAGGCCTATCTCAGCTCTTCCGTCAACACGATGCCGGCCGGCGCGCTGAATGAACGCCTCTTTGACTCCCGCGAAACCGAACGCCTGCCCTACCAGCGCGGCGCACTGCTGGCGCTCAGCTGGGACACGGCGCTGAAGGCCGATGGCGCGTTGGGCCTGGCCCAGGTCATCACCGACCTCATCGACCGCGCTGACGCGCTTACGGCCTCAGGCGAGACAGCGATCCTCACCGACGCCGCAATCCACGCCGCGCTGGCAGAGCGCTTGGGCGATCGCTTTACTGAAGACTTCCAGACCCATATCAGGCGCGGGGAGCGGATTGATCCTGCGACATTGACCTTGCCTGCGTGCATGCGTGTTGAGGCCAGGATGCAGACGGTGCATTTTGCCAAAACCGGCACCGCCTCGCAGCCCTGCATCTCTGCGATCACTC
>JANQMI010000067.1 GCA_028280165.1 Oceanicaulis sp. | reverse complement strand
GAAGGCTTGAAGATCGGATGCTTGCGAATTCTGCCTTGACCCGACAATAGCGGATTTGTGACAACGTAAGACATGATCGCGCCCTCGACGGCGCTATCGATCAAGGGGAGGTAAGTAATATGGCCAATAAATACAGGAAGACTGGCGTGGCTGCGGCCATCGTCGCGGCTGTGCTGTTGGGATCGGGCACAGCTGTGGCAGAAACATCCACCACGAGCGTGACCGAGCCGCTCAATGACCGCTTCACCGCACGATGGGACGTGGAAGGCAGCGGCATTCGCCGTGAAATCGTGGCGTCCGAGACTGCTCCGGGCGGGGCCGCGATTGAGTTTCGGGTTCGCCGCGCCGTCGATGAAGTCTGGCGCACGCGAGCGACGGTGCCGCTGATCGCAGATATCAATGATGGCGATGAAATTGAGCTAGTGGTGTGGGTCCGCGCCGAGCGCCCGATCCGCTCGCTGGGCACGGGCAATGTCGATCTCCAGCTGGTCCGGACCAGCGAGCCCTTCGACAATATCTTCAGCGAAAATATTCGCCCGACTGAAGAGGGGCAATTCTATACCGTGCGCGGTGTTGCGGGAGCCGATTTTGCCGCCGATGACGTGGTGTTCGGGGCTAATCTTGGACATGGACGTCAGACCATCCAATTTGGTCCGATCGCAATCACACGGCTTTCGTCGGCCGAGTAGGCTGGGGAGCCGGATGGCCCGGCCACAGCTTAGAAGGACAGGGCGATCAGGATCAGGCTCGACACGGTGATCCAGATCGAGGCGTAGAGCTTCAGGCGCGTCGCCCCAAGCGCGTGGGCCAGGCGGCGTGCCAGAAAGCCCCCCAGCATGACGGCCGGCGCGGCGAAAACCAGGATTTCAAAGACCAGATCGCCCTGAGCGATATGGTGTGGCGTGCCGGACAGCACGGACAATGCAGACACGATAACGGCTGGCGGCACGCACACGTCCATCGGAAAGCGCCGCAGAAACAGATAGAGCGCCATCAGCTCGCCGACACCGACCGAAAACATGGCCGTTGCCGCACCGCCGGCGACGCCGATACCGGCAAGTGCCCACATATCCGTCCGGGTGAGCTCGGCCGGCCGCTCATCTTTGCTGGGTGAGAATACCAGCTGCGCCAGCAAGGCCAGGCCCAGCAGCACCGAAAACGCTTTGAACAGGATGAAGGCGAAGGCCGGATCCGGGCGGATCACCATCTGAGTAAACAGCAGCGCCGCGATCGATAGAGGGGCGCAAATCAGAATAATCGTTCCGCGCGCGTGGTCGGAGGTGGGGGTGTCCGGTACTGCTCTGAGGCGGCTGAGCCAGGTGAGCGATCCAACACTCATACCAAAGCACTGAATGGCGAAACTGACGCCGACGGTCTGGGTCGGGCTGAGATCCATGACGCCGGTCTCCCGGAGCATGGAGAAGGCCGGAACGAAGACCACGCCGCCACCCACACCGGTGGAATTGGCAATCAGGGCCCCCAGCAGCCCCACGCCGGCAAAGCTCCAGAACGATCCCAGGCGCGCAAGATCAGGCTGGCCAAGGACCCAGATCGACACATAGGCCAGGCCCAGAAGCGCAAGCCCGCATCCAACAGCAATTCTGAACGGGAAGGGTGTCGTGTCAGACTGGGTTTCAGACATGGATCGCTCGGCTGGTCCATCCACTTTAAAGACCGGGCTGAGCGCACGGCTCCACCCGGTCTCCAAAACATCGCTTGCGGATTAGGTATCCTGGCCGCCGACCAAAGCAAATCTCGGTACGCGGCCAGGGTGGGTGAGGGCGGCTAGGCCGCCGCCACGCGCTTCTTCACGTATTGTTCGTGATCTTCAAATTGATCGAGTGATTTATTCATGGCGCGCCGAATTTCGGCCAGGCGCCGCTCCAACATGTCGTCGGACAGATGGTTGATCACCGGGTGATAGCGTTTCGGCCGGATATTCTGACCTTCAAAGACAGCAAACCAGCTGGTTTCACCAAATAGCTCGTTGTCGTGCCGGTAGATGCGGCCATTTTCCTTATAGATTTCAATCCGGGTCTTCAGGCTTTCCGGAATTTCCATGGTGCGCACATAATTCCAGAAATCGCTGTCGGTGCGCTGGGTGGCGTTGTAGTGCAGGATCAGGAAGTCGCGGACCTGTTCGAACTCGGCGAGCGTCCGGGCATTGAAATAGTCGATATCGGCCTGGTTAAAGACCTTATCGGGGAAATTGGTCATCAGCCGTGCGATGGCCGATTGCACCAGATGGATAGAGGTGGACTCCAGCGGCTCCAGGAATCCCGACGCCAGGCCCAGCGAGACCACATTTTTGTTCCAGACCTTTTTGCGAATACCCGTCTTAAAGCGCAGGAAGCGCGGGTCGGAAATCGGCGCGCCATCCAGGCCGTCTTGTAGTTTTGCGCAGGCTTCATCATCGCTGATATATTGGCTGCAATAGACATGGCCATTCCCCAGCCGGTTCTGAAGCGGGATACGCCACTGCCATCCTGCCTCATGGGCGGTTGCACGGGTGTAAGGCGTCAGAGGGCCGGACGACTCGCACGTCATCGCAACCGCTCGGTCGACCGGCAGATAGTGCGACCAGTCGTCATAACCCGACTTCAGCGTCTGCTCGATCAAAAGACCGTAGAACCCGGTGCAGTCAATGAAGAGTTCTCCAGAGATCTCCTCACCGGACTCCAGCTTCAAGGCTTCAATAAAGCCATCCTCAGCGCGCTGTTTGACATCGACAACCTTGCCTTCGATCCGCTGCACACCGCGCCCTTCGGCGACTTCGCGCATATAGCGGCCATACAGCATGGCGTCGAACTGGTAGGCATATTCCAGCGATGCCAAGGGTGAGTTTTGGGCCTGGGGAATGGGCGGTGAGAAGGTGTTCTGCTTGGCCGCCAGGACATGCAGATTGTAATCGTCAAGCGAGCTGGCCTTACCGGTCAGCTGGTCGCGCAGCCAGAAATGATGGAAGTGGATGCCATCCATATTCACGCCGTACGGGCTGAAGGGGTGAATATAGCGGTCACCAAGCTGGCCCCAGTTCACAAATTCGATGCCAACTTTGAACGTCGCATTCGTCCGGCGCAGATATTCGTTTTCCTGTAGGCCGACCAACCGGTTGAAGTAGCGGATATGCGGGATCGTCGCTTCGCCGACGCCCACGGTGCCGATTTCTTCAGACTCAACCAGGCGGATACGGATGGTCGGGTCGCGCAACAAGATGGACAGGCCCGCAGCGGCCATCCAGCCGGCGGTTCCGCCTCCCACGATCACAATATCCTTGATGCTCAGGTCCTGCATGGCGTCTGCCTCAATTCTGTCCGGCCGCGGATCCGGCCCACGCATAGTGTTTTAAAAAGTCTTCATGGGTGCGCATTTTTGACACGGCCCCGTCCATGGCCGATTTCATCGACATCAAGCTGCGGGCAATGCCCGGCCGGTCGACCGTGCTGACGATCGGGTCGACCGACTTTGGCCAAATATTCTGGCCCAGGAAGACGGCAATCCAGCTCGGCTTGGAAAACAGCTCGTCTTCATACCGGAATACGCGTCCGGCTTCCTGGAACAACGCCATGCGGCTTTTGAGTGAATCGGGGATGTCCATGGTGCGCGTGTATGTCCAGAACGGGCTGTCGTCGCGCTCGGTCGCCTTGTAGTGCAGGATGATGAAGTCGCGCACTTGCTCGAATTTCTGGGTCAGCTGGCGGTTATACTCATCGCGGACAACATCGGGCATATCTGCGGTCGGGTAGAGCGCCACGAATTTGCTGATCCCTTCCTGGATCAGGAAAAGCGAGGTGGACTCCAGCGGCTCCAGGAAGCCGCCTGACAACCCAATGGCCACGCAGTTCTTGTCCCAGAATTTTTGCCGGTGGCCGGTTCTGAATTTGATCTTGCGCGGCTCACCCAGGGCTGGGCCGTCCAGGTCGGCTAAAAGGCTTTCTATGGCTTCGTCATCGCTCATCAGATCGCTGGCATAGATATGCCCGTTACCGGTGCGATGCTGGGTTGGGATACGCCACTGCCAGCCGGCCGTCTTCGCGGTTGAGATCGTGTAGGGCAGAAGATCGCCAGCCCTTTCGCAGGCGACCGCCTGGGCGGTGTCGCAGGGCAGCCAATGGCTCCAATCCTTGTGTTGAACCCCCAAAGTCTTCTCGATCAACAGGCCTCGGAAGCCGGTGCAGTCGAAGAACAGATCGCCTTCAACACAAGCCCCGGTCTCAAGATCAATCCGGGTGATATGACCTGTCTCGGCCTCCTGGTGGACCTCGGTCACCTTGCCTTCGATTCGGCGGACGCCACGCTGCTCGGCATAGCGGCGAAGGAAAAGCGCATAGGCCGTCGCGTCGAAATGATAGGCATAGCGAAGCTGAGACAGCACAGAGCGTGGATTGGGGTCGGGCATGGCAAAACGGCCGGCCTTCGCGGCCGTCGCGCTCAGGCTGAAATCTTCAATTTCGCTGTTCGGATACTGCTCCCGGAATCGCGCCCAGAATTGATGGAAGTCAATGCCCTGCATGTCCACGCCATGGGGCCCGAAAGGGTGGAAATAGCTGTCGCCCAGACGGCCCCAGTTTTTGAACTGGATGCCGAGCTTGAAGGTGCCATTGGTGGCCTTCAGGAATTCGGCCTCTGAGATACCCAGAATGGCGTTGAAATTGATGATATCCGGAATGGTTGCTTCACCGACGCCGACCGTGCCGATCTGCTCGGACTCCACCAGCGAAATCCGGACTGCGCTGGAGGACAAAAGGCTCGACAGCGCAGCCGCCGTCATCCAGCCCGCAGAGCCGCCTCCGACAATTACGATTTGCTTGATTGCAGGGGTTTGCGCGTCAGCCATGGTTCTGTTTTTCAAGATATTGCTTGAGCTTGGTCATATAGAGGTGATGCGGCGGCATGCGCGGGACCACCTGGTCGATCATCGCTTTGATCTGCCCCAGCGTGCGGCGGGCGTCTTGCTCACTGATCTGGTCCGCCTGGCGATCATAGATGCGCGGAGTCCGTCCCTGGCCGAGATGAAGGATGGTCCAATCCTCCTCATTAAACGGCTCCAGGTCGTAATTCACCAATATCCCCCTGTGCCCGAACTGAGCGAGTTTGCGCTCCAGTCTCGGATCATCCTCTTGTGCTCCGATATCGCGCCAATAGGCCGTGTCCGGAGCGTTATCTGCGGACAATATAGGGCTCTGGAACAGGTTTAGATGTGCGACATCTTCCCGGTAACGGCGATTGAACTCTGCGCGCTCAACATCCATCCCAGCGCTGGTTGGGATCAGCTCCAATAGCCTCTCGATATCGCGCTGAAGCATCATCATGGGGGCAGGGGTTAGGGGTTCGATCACCGCGCAGGCCTGGCCAATCGCGACACAATTGCCAACCCAGGCTGCGTTGAGTGCGCCAGGCGCGATCTCAAAGCCTGCGCCTGGAGCGCCGTCCTGTGGTGATCCGACCGTGAGCCGGTGCTCTGCACCCTGCAGGAAGGTTGACGCAGTCCATCCGGTCGCCGTGGCGTCCACAATCCGGCAGGCTGGGCCGAGCTGGGTGGTAGGGGTGATCTGGGCGTGGGCTGTGACACGGCGCGACGATGAATAGACCCCGCCTGCGGCCAGGACGGCCTCGCGTGAGGGCCCACTTGCGTCCACGACCAGGCATGGATTGAGTGTCTCACCGGTCTCAAGCGTGATGGCCCGAATGACGCCGTCTGAGGCTTCGATTGTCGCAATTGCGGTCTCAATTCGGCGCGCTGGGCTCGCCCTGAGATGCTGGTTCAGCAACGCCGTCCATTCTTGAGCGGAGAATTGATACCCGTATTCGGCCCGGGACAGGATGGAGTTCGGGTCCGTGGGCGGGTGGGCGAACCGGCCGGCCAGCGCCACCTGTGCGGAGATCAGCAATGGCTCGAGCGGCAAGCCAAGACGCGCCAACACGTGGCGCATGGGAATGCCCTCTGGTGTCGACAGCGGTGAGTGATGGCACTGCATCCAGGAGCGTGAGTTTAACCAGCGACGAAATTGGGTGCCCAAGGAAAAGGACGTGGCGCTTTTCAATAACAGCGTCGGCTCACTCAGCCCGAGACCCAACAGAAAATTATAGGCGGTCGGTGCCGTTGAGCCGCCATAGAAGGCATCGGCTTCGGTGTGGTCCGGCGGACAAATCTGGACCACGGGCCGGGATTTGCCCAGACCGTTTGCGAGGCTGGCGGTGGCCAAATGGCCGGCTAGTCCTGCACCATAGACAAGGATGGGGTCTTGCAAGGAGGTCATGGCTTTGTCCTGCTGCCTTGCTTTAAAGCGACCCGGCAACGTGGGGCGGCGTTTCAGATGCGGCCCCGTAGCGTTTCAGGAAATCAGCTTGTTTGGGTGTGGATTGAACGGCGTGTTCGGTCTGGCGGCGGATGGCTTCGAGCCGGGATTGGATATCGCTGAGCTCAAACCGGTCGATGCGGGGGTCATACTGTTTGGGAAACAGATTCTGGCCCAGCATGACCGCAACCCAGCTGGGCGGAAGAAAGACGCCAAATTCATAGGCAGGGATATAGCCCCGTGAAAGCCAGGCCGAGAGCTTGTCCTGCAGGCTGGTCGGCAAGGTCATGGCGCGGAAATGTCGCCACATCTCACTGTCGTCGCGCTGGGTGGCGACATAGTGCAGGAGCAGGAAGTCCCTGACGCGCTCGAAATTCAGCCCCATGCGCCGATTATACTCGTCGACATCCAGGTCGCTGATTTCGGTCACCGGGAACAGCTCGATGAGCGCGGTGATCCCTTCCTGTATCAGGTGAATGGATGTGGATTCCAGGGGCTCCAAAAAGCCCGCGGACAATCCGACACTGACCACATTTCGATTCCAGAACATTTTGCGCCGACCGGTCTTGAAATAAAGCTGATTGGGATCGGCCAGCGCGGGGCCTTCCAGCGTGCTCAAAAGCTGTTCGGTGGCTTCATCATCAGAGATGAACTCGCTGCAGTAGACATGACCATTCCCGGTGCGGTGCTGTAAGGGGATGCGCCATTGCCAGCCGGCGGTACGGGCGGTGGCCCGCGTGTAGGGTGACAGCTCGCCGCGCGACTCACACGGAATTGCAACGGCGCGATTGCAAGGCAGCCATTCGCTCCAATCATCATAGCCGGTCTGTAGCGTTTGCTCGATCAAAACGCCTCTGAAGCCGGAGCAGTCGATGAAGAGGTCGGCGGTGATCTGGCTGCCGTCTTCCAGCGTCAGGGTGCTGACATGGCCGGTGTCGGCGTCCAGCTGGACGTCGGTCACACGTCCTTCAACGCGCCGCACGCCCTTATTCTCGCTGAAACCGCGCAAGAATTTCGCATAGAGGCTGGAGTCGAATTGATAGGCGTAGCCGAAATTCGACCCGATCTGATTGAGATCCTGTCCGGGGGTCTGAAAGCGTCCGTCCTCGGCCGCCAGAATGGGGTAGGAGTAATCGCTAATCCGGCGGGACTCGCCCGCCTGCTGGAGCCTCAACCAGAATTGGTGGAAGTCGAGATTTTCGATCGGGAGGCCATAGTCGCCGAATGGGTGAATATAGTGATCACCCAGCTTGCCCCAGTCGCAGAACTCAATGCCCAGCTTAAAGGTTGCCTGCGTCGATTTCATGAAAGTGGCCTCGTCAATGCCGAGAGCCTGATTAAAAAATCTGATGTGTGGCAATGTTGCCTCACCCACGCCTACCGTTCCGATCTGTTCAGATTCGATCAGCGTGATTTCCGCCTCATTTTTATGGAATTTCGCGGAAATCGCGGCAGCGGTCATCCAACCGGCTGAACCGCCGCCCAGAATGCAGATGCGGGAAAATCTACGCACACAATGTCCTTCGTTGTCTTTTTTTGCCCAGGTGCGACCGAATCGCCCTTGATAAAAGGAAAGCAGGCCTGCTAACGCTTTTACAAGAGGCGTAAAAATTTGTCTTGGCAATGGACCAAAAGGCAAACGCCCGGGGAGGAAATTTGATGTTTAGATCCAAGAAGACCGATCCATGGTGGTCGGTTAAATCTGCATTGCTCAGCACTTCAGCAATTGTCGCTGCGGTCAGCCTGGCACCGGCCGCTCTGGCGCAGGAAGCCGAAGATAACGACGAACCGGAAGCCGAAACGGCAGACGTTATCACTGTGACGGGTGTGCGCGGTGCGTTGCAGACCGCGCGAAACATTAAGCGCGAAGCGGACACCTTTGTGGATTCCATCACGTCGTCGGATGTGTCCCAGCTGCCGGATCTGTCGGTCGCCGAAGCCCTGTCGCGCGTACCAGGTGTTGTGACCCAGCGCTTTGAGCTGGGTGGCAGCGATGGTGACTTCCCGTCACCGGAGGGCTCCGGCAACATCATCCGCGGCCTGCAGTATTCGCGCTCTGAATTTAATGGCCGTGACGCCTTCTCCGCGACCGGTGGCCGTGCTCTGGAGTGGGCGTCGATCCCGCCAGAGCTGATCGGTGCTGTGGAAGTCTTCAAGAACCAGACCGCCGACATGATTGAAGGCGGTATCTCCGGCACCGTGAACCTGCGCACGCTTGAGCCGTTTGACCGCAGTGGTCGTTTTGGCGTTCTGGCAGCAGAGACGATCTATACCGACCTGGCCGAGGAATGGAGCCCGGGCTTTAGCGCCATCGTGGGCGACCGCTGGGACACCGATGCTGGCGAGTTTGGCCTGATTGCCTCCTTCTCGACCTCGGAGCTGAACTCTGAAATCAACGGCTTCCAGTATGGGCCGCTGCTGTCTGTGGACCATCCCGATATCCCCGGATCTCGCATGGCTCTGCCGGGCGGCTGGCAGATGCGTGACGCCCGCGTTGGCCGCGAGCGCGACAGCTACTATCTGGCAGGCCAGTGGCGTTCGCCCGATGACAGCATGGAGCTGACATTCAAGGCGGTGCGCGTCGAGAACGAGATCACGACCAACGAAAACACGATCGAATTCTTCACCGACGCCGAATCCTGGGCGAACTGGACCGTTCTGGGTGATCCTTCGACCCGGAACTTTGTGCCATTTACGTCCAATGGCCTGCCGCGCTGTAACGGCAACAATGAAGGTGCCTTCGGTGGAGATGGAGCCTGCGAGGAGCTTTTCCCGGTTGACGGCGGCCTCATGGAGTCCGGCGTAGTCTCCAACAATCTACGCGACTGGCTGGGCCAGACGGGCAACCTTCAGACCCCGCTGCAGTCTCTGGCGGTGAACCAGTATGAAGAGTCCATGACCCAGGACTTCAGCGCCAACATGAAGTGGCGCGCCACCGACCGCCTCTTCATCGAGGTTGATGCGCACTACACTGAAGCTGAAGCCACGCTTGAGCGCCTGTGGGCCGGTGGCAACCATTTTGCCGATTACCGGTTCGACTTCTCCGACACGGAGAATCCGGAAGTCGAGCTGTTCATGTCAGACGTCGTCCAGCTGGCCGACTGGGGCACCACGCGCGGCCCGAACCCGGGCACGCTGGGTGACCTGGGTGATCCGCGCTATGGTTTCCTGCTGTATTCGGCGGACGAATATCAGGACAACACCGGTGATCTGTTCGCGATCCGTGGTGATGCCCTGTACGAATTTGATGGCGATGGCTGGTTTGACTCTGTGAAATTTGGCGCACGCTATGCCGAGCGTGAGCAGATCAACCGCAGCGCCGGTCTGAACTGGGGGGGTATCGCTCCGCCTTGGGCTGGCGGCTATCTGCCTTACGCCAACATGGACAACGCGAACTTCTATGAGACGTTCGACTTTTCTGACTTCCAGCGTGGCGGCGTGATCTCGGGCTTCACAGAGATTGTGTACCCGAGCCAGGCGAATATGAACGACATCAGCGCGTATATTAATTCGCTGGCCAATGAGCCACTTCTGGGCGCGTTCACAAACACCGATGGTAATCTGCAGATCGGTGACTGGGTGCCGCTGCTTCAGAACGGTGTGATCGACTATGCCGGTCGCGGCATTGATGGCTCGGTTCAAGAGAAGACCACCAACCTCTACGGCATGGTCAATTTCGGCCAGGAGTTCGATAGCGGCCAGTCGGTCGTGGGTAATTTCGGTCTGCGCTATGTGCGTACCGAAAACACCGGTGGTGGTGTGCTGGGCTACGCGGCCTTCGCGCCGGACAACCCGGCCGACAACACCCAGCCGCGTGACTTTCTGCCCGATCTGGCAGCGCTTCTTGATACGCCAAATACACGCACCTCGCTCGACAGCAGCTATGAGTATTGGCTGCCGTCCTTCAATGCGAAGTGGGAGCTCAATGACGAGATGCTGGTCCGCTTCGGCTTCAGCGAGGCGATTACGCGTCCGGACATCTCCGCCATCAATTCAACACGAATTTCGGACGCGAGCCTTGGCTTTGTGACTGACACCACGGCCACGCCACCGGTGACGACCGGGATTGTTCCCAACCAGCTCAACCAATTCGGCGGCAATCCGCTCCTGGAACCCATCGAATCGACCAATTTCGACCTGTCGTTCGAATGGTATTTTGGCGACGATGGTCAGTTCTCGGTGTCCTGGTTCTATAAGGATCTGAAGAATGTCATTGTCTATGGTACCGAGACCCAGGGCGCTTTGACTCTGGACGGCTTCCAGTATCCGGTCGTCTATAACGGCAATATCAACCTTCGGGACGGGACCGTCGACGGTGTTGAATTCTCCTATCAGGATTTCTTCACCGAATGGCCGGGGCTGTTGGGCAATCTGGGCGTCCAGGCCAACCTGACGCTGATTGAATCCGATGCGGAGGCCTTGCCTTCGGTCTTCGGGGCCGGGGTCCGCGACCAGAACGGCGATGCGGTCGAAGGCTTCCTGACGGTCTACCGCTGGGGTATCGACGATCTGCTCGGTCTGTCGGACATGTCCTACAACCTGATCGGTATCTATCAGGATGACCGCTTCGAAGCCCGTCTCGCCTATAACTGGCGGTCGGAGTATTGGAGTTCCTATCGTGACTTCGTAACCGGTAACCCAATCCAGCAGGACGATATCGGCTTCCTGGATGCCTCTGTGCGCTGGACGATTACCGACAGCATTGAGGTCAGCCTGCAGGCGGCCAACCTGCTGGACGAAAAGTCGACGGCAAGCCAGCAAGTCGATGCTGCCGGGCAGACTTACGCCCGTTCGGTCTTCTTGAATGACCGTCGCTTCGAGTTCGGTATCCGCTACGACTTCTAACGGAGCGACCTCGACGACATTCGACTTTGACAATGAGGGGCAGGCGTTCGCGTCTGCCCCTTTTTCTTCTGCCATGAACTTGCTCGCGGCCAACGGAGATATCGATGACCCCCCGCCTCTCAGTCAGACACGCTGCCACACTCACCGCTTCGACGGCTGCTCTTGCGTTGGTCGCCTGCTCGCCGAGCCAGACCGAAGAGGCCACAGAGGTGCGCGACGCCGCACCGGGCGCTCAAGAGGTCGCCGGCACCGCGATCACGGTGTCGAACGGCACGAGCCAGGTCGTCGTCGATCCGGCGAACTGGCCAGAGGGACGCTCCGGCGTTGACCGCGACCCCCAGGTTGAGGCCTTTGTCGCCGACCTTGTGGCGCGCATGAGCGTAGAGGAGAAGGTTGGGCAGGTCCTCCAGGCCGATATCTCTGAAGTGACGCCGGAACTGGCCGCCGAGTATAATCTCGGCTCGGTGCTCAACGGCGGCAATTCGGGGCCCTATGGCAATAATTTTGCCCCGCCGGCTGACTGGGTCCGGCTGGCAGACGAGTATTATTATGCGTCAACCCGCACCGAGGATGGCGGGCTCGGCATCCCGATCATCTGGGGCACCGACGCCGTTCACGGCCATTCCAATGTGGTCGGTGCGACGCTGTTTCCGCACAATATTGGGCTGGGGGCCGCCAATGATCCTGAGCTGATGTATCAGATCGGCCAGATCACGGCGTTGGAGATCCGGGCAACGGGTCAGGACTGGACGTTTGCGCCAACGCTGGCGGTGGTTCAGGACGACAGCTGGGGCCGCACTTATGAAGGGTTTTCTGAGCATCCCGAAATCGTCGCCAATCTCGCCGGGCCGCTGGTTGAAGGTCTGCAGGGTGCGCCGGGCAGCGATGAATTTTTAAACAGCGATCATATCGTCTCGACGGCCAAGCACTGGGTGGGCGATGGCGGGACCTTCCGCGGCCGCGATCAGGGCGACAACCGGGCCAGCGAAGCGGACATGCGCGACATCCACGCCGCCGGATACCCGCCCGCCATTTCTGCCGGCGTGCAAACGGTGATGGCGTCTTTCAATTCCTGGCACGGCATCAAAATGCACGGCAATGGTGCCATGCTTCAGGACGTGCTGGTCGACCGTATGGGCTTTGACGGCTTTGTTGTCGGCGATTGGGAAGGGCATGGCCAAATTGCCGGGTGTGAAAACGAAAACTGTCCGCAAGCCCTGCTCGCCGGCATCGACATGTATATGGCACCGGCCAGCTGGCGGGGACTGTATTATAGCCTGCTCGATCAGGTGCGCGACGGAACAATCCCTATGGCGCGTCTGGACGAAGCAGTCACGCGCATTCTGCGCGTGAAAGCGCGCGCCGGCCTGTTTGACGGCGTGGCCCCGTCCGAGCGTCCTTTCGCGGGCGAGTTTGACATCATTGGAAGCGATGAGCATCGCGGCGTGGCGCGCCATGCGGTCCGCAGCTCGCTCGTTCTGCTTAAGAATGAGGCCGGTCTGCTTCCGCTTCGTCCTTCGGCCAATATCCTGATCGCCGGTGATGGGGCCGATAATATCGGCAAGCAATCAGGCGGCTGGACGATCAACTGGCAGGGCGATGGTCATTCCAATGACAGCTTCCCCGGCGCTCAGTCGATCTATGACGGCTTCGCCGAAGCGATCTCTGGGGCCGGCGGTTCGGTCACGCTGAGTGAGGACGGGTCCTACGTCGACCGTCCTGACGTCGCAGTCGTGGTCTTTGGTGAAAACCCCTATGCGGAATTTGTCGGCGACCAGGAGTTTGTGAACTTCCCCGATGAGAGTGGGCTGAATTTGCTGCGGCAATTTCAGGCGGACGGCATCCCAACGGTTTCGATCTTCCTGACTGGGCGTCCGCTCTGGATGAACCGTGAATTGAACGCCTCCAATGCCTTTGTGGCGGCCTGGTTGCCAGGCTCGGAAGGTGGCGGTGTGGCCGATGTGCTCGTGGGCGACCCGGATGGGGCTCCCCGTTATGACTTTGTCGGCCGGCTGTCCTACTCCTGGCCGCAGCGTGCGGACCAGAATGTCCTGAACCCGCATGATGAGGGCTATGATCCGTTATTCGCCTATGGCTATGGGCTGAGCTATGCGGAGCCGGGCGGCGGTGTTGGTGTCTTGAGCGAAGACAGCGGTTTGGCAGAGGATGACAGCGCCAGCGCGCTGGCCCTTCTCAGCAGTGGCCGCGCGGGCTCGGGTTATGGGTTGGCTTTGATTGGGGAATCTGGGGCTCCGGTGCTCGTCTCCGGCCCCGATGGGCAAAGCGATGATGGCGCGATTGCCATCACCCTTGATGATCGCGATGTGCAGGATGATAGCCGTCGGTTGAATTGGATCGGCGAGGCGTCCTTCGCAATCGCCGGGGCACCGCGCGAACTCAATCCGGACCAGTTGCTGCAGATTTCCTACCAGGTCAATGAGCGCGGAGACGGACCGGTTCGCCTGGCCATGGCGTGCGGTGAGGGGTGCGGCGGACGCCTTGATGTGACAGCCGGCGTGCGGCTGGCCCATGGAAAAGGCTGGCATGACGCCGAGATTCCGTTGCGCTGCTTTGCTGAAGCGGGCGCGGACTTAAGTGCGATAGATGTGCCCTTTGTGGTGACCGGGCCTGCGGGCTTTGTGTTCTGGCTCGACGATGTATCGATTGGCGGTCAGGCCACCGACGATATGACCTGCGAGCTCTAACCGGCCTGACCGGCTTTGATGGACTTTCGTCCTGCACCAATCTGTCCGGCCGAGAGGTGATCTCAAGACTTTGCCGCTGGGTCACCGCTCGGCCTTCATCAAGCCAAAGCGCACGGGAATCTGCGTCGCGCGACGTCGCGTAGGGGCGGGCGTCACACGCCTCTAGACAAATGATGACATCGTTGTCATTTTGCGCCGACTGAGGCGGCAGAGCCGTTGGGCGCGAAGTGTTGAGAGGGGCGGATGTCTAATCCCTATTACCGCAAGCTGGCTTTGGCCGGTCTCGATCTGGATCGACTGGGCGAGTCGGGCATGGGCTCGATCATTCGCGACACCGTTGGCAAGAAGCTGCATGGCCTGGCGTTCAGCCCCTATGTTGACGGTCAAGACAACCAGACCGACGTGGGGGCGGAGCAAATCCGTCAGCGCATGGCCATGCTGGCCCCCCATACCCGATGGGTGCGCACCTTTTCGTGCACGCGCGGGAATGAATTAAGCCCAGGCATTGCCCAGGAGCTCGGCCTTAAATCCATGGTCGGTGTTTGGATCGATGACGATCTGGAGCACAACGAAAAGGAACTCGCCAACGGCATTGAGATCGCCAAACGCGGCGAGGCCGGCATTTTGGCGATTGGCAATGAGGTCATGCTCAGAGAGGAGATCAGCGAAGATCAGTTGATCGCCTATATCGAGCGCGCCAAATCTGAGCTGAGCGCGGCCGGAATTGATATCCCGGTGGGCTATGTGGACGCCTATTTCCTGTTTGAAAATCACCCGCGCGTTGCCGCGGCCTGCGATGTGATCCTGGTCAATTGCTATCCCTTCTGGGAGGGCTACCCGATCGAGCATGCGAATA
>JANQMI010000047.1 GCA_028280165.1 Oceanicaulis sp. | reverse complement strand
GCGCAGGGCGTCATCGCGCCGCGTGAGCCAGTCGCCTTCGCTGGCATCGTGATTCTCCGCGCCATCGCGGGTGGCATTATTGGCCGTCTCGTGATCGTCCCAGATCAGTAGCATGGGCGTCGCCGCCTTCAGCGACTGCAAATCAGGATCGGCCGAATACTGGGCATGGCGGCGGGCATAATCGTCATAACTGACGATCTCATGGGCGGGATCGGGCATGCGCGACAGGCGTTCGGCATCCTCGGTCGCATACTCGCCCGGCCCGTACTCATACAGATAATCGCCCAGATGCAGGGCCAGATCGACATCCCCGCGCTCGGCGGCATGGCGATAGGCATTGAAAAACCCAGCCGGGTAATTCGAACAGGCAAAGGCGGCAATCTTGAACTGCTCGACGGCCCCGGTTGGCAGGGTCTTGGCGGTGCCGATGCCCGAGAGCTGCTCGCGGAAGCGGAAGCGATAATGGATGCGCTGACCGGGGCGAAGGCCTTCTAAGAGGATTTTGAACGGGGTCGCGCCGGCGGTCTCTTCACCGGCCGGTGCCGCCTCGGCGTCAAAAATCAGGCGGGCGAAGTCTGGGCTATCGCTGACTTCCACAAAGACCGGTGCCCCCTGCGCCCCGGTCACTGCGGTCCACAACATCAGGCTGGTTTGATCAGGATCGCCGCTCGCCACGCCATGCTGGAAGGGGCCGTCTGGGCGCGGCAAAGGGGCGAAGCGGGGCTCAGAACACGCCCCCAGCGCCGCGGTCGCGCCCACCCCCGCCATTAAGGCAGCCCGGCGCGTCAGCTTCATCTCAGTCTTCATAACCCTGTCCTCCCCCGCGTTATGGTGCTTGCGAGGGTGGGCCGCAGGCCCGGTCCCCGCAAGGGTAAAGTGCGCAAGCCGGTGCCAAGGCCCCCTCTGCCCTGGCACCGGCCGCTGCCCCATCCCCCCGGACGCTGTGACTGCGTCGGCAGGCGCGCTGGATCAGAATGCGGTTCCCACCCGCAGGCCGACCATGCGCGGCGAGCCCGCGATAAAGGTCGGAATGCCGAAGGCGTCTCCGGTATTGCCCGCATCAATGATAAATTCTTCATTCAGCAGGTTTTCAACGAAAGCCACCGCATAGAAACGCTCATTGGGCGTATCCAGCCTCACCCGCAGATCGACAATCCCGTAATCGGTCTGGGTCTCGTCCTGAACCGCATCGGTCAGATCATTGTCATTGTCGAAGAAGACCTCGGACTGCCAGGTCCAAGTCGGGATGAGCGACAGCCGGCCTGCAGGCGTTTCAAATTCCGCCAGCAGGCCCAGCGAGACCGCATGGTCCGGCGACAGGCGGAAGGTGTTGCCGGCGAATTCTTGCGGGTTGCCATTCTCATCAGTGTCGTCGAACTCAGAGAAATTATAGGCATAGGTCGCAAACAGGCTGGCGATCTCATTGACCTGATGGGTCAGCTCCAGCTCAACACCATATTGGGTCGCCTGACCGGCATTATCGGTGATGAAGACCGCATTATTCGGTTCAAAGCGACCGGTCTGGAAATTCTGATACTCCGAATAGAAGACCGAGCCTTGGAGCGTGGTGGCGTCCCAATTCCAGAAGGCCCCGACCTCATAGCTATCCACCAGCTCAGCCGGCACCTCAACGAAGAAGCTTGGGTCGGTGGAATCAAAGCTGATCACATCCGGGCGTCGGCCGCGCGCATAGCTGGCCCAGGCATTCAGACGATCGGTCACGTCATATTGAGCCACCAAACGCCAGGTGAAATCGTCAAACTCCCGCGTGCCAGAGCCAATCGGCGCCCCGTTCGGCGTCGCGGGCAAAAACAGGGTGGGCGCGAACGAGATGCGGTTCACACCATTGATATTGCCGCCATAAAGGCTCGCCTCTTTCTCTTCACGGGTCCAGCGCAAACCTGCAGTCAGGGCCAGGCGATCGGTCACCGCATAGGTCACGTCGCCAAACAGATCGATGGCCGTGGTTTCACCGCGATTGGCGGTTTCTTCCAGATAGAAGGTGTTCAGCGGCAGGATTTGTCCCGTGGCCTGGAAAAAGCCGAGCGAGAAGGTTGGGGCCGTCGCCGGATCGAGCCCGAGAATGAAGGCCTGCGCGACGATCTCATTGGTGGCCAGCGGGATACGCTGCGAGCCACTTTCATAGAAATAAGACCCGCCCACAAAGCCGGTCACGGGGCCGCCCGCATCATAGTTAAAACGGAATTCCTGGCTCCATTGGCGACCCGATGCATCTTCGGCCACCGTCAGCAGCTCGGCGGCAAAGCCATCCGGGTCGAAGATTTCAACGCTCTCAAAGCCCCGCCAGCCCGAGATGGAGCTCACCGACCAAGTGTCGTTGAGGGTGTAATCGGTCAGAATGGTCACGCCATAGACTTGGCGATCAATCCCAAGCGGTGCCCCGCCTTCAAACCCACCAAAAGTGTTCAGCGCGGCTGGCTCCCATGGCTCCAGCGACCCGCCCGGGGCTGGCAGAATGGCACCGGACTTAAAGCTCGTCCCGCCTTCGGGCGTATCGGTCTGATAGTTGGCGATGATGTCGACATTCAAGGCGTCATTGGGGGCCCACCGGCCCGCGATGCGGTAAGCCGACAGCTCCACGCCATTCATGGCAGGGGTGCCCAGCACGTTCTCCACATAGCCATCGCGCTGTTTGTGTACGCCGGCAAAACGCAGGGCGAAGGTGTCGGTCACCGGTAGATTGATGTGGCCGCGCGCTTCAAAGCGGCCATAATCGCCCACAGCCAGCTCAGCAGAACCGGACATCGCGTCATCAAGCTGGGCCTTGTTTTGAATGACATTAATGCCGCCGATCAGCGCGCCACGGCCAAACAGAGTGGCCTGCGGGCCTTTGGCCACTTCCACGCGCTCAATGTCGAACAGCTCCACATAGGCACTGCGGGCCCGCGAGATGGATACTCCATCCTGAAAGACCGCAACGCGGGCCTCGCCTGTGGCCGCACCGTCGTCTGAGGTAATCCCCCGGATAACAAAGCCGGGATTATTCGGGGACTGCTCCTGAACCTCCAGGCCCGGCACGAAATCAGACAAATCGTCAAATTGCTCGATGCCCAGCGTGGCCAGACGTTGAGTATCGTAAGCGGTCAGATTGATCGGGACATCGGCCAGGGACTGTTCGCGCTTCTGGGTCGTCACAGTGATGACGTCGGTGGTCACCGGTGCGTCGGGTTCAGACTGAGCCATGGTTGGGGCCGACAGGGTGGTCAGCGCGGCGCAGGCCAGCAGGTGAGCTTTGAAGCGCATGGGGAAATCCTCATCTTCGGGACAAGCGCCGGAGGCCCAGCGCGGGTTGCAGCAGGCCTTACGCGCTCACCGTGACGCTTCCCTGACGCAGCAATGAAAGGTATTTGACCGGACGATCACAGAGTTGCGACGTGATGTTTTGAACACGTCGCATTGGCGTGACACACTCGCAAAAAAGGACTTCTCAGCCTTGACCGACGCCCCCGCCACCCTACGCGAAGCCCGCCCGGACAGCTCCGGTGAGCGGCTGGACCGGTGGATGACCCAGGTGTTTGAGGATTTATCGCGCTCGCGCTGTAAAGCGCTCGTGGAAGCCGGAGCCCTCACGGTGGATGGCGCGGTGCTCACCGACCCGTCTGCGAAAGTGCGTGAAGGATCGCTCTATGTGCTGAACGTGCCCGAGCCCGAACCGGCCACCCCGCGAGCTGAAGACATTCCGCTCACCATCCTGTTTGAAGACCCCGATCTGATCGTTGTGAATAAAGCGGCCGGCATGACCGTTCACCCGGCCGCCGGCAATTGGACCGGCACGCTGGTCAATGCCCTGCTCCATCACTGCGCAGGGTCTTTGTCCGGCATTGGCGGTGTGCAGCGGCCCGGTATCGTCCACCGGCTGGACAAGGACACGTCCGGGGTGATGGTGGTGGCCAAATCCGATCGCGCCCACCAGGCGCTGGGGGCTGCCTTTGCCAAGCATGATGTGGAGCGCGCCTATATCGCCTGCGTGCGCGGTGCCCCGAAACCGCGCGCGGATCGGCTGGAAACGCGCCTGGGCCGATCGAGCTATGACCGCAAGAAATTCGCTGTGATCGACGATCCGGCCAGCACGGCGGGCAAGATCGCGATCACCAATTACGAAACGAAAAAGACCTTCGGCCAGGAGCCGGGCAAGTCAGTCGGCACGCCGCTCGCCAGCCTTGTGGAATGCCGGCTGGAAACCGGGCGCACCCATCAGATCCGCATTCACATGGCCCATCTGGGCTGTCCGCTTCTGGGCGACCCGCTTTATGGCCGGGGCCGCTCAACGCCGCTGGCCAAACTCGACAGCGGCAAAGATTTCAAAGACTTCCGCCGCCAGGCCCTGCATGCCGCCATCCTCGGCTTCGACCACCCAGTCACCGGCGAGCGTCTACGCTTCGAAACCGAACCGCCCAAAGACATGCAGCGGCTGATCGGGTTTTTGGAGCGGCTGTAGGGGCTGCGCTGGCGCTCTGTGATCTCCACCCCACTCTCTCTTTCCCGGCGAAGGCCGGGACCCAGAGCCTTGAATCGCTGCGCTCGATCACCTTTGGATCCCAAATCAAGTTTGGGAAAGAGGGGAAGTTAGGAAGTTTCCAAATGCCCCTGTCCCGGCCGAGCGCAGCGAAGAGCCGGGATCCCATGAAGGCGCAAAGCGATTTCGCTCAGGCGCTGTCAGGGGATCCCGGATCGCCTGCGGCGTCCGGGACAGGGATGAAGCAAAACGAGCGCTCTGTGATCGCCCCTCACCGCCGCGTCTTCCCCGACACGGGCCTTTGATATCCTCCCCTGCTTGCGGGGGAGGTGTCCGCGAAGCGGACGGAGGGGGCATTGCAGCGTTGCAAGCCCCCTCGTCCCTTCGGGACACTCCCCCCGTAAACAGGGGGAGATAACGTTTGCCTTTCAGCCTTCTCTTTCCCGGCGAAGGCCGGGGAAGAGAGAGATTTTAAACGCCCCACTCCTTCGTCATTCCCGCGCAGGCGGGAACCCAGAGCTATGAAACGCCGAGCCCCGCCAATCCTGGGTCCCCACCTTCGTGGGGATGACGAGGGTGGTGGGGAGGTGCAGGGCAGATGAAGTGAGCCCCCCTCAAACCCCCATCCGCCGTGCGCGGCTGGCGGCTCGGGACCAGCGCCGGGCCCATAGGATGAAGACCCCGGCAGTGGCAAACATGGTCAGGCCATAGACCGCGGCGGCCATCGCATAGTGGATATCGCCCAGCATCGCGCCGGCCACCACAATGGCGAGCGTGGCGTTTTGCAGCCCGCATTCCAGCGTCAGGGCAACCCGCTGCTTCATCTTGAACGCCATCACGCTGGAGACCAGGAAGGCCACCGTCATGGCGGCGATGTTCAAGGCCAGGGCATAGGCCCCCGCTTCGGTGAAACGGCGCACCGTCTCCCCCAAGCCATCGGCCATGATAGCGGCAACAACCACTGCGGTAAAAACGCCAGCAGACAGCCAGCGCGTGCGTTTTTCCAACCCCATGGCGAAGCCCGGCGCGAGATGGCGCAGCGTCATCCCCAGGCCAACCGGCACCACGGTCAAAAGGAAGATGGTCAGCCCAGTGCTGACCAGTCCGACGTCAGGGGCCTCTGGTCCAATGAATAGCGCCAGGGCGATCATCAGCACCAGCGGCACGGTGATCACCGAAAGCAGGCTGGTCAGCCCGGTCAGAGAGATCGACAGGGCAACATCGCCGCGCGCCATATGGGTGAGCATGTTCGACGTCACCCCGCCCGGGCAGGCGGCCAGCAACACAATCCCCACCTTCAGCTCAGGCGGCGCGGGCAGGAATGCCACCAATCCAATCGCCAGCACCGGCAGGGAGATGAATTGCAAAAATGCGCCCACCAGAAAGGCTTTGGGCTGGGCGATAATGCGGCGGAAGTCGGCCAGGGTCAGCCCCACGCCCAGCGCCAGCATGATGAAGGCCAGCGCCAGCGGCAGAATCACCTGAGCAAAGATCGTTTCCATGGCGCACAAGCTAGCCGGTGGCCGTGCGCGGGCAAGCCGCTGGCACTGAAGGGTGCAGGGATGGGTGGTGCTTTGGGGCTCTGGATCCCAAATCAAGTTTGGGAAAGAGGGGGTTCAAGGTATTTCAAAGCGCCCCCTGTCCCGGCCGAGCGCAGCGAAGAGCCGGGATCCCATGAAAGCGCAAAGCGATATCGCTCAGGCGCTGTCACGGGATCCCGGATCGCCTGTGGCGTCCGGGACAGGGATGGAGCAAAACTCGCGCTTTGTGATCTCCACCCCACCTCTCTCTTTCCCGACGAAGGCCGGGACCCAGAGATCACAAAACGCTGAGCTCAGCGGCTCTGGGCCCCGGCCTTCGCCGGGGAAGAGGGAAATTTGGATCGAACCCTAACCCTCGTCATCCCCGCGCAAGCGGGAACCCAGAGCCCTGAAACACCGCGCCCGCCATCCCTGGGTCCCCGCTTGCGCGGGGATGACGAGGGTATGGAATAAGTCTGGGTCTCTCTTCCCCAGCGAAAGCTGGGGCCCATGGCCACCAAAGGCTGCGCTCGATCACCTATGGATCCCAAATCAAGTTTGGGAAAGAGAGGTGGGGGCCTTCGATATCCTCCCCTGCTCTGCGGGGGAGTGGCGGAGGGGGTGTTGCAGCGTTGCAAGCCCCCCTCGTCCCTTCGGGACACTCCCCCCGTAACCGGGGGGAGATAACGTTTGCCTCTTCCTCTCTTTCCCACCTTCGTGGGAATGACGAATGAGGTGAGGTTTAAGGCCACCCCTCCCCCTTGTGGGAAGAGTGGACATCGCCCCTAAAGCCGCTTGGCGAGGACCCAGTCGGAATACACGGTGCCGCCCACGTCAAAATCGCGTTCGCCGATGCGTTCAAATCCGACGCGGTCGTAGAAGGCCAGCGCGCGCTCATTCTTCTTGTAGACACCCAGCAAAATCCGCCGCGCCTTGTTTTCCCGGGCGTGGAGCGCGGCTTGATTGAGCAAGAGCCGCCCCAGTCCCAGGCGCTGCAGGGTGGCCAGCACATAGATCCGCTTGATTTCCAGATCTCCGGCCTTGGTCTCAACCGGCAGGTCGGGCGGGGTCATGTGCAGATAGCCCACCGGGGCCCGGCCCGGCTCGGCTTCGGCAAGCCAGAGCGTGTGTTTGGGATCGGCAAGCGCCGCGTCATAAGCCGCCGTTGACTGTTTCTCGGCGCAATGGCGCACCAGGGCCTGGCCATCGATGACGGTGGCATAGGCCTCCAGAAAGGTTGCCGTGCCGATGACTGACAACGCGTCAGCGTCGTCCGCCCCGGCCCGTCTCAGGGTCGTTTTGGGTAAGCTCATGATGGAAATCTCGATGGCGCAGACGGCGCTACTCGCCCTCTCCCACCAGCATCTCTTCTAAGAACTCAGCCTCCCGGCGGAAATAGAAGAGCTGGTTGGACAGCTTGCGCCAGCCATGGCCTTCATCGGGAATGCGGATGAAGTCGGCCCGCACACCGTTTTCACGCAGCGTGGTGACCATCACTTCGGTTTCATAAATGTCGATGCGCGGGTCCATCACGCCGTGGGAGTAGAGTACCGGCACATTGATCTGATCGGCCTGGCGGATGGGCGAATTGACCGTGTAGAACTCGCGCCAATAGTCCTCGGTGATATCGCCATATTCGATCCGGTCGGAGGCCTTGAGCCCCGGTGAGGCGATCTCCAGCGCGGTGACCCAGTCGGCCACGCCGAACAGGTTGACGCCGGCATCAAACTCGCCAGGGAAATTGGCCAGCACCGCATTAACCATATAGCCGCCATAGGAGCCGCCCCGCACCGCCGCCCGCGAGGCGTCGATGCGGTCATCGCCTTCGAGATGGTCGAGCATGTCCACCAGGTCGCGCACTGAATCCAGGCGGTTTTCCCGGTCATCCAGCGTGGTGTAGGTGCGGCCAAAGCCGGTGGAGCCGCGCACATTGGGCTGGAAGACCGCAATGCCGCGATCCAGCAGATACTGCATGGCCGGCTCCCAGGTGGCCTGGGACTGGGCGGTCGGACCGCCATGGACGTCAAACACCACCGGGGCGGGTTCCCCCCCGCGCGAGGCTATATCGGGGATGTAGAGCAGGCCCTGCAGCTCCACGCCGTCGCGGGCGGTGATGCGAATGGATTCAGGCCGGATCAGGCGGTCCGGATCAATGCCGGCCAGGTTGGCGGCAAAACTGCGCGTGACATCGCCGGAGGCCAAATCGACGGTGTAGATATCGCCGGGCGTCTGCCAGCCATTCACGCCCACAGCCATTAAATCGGTGGCGGTGCCGCAGCTGACCCCCTTCACCCCTTCGGGCAATTCGGGAAGCTCCACATCCTGACCGGATTCCAGATCGCGGGCCTTCAGCTGGTGGAAGCCGTCCGTATTGACGCCCCAGACCAGCCAGCGCTGGCCAATGCCGCATAATTCCACGCCGGTGATTTCTGCGTCGGTTTCTTCGATGACGCTAAACGTGCCGCTGGCCGGATCATAGCGCTCCAACGCGCCAAACTCGCGGCCGCGATTGGTCACCAGATAGAAGCTGGCGCCATTGGACGCCCACTCAAACCCGCCATCACCATGGCTGGCACGCGGATCGGGCGTGGAGACGGTCTCCAGCTCGCCGGACGCCAGGTCCAGCAGGTAGAGATTATCAGCGTCCTCACCGACGGTTTCAGTGACGATCGCCACAGAGCCGTCCGGCGACAGGGACCGCGCGAAATAGCCGAACGTGCCCTGATAGATCATCTCGGTTTGCCCATCGAGCGTGCCGCGCCAGATGTCGAAATCCTGGCCGTTTCGCTCGGTGGAGCTGAAGATAAAGCTGGAGCCATCCGCCGCGATATCGGCGAAGGACCGGAATCCACCTTCGGCCGCGCCCAGCACCAGGCCTTCTGCAGAGCCATCGACGCTGACCCGGTAGAAGGCTGGCTGTTCATTGCCGTCATTATCCGCGCCATAGATCAGGCCTGACGCATCGGGCAGCCAGCGGAAAAAGGTAATGCCGGAGCCAAAGGTCAGGCGCTGGGGCTGGCCGCCCAGGGCGGGCATGATCCACAGCTGCGGCTCACCGGTAATGCTCCAGGAAAACGCGATCGTGCCGCCATCAGGGCTGATCGACGCGCCGCGCGCGCCCGAGGCCAGCAAATAGCGGGCGATATCGGCCGGGTCTTCGCCTGCCACGCCGACACTGACCGCCTCGTCGGTGGGCTCAATGGCTTCGATGTCCAGATTGGCACCCGATTGTCCGCCGAACTGTGCCGAGGCTGCGCCGCTTAGAAGCGCGGCCGCGCCCACTGCTGTCAGAAACCGAGCCATGGTCATCTCCCTACCGGTCTGGCCCGATCCCCCTTGCCGGGCCAACCTGAGGACGGGAGGTTAGCGGGCGCAGCCGCCGCGGCAAGACCTGCTAGCCAAGCCTTGGCACGTTCACCAGGCGAACCCGGCCGGACTTCTTGTCGCGAACC
>JANQMI010000193.1 GCA_028280165.1 Oceanicaulis sp. | reverse complement strand
CGGCCGCCATTGAGGCCATGCATGGCGAAGGTGAAGCCCTGGCCTTCTTCGCCCAGGCGGTTCTCCACGGGGATACGGCAGTCTTCGAAGGTGACGACCGCGGTCGGTTGGGAGTTCCAGCCCATCTTTTTTTCGTTCGCCCCGAAGCTGAGGCCGGGCGTGTCCTTCTCCACGATCAAGGTGGAGATGCCTTTGGGCCCGTCACCGCCGGTGCGGCACATCACGACATAGACGTCACTGACCCCCGCGCCAGATATGAAGGCTTTCGAACCATTGAGCACGTAGTGATCGCCATCGCGCACGGCTTTGGATCGCATGGCAACTGCATCAGACCCCGAGCCGGGCTCGGTCAGGCAATAGGACGCGATCTTGGCCATGCTGGTCAGGTCCGGCAGAAAGCGCTGGCGCTGGTCTTCATTGCCCCAGCTATCGATCATCCAGCTGACCATGTTGTGGATTGAGATATAAGCCGCGGTGGACACACACCCGCGCGAGAGCTGTTCGAAGATCAGCGCGGCATCGACCCGGCTCATGCCAGAACCGCCAACATCGTCGCGCGTATAGATGCCGGCAAAGCCCATCTCAGCGCTTTCTTTCAGGACATCGACAGGGAAGTGCTTTTTCTCATCCCACTCCGCCGCAAAAGGCTTCAGCCGATCCTCCGCAAACTTGCGTGCGGCATCCTGGATGAGGGTTTGATCTTCAGTTAGCTCGAAATGCACGGAAAAACCTCCTAAACAGGCGAGGCGAGCCCTAGCGCGTGCTGCGCTCGGGAGCAAGAATTACGACGCGCGAGATATAACGTTATGGCCTCTTACCCAAGCACCCGACTGCGCAGACTTCGCCAAACCGATTGGACGCGGCGGCTGGTGCGGGAACACACGCTGACGCCCGATGATCTGATCTGGACCGTGATTGTGTCCGACCGCGCCGATCCCACAGAGGCTGTGCCATCCATGCCGGGCGTGGAGCGATTGAATGTCGCAAAGGCCGCCAAGTCGGCGGTGCGGGCCCGCGCGCTGGGCATTCCGGCGATCGCGATTTTCCCCAATATCGATCCCAGCCTGAAGGATGATCAGGGTTCCAAGGCCGATGATCCAGACGGCCTTGTCGCCAATTGCATCAAGGCCATGAAGGATGCTGCGCCGGAGGTGGGGATTATCTGCGATGTCGCGCTCGACCCCTTCACCAATCATGGCCATGACGGCATCCTGGAAAACGGTGAAATCCTGAACGATCCCACCATTGAACGACTAATTGAGCAGGCTCTGATGCAAGCCGAAGCCGGCTGCGATGTGATTGCTCCGTCCGACATGATGGATGGCCGTGTCGGAGCACTTCGCACCGCGCTCGATGAAGAAGGGTTTGAGAGCGTTCTCATCCTGTCCTATGCGGCAAAATACGCCTCGGCCTTCTATGGTCCTTATCGCGATGCCATCGGCTCTTCGACCGCCCTGCAGGGCGATAAGAAGACCTATCAGATGGATCCGGCCAATACCGATGAAGCGCTGCGCGAAGTGGCGCTGGACATCGACGAAGGCGCGGACATGGTGATGGTCAAACCTGGGATGCCCTATCTGGACATCGTCGCGCGGGTCAAAGCCGAGTTCGAAATGCCAACCTATGCTTTTCAGGTCTCTGGAGAGTACGCCATGATCAAAGCGGCAGAGGCGAACGGCTGGATTGATGGCGAGCGAGCTATGATGGAAAGCCTGCTGGCCTTCAAACGCGCCGGGGCGGATGGCATCCTGACCTATTTCGCGCCTTGGGCGGCGGAGATTCTGAACGGCTAATCCACCCGCCCGATGGGCGGCAGGCTCCATTTCCAAACAATCGCGCAGCCCCGCAAGGCGAACGCGGCCAATGCCGCCCCCGGTGCCGCCCAGCTTTCCGGGGCCCCGAGCATGACACTTGCCACATAAACGCTGGCACCAAACAGCGCGGCCAGCGCGTAGACGTCGGCCCGCAGGACCAGCGGCACGTCATTGACGATGATATCGCGGACAAGGCCGCCAAAGGCCGCGCTCATAACTCCGGTGACGAGGGCTATGGACCAGTGGACCCCGGCTGCGAGCCCAGCCTGTGCCCCGAGCACGCAAAAAACACCCAAGCCTCCGGCGTCCGCCCAGATGAGTGCGCGCCGCCGCGCCCCTTCTTCGCCACGCACCAGCTCTGATCCGTAATAGCCTGCGACACCGCCAATAAGCGCGATCACCAGATATTGCGGTGCCGCCACCCAATACACCGGTAAGTCACCCAGGATCATGTCGCGGAGGGTCCCGCCGCCCATGCCTGTCACCGCGCCAATCACCGCGGCCCCAAAAGGATCCAGCTGCTTGCGCGCGGCAATAATCCCGCCGGACAGGGCAAACAGAAAGATGCCAGCGAAGTCGAGCGCGGTGAAAACCTGAGCAACAGTCATGGTGTGAAGCTGTGTCCATCAAGGGCCGCAAGGCGAACTGCGAGCGCAGACAGGGCTACGATCAGAACCAGCCAGACGCCAGCATTGACGTAGAGCGATCGCTTGGCGGACCGGCGCTCCAGCCAGGTGCGAGGCCTAATCCCCTTGTAAAAATAGATCAGGAGCGCGGCCAGATTGACCGCAACCACGTTGATCGTCAGCAAGAGCAGGGCCCGGCCCGCAAGCTGCCACTCCCCTGCCCCGGCAAGCAGCCCGGCGGAGGCGGCAGGCGGAAGAAGCGCCACGGCGACCATCACACCAACCAGGGCCGCAGGAAGCCCCGTGGCGATCGACAAGGCCGCAGCGGCACCGGCGGCCAGGGCCAGGGCTGGTGCATCCAGTCCGACCACCGTTCGGCTCATCAGCTCATCGGACATCAGATTAGGCTCATAGACCAGTCCAATGGCGAAGCTGAGCGCCAGGCCGACACCAAGCCCAGCCAACGCTGTGCGCGCCGCTTTGATCATCATCGCAAGATCACCAAGCGCACTGGCAAAGGAGAAAGCCAGAATCGGTCCCAGCAATGGCGCAATCACCATGGCACCAATGACCGCCGCAATATTGTCAGCCGATAATCCAAATACGACCACCAATGTTGAAAGGGCCGTGAGCAGAAGGAAATCGGCGTTCAGGCGCGCGCCCTTGGCGATATCGTCATAAAGCTCTTCGCGGAGCGCAGTGGTGCGACGTTTCTTGGTCGCATCGTCGAGGGTCTCATCGATTTTTGGAAGCGTCGCTTCAACCGGCAACACGACAAGTCGCCAGTCTTCCTCGTCTTCCATAATCGACTGAATGGCGTCGAGCGCTTTCTGCCCATCCCCATCCTTGAAGATAAGACGCAGCAAGCGCCGCCCGCGATCGTCGGGGGCAGACAAGCGATGATCCACCGGGCCCGTCTTTAGCGTCGCTTTCAGCAACGGCTGGACCCGGTCTCCATCAACAAAGGAGAGTTCAATCAAGCGCATTGCGCCTATTGTGCGTCAGCCGCCTTGAGTCGCGCAATCAGGCTTGAGGTATCCCATCGCCCTCCGCCCAGGGCTTGGACCTCGGCATAGAATTGATCGACCATTGCCGTCATCGGCAGGCGTGATCCGTTGCGACGGGCTTCATCCAGCGCAATGCGCAGATCCTTGCGCATCCAGTCGACCGCAAATCCATGCTCGAACTCGCCTTCGGTCATGGTCTTCCAGCGATTGTCCATCTGCCAGCTTTGCGCCGCACCTTTAGAAATCGCCGCAATGACGGTCTGCGAATCAAGCCCGGCCTGTTCGGCGAAATGAAGACCCTCAGAAAGCCCCTGAACAACGCCGGCAATGCAAATCTGATTGACCATCTTGGCGAGCTGCCCGGACCCTGCAGGGCCTGCATGCACAATCGCTTTGGCAAAGGCCTGCATGACCGGCTCTGCGTGGGCGAGATCGGCCTCATCTCCGCCACACATAATGGAGAGTTGGCCATTCTCAGCGCCAGCCTGCCCTCCGGACACAGGCGCGTCGATGAAGCCAATGCCGTGCGCTTTTGCTTCACTGTGGAGGTCGCGGGCAAGTGCCGCCGAGGCTGTGGTGTGATCGACGAGACGCGAACCCGGCTTCATGGCTGGTAGGGCCATGCCGGCAACCGCTCGGACATCGGGATCATCGCCCAGGCACATGAAGACCAGGTCCGCATCGCGCACGGCGTCTTCGATGCTGTCCGCGGACTGGCCCTTATGCGTATCGGTCCAAAGGCGGGCCTTTTGTGATGACCGGTTCCACACCGTCACGCTGTGACCGGCTGAGACGAGATGCCCCGCCATGGGAAACCCCATCACACCAAGACCGAGAAAGCTAACGATCGCCATGGGTCTGATATCCTCTAACCGGCCTTTTCATAGGCGGATCGATGAAAGACCAGAGCCGGTGCGGTGCGTGGCATGTCAAAGCCAATGACCCGGCCGATGATAATATCGTGGTCGCCCCCGGGGTGAACCGCATCAAGCGCGCATTCAAACCGTGCGACACAGCCCTCAACCAGGGGAACGCCTTGCGCTCCAGCGGTCCAACTTGCGCCTGATGCATCCAGGTCATCGTCACGCGCGCAGGCATTGGACAAATGCTCCTGATCGGCCGCCAGCACGTTGACCGCAAAGTGTGGGGCATCGCGAAACAGCTCATACCGATCACTATTTCGGTCGACCGACCACAGGATCAACGGCGGGTCGAGAGACACAGAGGCAAAGGAGTTCACCGTCATCGCGACGGCCCGCCCCTGCGTCATCAGGGTCACAAGCGCCACACCGGTGGGAAAGCGCCCAAGCGCGTCTCGATAGTCTCGGCCGATGTCCAAAGGACGTCTCCTGATTCGTTTTGACAACCCGGTCTTAACCCTGTTGCCCCATTATGGCTTCCAAACAATGCCGGAAGGTGGGTGGAAATGGCTTCGGATCAACCGATCGTCATCAAGAAAGTCAAGAAGGGCGGCGGCCATGGCCATCATGGCGGCGCATGGAAAGTGGCCTATGCGGACTTTGTGACCGCCATGATGGCCTTCTTCCTTATGATGTGGCTGATCAATAATACCGAACCAGAACAACGCGAAGGCATTGCTGACTACTTTGCTCCGGCCAGCGTATCACGCTCCACATCCGGTTCTGGCGGTGTCCTCGGCGGGACTGCATTTGGTGAAGGCGCGCGTGGTTCCGGGTCTTCCTCCGTTGTGGACCGCCTGGCTCCACAG
>JANQMI010000208.1 GCA_028280165.1 Oceanicaulis sp. | reverse complement strand
ACCCTGGTTCAGGCCGCAGGCCGGGCCGGGCGCGCCGACAAGCCGGGGCGGGCCTTGCTGCAGACCTGGAACCCCGATCACGAGGCGCTACGCGCGCTGGAGGCGGGCGACCGCGAAGCCTTCCTGACCGCCGAGCGCCAGATGCGCGAACTGTTAAAGCTGCCGCCCTTCGGGCGCCTGGCCGCTTTGATCGTGTCGGCCCCCGATGCGGCCCTCGTCGACGACGCCTGCAAAGCCATCGCGGCGGCCGCGCCTGCCGGCGAGGGGATCGACGTCTTCGGCCCCGCCGAACCGCCGCTGGCCGTGGTGCGCGGCCGCTGGCGCCGACGCTTCCTGGTACAGGCGGATAAAAAGGTCGACGTCAGCGCCTACATGCGCGCCTGGACCGCCCGGTTTAAAGCGCCCTCAAGCGTCAGGGTGACCGTGGATATTGAGCCGTATAGCTTTTTGTGAGGCCTATTCCGCTGTCGCGGGGATGCTGAGTGTTTGCCGTTCACCCTCGCGCTCAATAATTAAATCAACGGCTGCCGTCGGATCAAAGTCTGTTGTAAGCCAGTTCACCGCTTCACAGCGCGCTTCAGGCTGTAGGCCATCCAAATCTCGCTCACCAATCTGCAACACGATATCGCCCAGCTCCAATCCGGAACGATCCGCCTGGGACTGTTCAAATAGTTGCACCACCGCGGCCCGCTCCCCAGTAAAGGCTATGCCATAGCCGGCCTCGACGCGAACTGGATCAGGGGTTTCACGAGGACTCAAGCTGAACGCGCGACCGGGATAATCCAGGGTGACGATGTAGTCGCGCAGCAGGCCGGCGCCCAGAAGAGTCGGCGGTGCCCCGCGGGTGGTGAAACGGACATCATCCAGTTGCGTTTCGCCGAGCTCGAAGCCGTCGAGGGTCGCGCGGATCAACGGTTTCATATCTCCCACGCCCCCGGCCGACTCGCCCTCAGAGCCCCTGCCTTCGCTCAAAGACCGGCGCTGAACCCGGCGACGGACCGTGCGGGCGTCGGCGACTTGTTCATACAGGGTCACAACCTCAGCCGAACCGGTGTCGAATAGGGCGCGGTCGTTGAGATCGCCAATGGCATATTCGATGATGGGATAGTGCGGATAGCCGAAATCGCCTAAGGCGGCCTGATGAGCTACGGGCCTGTGCTCAAAGCGAGCGGCCTCTTCGGCGATCCTCAGCACCCGATCCTCCAGGTCAATCTGCCAGGCGCTGCCCCCGAGGATTTCGGAGCCGATGATTCCGCCGTCGATCAGGCATTGCCCGTTTGGTAGGCCACTGAAGTCGAACACCATGACCGGCACCTGGCGGAATTTTGTGCCGCCGAGCGTGAGCATGTCCACGACCGCGATATCCATGGTGAGCGGCTGGCCATTGGCATCCACGCCGGTGTTCTGGCCCACATAAGTCAGTTCCAACGTGTCTGCGAGGGCACGCGAGATCATCGAGGGCGAGCCGGTGTCGAAGATGAACTCTGCGGCTTGGCCTTCGACCGAAGCCTCCACGAAAACCTTATTCATACGCCAGTCGAAACCGATCTCGTCGACCTCAGCCGACCGTTCCACGTCAATGGGGCGCGAAAAAAGCGCGCCTAGATCAGCCTGCTGGGCAGAGACGGCACTGGCAGCGAGGAACAGGATGAGCATGGCAGGATAATCCGTTCATGAAGTTGAGTGAGGCAGCTTCCCACGGCGTTTCCACGATGTCGTCTAAACTCGACGTTAGATGCGACGTCCCGCGTCGTCTGTGTGAGACTGGATAATCAGCCCTAAAGCGCTCAGTAGCGACAAAGTTTGACAATCTGTGTTAGGATTGCGCCAACTTTTGAGGAACGAGAGCGATGCATATCTCATTGACTGACCGCCTAGAGGCCTGGGTCCGCGAAAAAGTGGAGAGCGGGCTCTATAACAATGCCAGCGAGGTCATTCGCGAAGCTCTGCGCACCCAGATGCGCGCCGAAGCCACGCGCGAGGAGAAGTTGGAGGCGTTAAGGGCGGAGATTCAAAAAGGGCTCGACGATGTCGAAGCTGGGCGTGTGAGCCGGTATTCGCTTGAGGAATTAAAGGCCGATCGTGACGCTCTTCTCTCGGAGCGCACAAGTGGGGCCGCCTAGGTGGACGCTGTCGGACGCAGCTAAGCACGATCTACTCGAAATAGCTGTTTACACAGTTGAGACTTGGGGCGAAGCCCAGGGCGACGCGTATATTGAGGCGCTCTACGCGCATCTCGATCAGCTGTGTGACTTTCCTTCGCAGGGTCCAATAGCGAGGGATATATCCGGTGATTTGCGAACGACGCGGTATCGATCGCATGCCATCTTTTACACGATAGGTCAGGACACCGTCAGAGTGATCCGCATCCTCCACACTTCCCAAGACCCAGATGCCGCTTTCCCGCTTCCGCCTGCCTTATAAGTCGGCCCTCTTTAGTCCCATCACCACCTTCCCCAGTTGCCCACCTCGCACCCCTGTGCTAGTTCGGCGCCGGGTTTGGAGGTGAGAGCTGGTTAGGCCTTTCGCACCTCAACAAAAAACCTCGTTCCTTCAAGCGCTTAAGCGCGTCCTGCGAGTCGCAGGGCCATGCGGCGGCGCAAGTCACGAGAAGAAAGCGGCGAACACGGTGACCCCTTCCGAGGATGTGATCACAGGCGAAGCTGGCGAACGCTATGCCAAAGCCCTGTTCGAGCTGGCCGATGAGGCCAAGTTGCTCGACGCGGTTGAGAGCGATGTGGAGACGCTGCTTAAGGCCTTTGGCGAGAGTGCTGATCTCGCACACGCGCTGATGAGCCCGGTCTTTAAAGGCGCGGATAAAGCGTCGGTTCTGACCGAGCTGGCCGGCAAGCTGAAGCTCAACAAGCTGACCACAGATTTCATGGCTGTGACGGCCCGCAATGGCCGCGCCGGTGATCTGAAAACCATTCTGCGCGCCTTCAAGGCGCTGGCCGCGAAGCGTCGCGGCACTAGTTCGGCTGATGTCATTTCAGCTGATCCGCTGACCGCCACCCAGCTCAAAGAGCTGAAAACAGCGCTGAAGACCGCGCTGGGCCGGGACGTGGAGATCCGCACCGAGGTGCGGGAAGACATTATCGGCGGGCTGATCGTGAAGGTCGGCTCTCGCATGTTCGATTCGTCTCTCAAGACCAAGCTTGAGGGACTGCGCAAAACGATGAAAGAGGCGTAGAGCGATGGCCATCAAGGCGGCGGAAATCTCCGCGATCCTCAAAGAGCAGATCAAGAATTATGGCGCTGAAGCTGACGTCTCCGACGTTGGTCAGGTGCTCAGCGTCGGTGACGGTATTGCCCGCGTCTACGGTCTGGATGAAGTCCAGGCTGGTGAGCTGGTGGAATTCCCCGGCGGCGTGAAGGGCATGGCCCTGAACCTGGAACGCGACAATGTGGGTTGCGTGATCTTCGGTGACGACCGCGGCATCCGCGAAGGCGACACCGTGAAACGTCTGGGCTCCATCGTGGACACCCCGGTCGGCAAGGGCCTGCTGGGCCGTGTCGTGAACGCGCTGGGCGAGCCGATCGACGGCAAGGGCCCAATCACCGATATTGCCGAGCGCCGCATCGTCGACGTGAAGGCTCCGGGCATTCTGCCGCGTAAGTCTGTGCACGAGCCGATGGCGACCGGCATTAAGGCGATCGACTCGATGATCCCGGTGGGCCGTGGCCAGCGCGAGCTGATCATTGGTGACCGCCAGACCGGTAAGACCGCCATCGCGATCGACACCATCTTGAACCAGAAAGCCATCAACCAGGGCGACGACGAGAGCGCCAAGCTCTACTGCGTCTACGTCGTGGTCGGCCAGAAGCGCTCCACCGTGGCCCAGGTCGTCAAGACGCTGGAAGAAAACGGCGCGATGGACTACTCCATCGTCGTAGCGGCAACCGCGTCGGACCCCGCTCCGATGCAGTTCCTGGCTCCGTTCACCGGCTGCGCCATGGGCGAGTATTTCCGCGACAACGGCATGCACGGCCTGATCATCTATGATGACCTGTCCAAGCAGGCTGTGGCTTACCGTCAGATGTCCCGGCGGGCGGCGCAGCAGCAGCGACATCTGGCGATACGACACCGCCTGCTTGGAGAGATCGTCATAGATGATCAGGGCGTGCAT
>JANQMI010000168.1 GCA_028280165.1 Oceanicaulis sp. | reverse complement strand
GCCATGAAAGACCGCGCCCTGCCTGGACCGCGTCCCGTGGCGCAGATTCCGCAGCTGGCCGAACGCGGCATGGCCCGAGGCCAGCATTTCTTCACCGCCTTGGATGAGCGCTTGCAAGAAACCCCCTGGCTGGCCGGGGATGGCTTCCGCTTTGCCGACATCCCCGCCTTCGTTTTCGTCGAGTTCCCCGCCTGGGTGAAGATGGTGCCGGGCGAGGAGCTGGAGGCGCTGGCAAAGTGGCGCGCGGCATGTAAAGCCCGCCCCAGCGGGCAGGTTTAGCGATGTGGGTCCTTCGAGGCTTTTGCTGACGCAAAGGCAACTCAGGCTGAGGGAGGAGGGCTACCCCTCGTCATTCCCGCGCAAGCGGGAATGACGATTGAGGTTGTGGCTTTATGCCTACTCCCCATCCTCCACATTGGCCGGATCATATTCCTCAAACCAAGCCAGAATATGCCCGACTTTTTGAAGCAGTCGGGAGGGGCGGCTGTCGGCGATGCCATGATAGGTGCCAGGGATGCGGACCAGGCGGCTGTCGATGCCGCGGATCTGCAGGGCGTTGTAATACTGCTCGGATTCAAAGACGGGCGTGCGTCGGTCTTCGGCTCCGACAAAAACCAGGCTCGGGGTCTCCACATTGCCGATCAGGGAGAGCGGGCTGCGCCGCCAGTATTCTTCAGGGGCATCCCACGGCGTTTCACCGAACCAGTAGGGGTAGATGACGGGGCCAATATCGGCGGCCAGCGTAAAGCTGGTCCAGTTGATCACCGGCTTGCCAACGGCTGCGGCGGCGAAGCGATCGGTGACGCCGATCAGCTGGGCGGTCAAAACACCGCCCCCCGACCCGCCGGTGACAAACAGGCGGTCTTCATCAATGAAGCCGCGCTCGATCACGGCATCGACACCCGATAGGAGATCATCGACATCTTCACCGGGATAATTCTTGTCGATCAGGTTCGCGAAGTCTTCACCATAGGAGGTGGAGCCGCGCGGATTGGTGTACAGCACCACATAGCCGGCGGCGGCAAACAGCTGCACTTCACCGGAGAATTGCGGACCATAGGCGGTATGCGGGCCGCCATGGATTTCCAGGATGAGCGGATATTGCTGTTGCGGATCAAAGCCCGGCGGGTAGGCGACCCAGCCCTCGATCTCGCGGCCATCCGCAGAGCTCTGCCAGGTGATACGCTCCACCTCAGCCAATTCGGTGAGGCCCAGCGTATCGGCATTCAAGTCGGTCAGTTCGCGGCCGCCGCGACGATTGCCGGCTCCCACATCAGCCAGGTCATAGGCGCTGGCCAGGGTGGCCGCCCAGCGGCCAGTGTCTGACGCACTGAAAGAGCCGGAGGTGTAAGGCCGGCCAAAGGTGGTCCCACCAATGGCCTCCGTCACGCGATCCAGGCCGCCATTGAGCGTGGTGCGGGCAAGCACAGTCTTGCCCTGATCGTCAAAGCGCACCCAGAGCGCATTGTCGCCAGTCCAGGCGATCTGGCTGATCCCACGGTCCAGATCGGCAAGCAGCTGGCGCGCCTGGCCGCCATCGGCATCCATCACATAAAGATTGGCATCGACATTGGATTCATAGCGCTCTTCCTCGCCCAGAAAGGCGAGCGTTGCGCCATCAGGGGACAGGCGTGGACTGCCTTCCGAGCCCGGGAAATCGGTGATCTGGCGATTATGGCCAGAGGTCGATACCGCCCAGATGTCTGATTTTCTGAAGTCAAAGCCGTCGTCTTCGCGCGACCCCCAGCTGTAGAGGATTTCCTGTGAGTTCGGGTGCCAGGACAGGCCGGAGATATTGCCGTCGGTGGCATTGGTCAGACGGCGTGGCGCTCCGCCCTCGGCTGAAAGGATATAGATCTGCGATCCGCCGTCAGGGATTTCACCCACGCCGTCAAACTCATACTGGATGGTCTCATCGACGATGGAAGGAGCGGCCCACTCTGCACCCGGCGGTTTCGGCGGCATTCCAATATCGACCTGTGGGCCGGGGGCGGGGGTGAACATGGTGAAGGCAATCCACTGGCCGTCGGGCGACCAGGACAGATTGCCGGCCCCGAACGGCAATTCGGCGAGGCGGGCCTGCCGCCCGGTCGACGGCCAGAATTTCACCAGTGTGGTTTCACCTTCTTGGCTAGAGACCGCCACAATTTGGGAGGAATCCGGCGACCAGGTTGGACTGGAATATCCGGCCGAGCCGCTGGCAAGCGGGCGGTGCCCAGACCCGTCATAATCCAGCACCCACAGCGCGCTGCGGGTGCGGTCCGTCATGATGTCGTTGGACCGGCGCACATAGACGATTTGGTCGCCATCTGGGCTGATTTGAGGACCAGCGGCCATCTCCCAGCTGAACACATCTGCGAACTCGAGCGGTCCGTCCATGTCGTTAGCGGCCGCCGCACCGGTCAGCACGACACTCGCGGCCAGGCCCAGGCTGAAACGCAAAGCCATATCTCTTCTCCCCGAATAGATGAGCGCCCTTTTGGGCACCGATTGTCAGAGAAGGTAGGGCGCGCGAAGGGGCGGCGGCAAGATGGGCTTATGGAGCGCGCTTCAAAAGCGCTTCGCGTGTGAGCCGGAAGGGCGCGCGCGGCGTGTCAAAAATACCAATGCTGCGCCCTGCGATCAGACTAATGCCCGCGTCCAGCGTGGGGCGTAAATCCTCGTGACGATGCACCCCATCCAGATAGGGCGTTACGCCTGAACGACGTGCGAGCGCGACAATACGATCCAGGTCCGCGCGCGGCACCGCGCCCAGGGTTGGCGAGAGCGTGCTGCCCACAAAGCGACCGCCAGCCTCCGCCTGGATTTTCAGGCTGAGGGCATCAAGCCCGGCGTCCACGAAAAGATGGCTCGTCTGGCCGCGCAGGATGCGCCCGGTCTCGGCCATGATCGAGGCGGGCGCGCTCGCAGGGGCATCTTCCAGCCTGAGCCAGATCAGCGGGCGCAAGGCCTCCGGCAAGCGGCTGAATGCGGTCACATATTGCGATCGCGCGCGCGCCATGGCGGCGCTGGCAAAGCCCACCGGCGCGATAATCGCACACCGCGACCCAGCTTCCATCAGACGCTCGAGCGCCAGAGCCGCGGTCTCCAGCACATCCAGATCAAATTCGAGACGGGCCTCGGGCTTGTCAGGTTTAAAGACCGGCGTTTCGGAGTCCGAGCGGGGGACGACGAAATAGCTCGCTGCGGCCTCTTTCCGGGCATCCCAGACCGCGCGGTATTCCAGGCGGTGAAAGGGTGCCCCTGGGCCCGGCATGGGGGCTTCGGTCGGCTCTTGGGGCAGGCCATCATCAATGAATTCGATGTCGGAGCCGGCCAGCGCGGCTTCAAATTCAGCCAGGCTCAGCTGTTCAGAGAAGGCTTCCACATTCAGCGCGGCCAGTTCCTCATCGCCCAGGAAGAAGCGTTCCATTTCGTCGCGGATGCGCGCCGTCGTTTTTTCCGCCAGCTTGCCGGACAGAGCGGCGTAGATCACCAGATAACCGGTGGCGCAGGGGATAATCAGATCGTCCTCGGCGACGCGGCGTTCGATCATGGACCGGGTCGCCAGAAAGACGCGGTTGCGCATGGCGGGCCAGGTTGCGCCGGCCGCCTTTTGAAGACGCTCCATATTGATGAATTGATAGCGGCTCACATCCAGCCGATCGACATTGGCTAGCCGGCGCTTCAATTCAGTCATGACCGCGTCGTCCATACGCGCCCTCTTCTTTGGTCAGGAAGGATAGGGTGACAGGTTTTCCTTTTCATCTGGTAACGCGCTGGGACGCCGCCACACTCGCTAAGCCTTCGCGGGTGCAGCAAAACCCTTCTGGGCCAAGGGCGTGCTTCCACTGCAACACTTCTATGAAATGCGTCTGGCGACTGCCTGAAACGGCTCCGAAGCGCTGCAGTTACTGCCGCTTCCGCTTCAAGTGCGGGGGCAAATCAGTCAATGTTGACAGTGAGATGCTTGCTGCAGTGCAGCAAAGCCGAACTGACGACCAAATGAAAACACCGCTTTTGGAGGATGCATCGCCATGATGTCACGTTTCACGCGCTCAGCCCTATTTGCTGCGGCGTCCACTCTTGCCCTTAGCACTGCTGCGCAGGCCCAGGTCTTTGACCAGGTCGGTGGTGGTGAGCGCCGCACGGTTGAAGTCATCAATGTGACCGCTCAGCAGCGTGTGGAAAGCGCGCAGGATGTGCCGATCTCCATCGGGGCCTACGACACTGGTGCGCTGGAAGCCTCTGGCGTTCAGGACATCAAAGACCTGATCTCGATTGCTCCCGGCCTGATGGTGACCTCCACCCAGGCAGAGACCATCACGACTGCGCGTATTCGCGGCATTGGTACGGTGGGCGACAACTTCGGTCTGGAAAGCTCGGTCGGTGTGTATATCGACGGTGTGTTCCGCTCGCGTAACGGCGTGGGCTTTGGCGACCTGGGTGAGCTGGAGCGCATCGAAGTGCTGCGCGGCCCGCAGGGCACCCTGTTTGGTAAGAACACCTCTGCCGGTGTTTTGAACATCATCACCCAGGCTCCTGATTTCGAGCATGGCGGCAGCTTCGAAGCCACGGTCGGTGACTTCGGGTATCAGCGTTATGCTCTGGGCTTCACCGGCCCGCTGATCGAAGACACGCTGGCCTTCCGCATCTATGGCGTGGACGCCAAGCGTGATGGCTTCACCAGCCTGGTGCTCGACCAGGATCCGAATTACGACGTGCGCGATTCTGAGACCGAGGATTATTCCACGGTTCGCGGCCAGCTGCTTTGGACGCCGTCCGAAAGCGTCACCGGTCGGATCATCGCCGACTATTCTGAGCGTGATGAGCTGTGCTGCTCGGCGGTGTCTTATGACTATGTTGGCACGGGGGCCTTCCTGGTCGGCGGTGTCACCGAAGCCACGGCGGTCGGCGCAGGCGTTGGCTTCCCGGCGGATCCGGAAGCCCGCGTGGCGTTTTCCAACCGTGAATACACCCAGCAGGTCGAAGACTGGGGTGTGTCCGCTGAGTTCGATTTCGAGCTGCCGGTGGGTACGCTGACCACGGTCACGGCCTTCCGCAACTGGCAGAACCGCCGCGCCCAGGACATCGACTATACCGCCGCTGACCTGGCGTTCCGGGATGCGGAAAACAACTTCACCGACCTGACCCGCTTCAGCCAAGAAATCCGCCTGCAGGGCCAGACGGACAATCTCGACTGGCTGGTGGGCGGCTTCTTCTCCCATGAAGAGCTGCGTCTGGGTGATGCGCTGCGCTTTGGCTCTGACTGGGAAACCTATCTGGGTCTGGTCGCATCCGGCGGTGCAAACCCGAATTTCGTCTCCGATACGCTGAACGGTCTGGCGCTGGGCTTCCTGGGTGTCCCAGGGTTGCCGGGCTACACGCCGCTGGCACCGGGCTCCTTCTTCCCCGATGGCTCGGGTCCGAACCAGGACATCTATGACCAGACGGCTGAAAGCTGGGCGATCTTCACCCACAACACCTATCAGTTCACCGAAAATCTGTCGGTGACGGCCGGTCTTCGCTACACCAGCGAAACCAAGGATGTGTTTGCGACCTTCTCAACCACGCCGACCCCGGGCTGCTCGATCCTGGAAGCCTATGCGAACGCCAACCCGGCGACCGCATGGAACCCGGTTGCAGCCTTTGCGGGCTCGCCGCTGGCCGCTCTGGCCCCGACCCTGTGTCTGCCATACGCCCGGTCCGGCCTGGACGCGACCGGCTATGACCGCGAGCGGTCCGATGAGGAGTTCTCCGGTACGCTGCGTCTGACCTATGACATCAGCGACGATGCCATGGTCTATGGCGGCTTCTCGCGCGGCTTTAAAGCGGGCGGGTTCAACCTCGACCGTCAGTTCAACGGCCCAGCCAATGCGGCGACCGGCTACACCGACTCCAACACCGAGTTTGCTCCGGAAATCATCGATTCCTGGGAAATCGGCTTCAAGTCGCAGCTGTTCGGTAATGTTGTGCAGCTGAACGGTAATGCCTTCTTCCAGCAGGTCGAAGACTTCCAGCTCAACACCTTCAATGGCCTGGCCTTTGTGGTGGAAAGCATCGAAGAGTCTGAATCCTACGGTATTGAACTGGACGCGTTCTGGGCCACGCCGGTCCCGGGTCTGGACATCTCGGCTGGCTACGCCAACGTCAACACCGAGTACACCACGGTGAATACCGGTGACCCGCTGGTGGACGCCATTCAGGGCAAAGCCTATTCGCTGTCGCCGGAACACTTCCTGACCGGTCAGGCTCTGTATGAGCGCACCGTGTTCGGAAACTTCCTGTTCACAGCGGCTGCCGATGCCCGTTGGGTGTCTGAGTACAATACCGGCTCTGACCTCGACCCAGAGAAAGTCCAGGATGCCTTCACCCTGGTGAATGCCCGTGTTGGCATTGGCCGTGAGGACGGAGCCTGGTCGATCGAGGCCTGGGGCCGTAACCTCACCGACGAGACCTATGCTCAGGTGGCGTTTGACGCCTTTGCCCAGGGCAGCCGGGGTGGCGCGGGGACGTCCAACGATCCGCGTGGCACGGCCAGCTATATGGCATTCCTGGGTGCACCGCGCACCTGGGGCCTGACCCTGCGCACCGAGTGGTAAGCTAGGGTCGCCTGATACGGCAAAAGCCGGTCAGGGAGGACGCGAAGGGGGGGGCTGGCAACAGACCCGGCCTTTTGCTGTTTAGGGGGCAAGGCCATGAACCGCGCTGCGTTGTCATCCATGGATCCCAGCTTGCGCTGGGAAAGAGTGTGAAGCCACAACTCTTCTTCGTCATCCCCGCGCAGGCGGGGACCCCGGGGTGGCAAAGCGCAGCATTTCAAGGCTCTGGGATCCCGCCTGCGCGGGAATGACGAGGGCGTGAGTTGTAAGGTCCCCAAACTCACCGAAGCAAGGCTTCGGCGCGATGATCGGCTTCACCGTTCAACCACCACAAGGAAGAGGGACGAATGCCAGAACTCTCTCTTCCCCGGCGAAGGCCGGGGCCCAGAAGATGACAAAGCTGGGCGCTCTAGGGCTCTGGGTCCCGACCTGCGTCGGGAAAGAGAGAACAGGGCAGAGAAGAACAGATTCAGTTTTGCTGGCGCGGCGTTCCTGCCCCATCCGGCCCTTAAGGGAAGGGAAGCGTCTGGCTGAAACGTCTCTCGTCCCCGGCGAAGGCCGGGGCCCATAGCCGTCAAACGCGGTGCGTTGTCATCCATGGATCCCAGCTTTCGCTGGGAAAGAGGGTGGCGTTTTAAGCCTCCAAAATCTTCCCATAGGCGGGCAGTGTCAGAAACTCTTCAAAGTTTTCGGACAGGGCGAGGTCGGTC
>JANQMI010000027.1 GCA_028280165.1 Oceanicaulis sp. | reverse complement strand
GGCCCTGGAGGTCAGCGTTGAGCAACTGGCGCTGCAATCCTCGCGCAATGCCGGTCAGATCGCTCAGAACACGGACGGGATCGCGATTGCCAATGCGCTTTCCGGCTCAACCTGGCTGCAAGCCAATGAGACGGTGGCCTTCACGGCGAACTGGGGTCATTTCGATGGATCGAACGCTCTGGCGCTGTCCGCTGCACGTCGGATCGACCATCGCTTCTCCGCCAATGTGGCTGTGGGTTATGCCGATCAGACCGGCAAAGTCGGGGCCAGAGCCGGCGTGCGCATGGGGTGGTAACCACTCCAGACTAAACGCCACCGGCAGGGGCGAACGCACACCCCTCTGGGCTCTTTCTCGGCAGGCCGACTGAAAAAATATCATCAGGGTGCGACTGGACGTCGCACCCTGTATGGGCTAACGATTTGCCCAGAAGAGGACGCCAGCACCCTCTCCGATCATCGGTCCGCGCATGGGGACCGCCGATTATCGACCTATTTCGCGATAGGTGCGATCCCGGGGAGACGCTTGGTATGACCGAATTCACACCCATTGGCGACGGCGCAATTACGCCTGTCCCGGCTCAGCGAAATACGATTGTGGATCGCGCGAGCTGGCAAGCCATGCGCGACGCATGCCTGGCCGATCCGGGGGCCTTTCATGGCGATCTCGCCAAGCGGCATATCTGCTGGTTTCTACCCGATCAGGGTCAAGCCGGGGTTTGGGCCTTCTTCGATACGCAGGCCAATGCCTGGACCGGATGGGACACCAAAACCTGCGCGCCGGTCACCTTGGACCTCCCAGCAGATTTCGCGCCCTGGGATGTCGCGCTGAAAACCGACGATGCACCGAATTGGCGCTGGTTCGAAGGCGCGTTGACCAATGCCGCATTCAATGAAGTCGATCGCCATGTTCTGGCCGGTCATGGCGATGAAGCTGCGCTGATCTTTGAGGGCGACCGCTGGAATATGTCCAGCAATGATGGGCGTGGCGGCCCGGTTGATGAATTCACCGTCAGCCGTAAAGCCTTGATGCTTCAGAGCGTGAAGTGCGCATTGGCGCTTCAAGGTTTGGGCCTGAAGGCCGGTGACCGCATCGCGCTGAACATGCCCAACATCCCCGAGCAGATTTACTGGACCGAAGCGGCCAAACGTCTGGGCATCATCTACACACCGGTGTTTGGAGGCTTTAGCGACAAGACATTGTCAGATCGGATTGCCGATGCGGGCGCGAAGGTGGTGATCACCGCTGACGGCAGCTATCGCAACGCTCAGCTGGTGCCTTTTAAGCCCAGCTATACCGATCCTGCGCTCGACAATTTCATCGCGGTCTCGGTCGCCAAATCCATCCTCCAAACCACGCTGCGCGATCCCGCGCTTCAGATCAGCACCGAAGACGCAAACGATATCCTGGCAGCGGTCGATGAAACCCTCGCCGGTGAAGTCACCGTGGAGCGCTCAGACGTCATGCGCGGTGTGGGCAAGGCCCTCAGCGAAATGGGACAGACCGGTTCGATCAATGCCGAACAGGCCGCGCGTCTGCGGATTGCGGCGGCGGCGGCTTTGGTGGAGTCCCCGGATCGTGTTGAAGCGGTGATTGTCGCCAAGCATACCGGCCAGGCCGATCTCAGCTGGAATCCCACCCGCGACAAATGGAGCGACACGCTAACCACAGCGGCGCTGGATACGCTGCTGAAGCGCGCGCGCGAGGCAGGATTTGACGTCGCCGATGAAGCCGCGCTCCTGGACTTGTCCGACACCGATTTTGTGCGCGCGCTTTGGGCCAGCTGCCCGCCTTTGCCAGTGGATGCCGAATACCCCAATTTCATCATCTACACGTCTGGATCTACGGGGAAGCCGAAAGGTGTGGTGCACGTCCACGGCGGATATTGCGCAGGCGTGGCATCGACCATGGCGGTGTCCTTTGATGCCAAGCCTGGTGATGTGCTCTTTGTGGTGGCCGATCCGGGCTGGATTACCGGTCAGTCCTATTTGATCGCCGGTGCGCTTCTCACGCGCGTGACCTCAGTGATCGCCGAAGGCTCCCCTGTTTTCCCCCACGCGGGCCGTTTTGCCTCAATGATTGAGCGCCATGGTGTGACGCTTTTCAAAGCTGGGGTGACCTTCCTCAAATCGGTGATGCAGAACCCGGAAAATCTCAGTGATATCCAGCAGTATGATCTGTCTTCGCTGAAGGTGGCGACCTTTTGTGCCGAGCCGGTATCCCCGGCGGTCCAGGCCTTCGCCATGGAACATGTGACCCCCTGGTATATCAACTCCTATTGGGCGACTGAGCATGGTGGCATCGTCTGGACTCATTTCTACGGCAATGGTGATTTCGCGCTGAGGCCCGATGCCCATACCTATCCGCTGCCCTGGGTGGTCGGCGATGTGTGGGTAGAGGATGCCGACGCCGGCACCGTGGACACGGCGATCGCGCCGCTGATTCGCAGCGATGATGAGGGCGTTGCATTCCGGCGTGGTGGTCCGGGTGAAAAGGGCGAGATCGTCATCGCGCTGCCTTATCCTTATCTGGCGCGCACCATTTGGGGCGATACCGAAGCTTTCGCCATTGAGGTGGAGAACGGGACCGCGAGCGTTCGCAAAGGCTGGCGCGGCGATGCGGGGCGCTATGGCGACACTTATTGGCGGCGCTGGAAAGGCGCATGGGCTTACACGCAGGGTGACTTCGCCATCGCCCATGACGATGGGTCTTTCTCATTGCATGGCCGCTCTGATGATGTGATCAATGTCTCCGGCCACCGCATTGGGACCGAAGAGATTGAAGGCGCGATCCTGCGTGACAAAGCGCTCGATCCCAATTCGCCTGTGGGCAATGTGCTGGTCATCGGCGCGCCGCATCGAGAAAAAGGCGTTACGCCCCTTGCCTTTGTCACGCCGGCCGCCGGTCAAAAGCTGACTATCGATGACAAGCGCCGCCTGACCAATCTGGTGCGGACCGAAAAGGGTGCCGTAGCGGCTCCGTCCGACTTCCTGGAAGTGCCGGAATTTCCCGAAACGCGCAGCGGCAAATACATGCGTCGCATGGTCCGGGCCATCGTCGAGGGTGGACCGGTGGGGGACACCACGACGCTCCGCAATCCTGAGAGTCTGGACGCGCTGAAACGCGTGGTCGAGGCCTGGCAGCGTCGTCAGAAGCTGTCTGAAGATCAGGCCCTGTTCGAGCGCTATCGCTATTTCCTGATCCAGTACAATACGGTCACAGCGGGTAAGCGGGTGGCAACGGTCACGGTGACCAATCCGCCCGTGAATGCGCTGAACGAGCGCGCCATCGACGAGCTGGGCATCATTGTCGAGCATCTGGGCCGCAAGGACGATGTCGTCGCTGTGATCTTCACCGGATCCGGCTCGGCCAGCTTCGTGGCGGGCGCTGATATTCGCCAGATGCTTGAGGAGGTGAACACCGTCTCTGAAGCTCTGGCGCTCCCGAATAATGCCCAGCTTGCCTTCGCCAAGATCGAAGAGATGGGCAAGCCCTGCATCGCGGCAATCCAGGGCGTAGCCCTGGGTGGCGGGATGGAATTCGCGCTGGCCTGTCATTATCGGATCGCTGAACGCACGGCCCGCTTTGGTCAGCCGGAGATTAATCTTCGCCTTCTGCCGGGCTATGGCGGCACGCAGCGCCTGCCGCGCCTGCTGGCGGACCGGAACCCGGCGACCGGCTTGCGGGATGCGCTCGATCTCATTCTGGGCGGTCGGGCCATTGACGCCGAGGCTGCGCGGGCGCTGGGCGCAGTTGACCGCCTGGCCGAAGGCGCGAAGGACGCCCTGTCTGTCGCCCATGCGGCGGTCCGTGAGTTTGTTTGGGATCCTGAAAATAGCGCGCTGGGCCAAGCCTTTACCGCTCGCAAAGCCGCGACCAAACGGTGGCACAAGCCGGGCGAGGCTGATCTCGCCGCTGCAGTGCTGGACGATTTTATCCTCCGCATTCTGGCCCAGCTGAAATGGGCCGGTCGGGACAAGGCTGGGGATCGGGCGCTCGGTGCCATTCGGACCGGATGGACCCAAGGCATGGCGGCTGGCCTGAAAGAAGAGGCTGAGGCTTTTGCCGAAGCCATTGTCGATCCTGAAGGCGGTAAGACGGGCATTCAACTCTTCATGGACAAGCAGGCTCCGCCGCTGCCGGTCCGCCGCGATGGCGTTTGGATCGATGCTGAGCATGAGCCCCGCAAGGCGGCGATGATTGAGTCCGGCGAGCTTCTGCCGGTCGGTGCGCCCTTCTATCCCGGTGTCACACCGATCCCGGATTATCAGCTGGCCTTTGGCATTGCGCGCGACCCCGACACCGGTGCGCCGCGCTTTGGTCCGCCCGCGACCCATGAAAAGGAACTCATCGTCCCGGTCCGCAAGCCAGAGCCCAATGAGGCCTTGGTCTACATGCTGACCAGTGAGGTGAATTTCAACGATAACTGGGCGCTCACGGGTATCCCGGTCTCGCCTTTTGATGGTCATGACGAGGATGTGCAGATCACCGGCTCGGGCGGGCTTGCCCTCATTGCGGCGCTCGGCACCGAAGCCAAGGCGCAAGGACGATTAAAGGTCGGCGATCTGGTCAATGTCTATTCGGGCACCAGCGATCTACTGGCTCCGGCGGCGGGCGATGATCCGATGTATGCGGGCTTCGCGATCCAAGGCTATGAAACCAAGACCGGTAGCCATGCCCAATTCCTCAATGTCCAAGCTCCACAGCTGCATAAGCCGCCCGCCGATCTGACACTCGAGCAGGCCGGGGCCTATACGCTGAATCTGGGCACGATCACGCGCTGCCTGTTCACTACGCTCCAGATTACGCCGGGCCACACGATTTTCGTGGAAGGGTCTGCCACCGGAACCGGGCTCGATGCGCTAAAAAGCTCGATCCGAACAGGCCTGGCCGCCACCGGTCTGGTCTCCAGCGAAGAGCGGGCCGACTTCGTGGGCTCGCAAGGTGCGGTCGGCGCGATCAACCGCAAGGACCCGGCCTTCGCCGAGGCCTTCACGCCGGTCCCAGATGGCGCAGACGAGGCTCTGGCTTGGGAGAAAGCCGGCGAGCCGATCCTGGAGCGCTATCGGGCCATGAATGAGGGCAAGCTGGCCGACTTCGTGGTCAGCCATGCCGGAGAACGGGCTTTCCCGCGCAGCTTCCAGCTGCTCGCCGAAGGCGGATCGCTGGCCTTTTATGGGGCCTCGTCGGGCTATCACTTCACCTTCATGGGCAAAACTGGCCAAGCCTCGCCTGAAGACATGCTGGCGCGCGCCGAGCTGCGCGGTGGGGAGTCGGTACTGCTTTACTACGGTGCCGGCACGACCGATCTGGCCGACCAAAAGGGCCTTGAGATGATCGAGGCCGCGCGCCTGTTCAAAGCGCGCATTGCGGTGGTGGCCTATACCAATGCACAGCGTGAATTCCTGCAGTCGCTGGGTTTGGAAGACGCGGTGGAGGGCGTGGTCAGTATCGAGGCGCTAAAACGCCGGGGCGGTGAGGACTTTGACTGGCCGACCAGCCTGCCCCGCCTGGCCGATTCCAAAACCGACACGGAAGCCTTCAAGCGTGGCGTGCGCGATTATCAGCAGAAAACGTTGAAGCCCTTTGGCTCTGCGGTGGGCAAGCTGTTGCGTTCGCCAGGCAATCCGCGCGGAGCCCCGGATCTGGTCATCGAGCGCGCCGCAGTGGATACGCTGGGCGTATCCTCCTCACTGGTCCGGCCTTTTGGCGGCCGCGTGGTGTATGCCGAGGAAATGGCAGGTCGGCGTTACACCTTCTACGCCCCTCAGGTCTGGACCCGACAGCGCAAAATCCTGATGCCGACCGCATCAATCCTGGGCACTCATTTGTGTAACGCCCATGAGGTCGAAGTCATGAATTCCATGATCGCGGCCGGCCTGCTGGATGTGACCGAGCCAACCCTGACGGCATGGGAGGCGTTGCCGCAGGCCCACCAAGCCATGTGGGACAACACCCATTCGGGCGCGACCTATGTGGTCAATCACGCCCTGCCGGCCCCGGGCCTGCGGACCCGGGATGAACTTCTTGAATATTGGGCCTCGACCCAGCGCAACTAGCGCCAGGTCTTTGAATTATTGATGTTTTGGAGATGACCGATATGAGCGACACGACAGGACGCCTCTCGGGCAAAGTGGTTCTTATCACGGGGGCAGCCGGCAATCTCGGCAGTGAAATGTCACGGCGCTTCGCGCGTGAAGGCGCAACGCTGATCCTCACGGGCCGGACGCGCGACCGGATCGAAGCCGCCCGGGAGGCCCTGATTTCAGAGACCGGCGTGGCGGCCGACCAAGTCTTTGTCGCGGTGCTGGATGGCGGTGATGCAGCGTCGGTGCGCACCGCGCTGGACGAGGTCAAAGCCAATCATGGCCGCATTGATGTGTTGGTCAATAATGCGGGTTCGGCCGGTCCAAAACAGACGCTGGATAATGTGCCGCTCACCAAAGACGAGATGGCGGCGAATGGCGATGTCGAGACCGTGTCTGATGCCATGCGCAACATCCTGGCGGTGACCTGGAATCTGGCTCGGGCCGCCTCAGGCCTGATGGCCCCAGGCGCGTCGATGATCAATATTTCCACCATCTTCTCCCACACCCGCTATTACGGGCGGACCGCCTATGTGGTGCCCAAGGCGGCGCTGAATGCGCTATCGAAACAGCTGGCGCACGAGTTTGGCGCGCGTGGGGTACGGGTGAACACGGTTTTTCCCGGCCCCATCGAGAGCGATCGTATCCGCACCGTCTTTGCCGCCATGGACCAGGTTCAGGGCAATCCAGAAGGGGCCACGGCAGATTATTTTATGGGCCGTATGTCGCTCAATCGCAGTGTAGACGGCGCGGCCCCTGAGAAGACCTTGCCCACGCCCAGCGATATCGCCCAGACCTGCCTATTTCTCGCCAGTGATGAAAGCACGGCGCTGAATGGCGCAGAGGTTGATGTGGCGCACGGCATGAGTGCGGCCAAGGAGAGCCGCTCGACCTATATGACGCGCCCGTCCCTGCGCACGCTGGATGGCGCGGACTTGTCGGTGCTGATCCTCGCCGGTGAAAAATGGGATGAGGCGCTGGAAGTGGCTCGCACTCAGATCGCATGCGGGGCCCGCGTGCTGCTGGGCACAGCCCGTGAGGCCGATGCTGCGCAGGCCCAGGCGCGGGCCAATATCTCAGACGATTTTGAAGGTTTGACCATTATGCGCCTCAACCGTCTGGAAGCGGATAAGATGTCGGAATTGCTGGCGGAATACACTGCGGAACAGGGCCCGATCTCCAGCGCGATCGTGATGCCGGTGAAACCGCCGCGCTATTTTGCTGGCGCGCTGCTGGATGCCGACGATACGACCATCAATGAATTCATGGACGTGGAGCTCACCGGATCGGTGGCGGCTGCGCGGACTCTGTCGCGCTACTGGAAGTCGATCAACGCGCTGCCGCAACCGCCGCGCTGTGTCTTCCTGACCAATGCAGGCGACGGGGTGGGTGATGTCTATAGCCGTGTTCTATCGGCCGGGATCACCCAGCTGGTGCGTATCTGGCGCGATGAATCGCGGGTCGATGAGGAGGCCGGCCGGACCCGCCAGGCCGTCTGGGGCAACCAGATCATCCGCTATACGAACCGGGAGGTTGAAAATCTCCCCTTTGCCGCAGGCCATGCCTCGAGGATCGTATTCAAGGAACAAAAGGTTGCTGCAATTGACCTTCATGTCCCTGAAAAAATTGGAGAAGAGACCGGCTCCTCCACCGCCATGGTTGGGTTTGCGGAGAATATTACCGGGCTCCACTTGGGCAAGGTGGCGCTGATTACCGGCGGCTCAGCCGGCATTGGCGGCCAGGTGGCGCGCCTGCTCGCGCTGGCCGGGGCCAAGGTGATGATGGTCGCCCGCCGCAAGAGCGAGCTGGAAGCGGCCCGCGAGCGTATCATTGAAGAGCTGCGCGATATCGGCTTTTCGGGTGTGGAGCGCCGCGTGCGCATCATGGCCGATGTGGATGTCAGCGACTTTGCTTCGCTGAAGACCGCGCTCGACGAAACCATTGGGGCGTGGGGCCGGATCGACTACCTGATCAATAATGCTGGAGTCGCGGGCGCGGAAGACATGGTCGTCGACATGGATCTGGAGGCCTGGCGCTTCACGCTGGACGCCAATCTGACGTCCAATTATTTTCTGGCCCACCACGCCGCGCCGCTGATGAAAGAGCAGGGCGGTGGGTATGTCCTGAATGTCTCGTCTTACTTTGGCGGAGAGAAGCTGCGGGCTGTCGCCTATCCCAACCGGGCCGATTACGCGGTGTCCAAGGCCGGACAGCGGGCCATGGTGGAAAGCTTTTCGCGCTATCTGGGGCCGAACAAAATTCAGTATAACGCTATTGCGCCGGGTCCGGTCGATGGCGACCGCTTGTCCGGTACCGGCGGACGTCCGGGCCTGTTCCAGCGCCGCGCGCGCCTCATCCTGGAAAATAAGCGCCTCAATGCGGTCTATGCTGAGGTGATCAAGGCCGTGCGTGAAGGTGCAGAGCTGGACACAGTGCTGGCGCGCCTGGCGCATAACACCGCAGGCACGCTGTCCCACGACATGATGGCCCCGGATGGTCTGCGCAAGCTAGCGCTAGAGTTTGCCCGCCAGGGCGACGGGGTGTGCACCTGGGATCAATTCCTGCTCACGCCGTCACTGGCAGAGCGGCTAATCTCGCGCTTGCATACCGGAGGATATTTGCTGACGTCAGAAAAATGGGGCGATGTGACCGGCGGCGACTGGTTGAAGATCGCGCCGCCTGATGACGCGCCCTTCCTGCCTTCGGACCTGATCAACACCAATGCCGAACAGATTGGCAAGGGCGTGACCTCTCAGCTGCATCTGGGGGCCATGCCCACCGAAGCCGATGTGGCCCAAGCGACCGTCTTCTACCTGGCCGACCGTGCCGTGAGCGGCGAGACTTTCATGCCGTCTGGCGGTTTGAATGTGGAGCGGTCCACGGTGGAGCGCGAGCTGTTCGGTGGGCCGCGTCAGGAGCGGCTTGAAAAGCTGGAAGGCAAGACCGTCTGGTTTGTGGGTGACCACCTGGCCGACTACATTTCCGCCACCGCCGATCGGCTGATCACCGAATGCAAGGTTGCCGCGGTGATTGTGCTGGCGCGTTCCAAAGCCAGCGGTAAGGCGGTCACCGATCTTATGGATAGCAATGCGGCCAAAGTGGTTCACGTCATCGTTGCCGGTGATGGCCTGGAAAGCGCCATGGACAAGGCTTTGGCCAAGTGGGGCCGACCCACAACGGTGGTTTCAATACCCGGCGACGCTCTGCCCGACCGCCTGTTTGACGATGACAATCCGCTGGCACCAGAAGACTTTGCCCAAGTCGTCGATGACAATCTTACGCGCCACTTCCGCGTGTCGCGCAAAGCCTCGCTCTATGATGGCTGCCAGCTGGTTCTGGTGACACCGGATGTGCCTTACGGCACCCGCACGGCGGCGTTCGAGATGGCGAATTTCATCAAGACGACGCTGCACGCCTTCACTGCAACGCTGGCGGTAGAAAACGAGCGTCTGGTCCACAATGTGCCGACCAATCAGATCAATCTGACGCGCCGTGTCCGGTCAGAAGAACCGCGCAATGAAGCGGAACATGCCGAGGAGCTGAAGCGATTTACCACGGCGGTGTTATTGGTTGGAGCACCCTTGCCGGACTCCCAGGATTCCCGCTATCGCGCACGGATTTATAGAGGCACTTCAATGACGGTGTAGCGGGGCGCGGTGACGGTCCTCGCTACCGCTCATTGAGCGCCTGCAATGCCTGTTCTGTGAAGAGGACGGTTCCCAGCCGGTTTAAGTGGCTGGTGTCATAGGCCAAAGTCCGCGCCCGGTTGCTGGGAAGCGCGGCATATCGGTCAGCAAAGGCATCGACGTCGGAGAACACAGTGTAGTCAAATCCATCGTCCATGGGACGGTTAAGCCTGTGGCGCACATCCAAGCCCCATGCGTTGAGCGTTCGATTGACGAATCTGCGCTCACAGGGGAACGCCTCGGCGAAATGATTGACCGCGTCGGCAAGGGCAATCCCGCTGATATCGTGGTTGTGCTCGACCAGGGCGTAAGGGCCGCCTGGAATACCAAGCAGGTCGATATCAATCCGGCGCGCCCGTATCTGTTCGCAAAGCTCGGCCAGCTCCGCCTCTAGAGTTGGTTTCAGGGTGAGGCGGGAGACAAACCCCTCCGAATAGGCTTCGTGGCCAAGTGTGTGCTCAGCGATGATCCGTTCGACAGTGTTGCGGTCTAGGGCCTGCAACTGGGCGGCGTGGTAGCGCAGCTGCGCATCAATGTCCGCTTCGCTCTGGCCGAGCAGCGGTTGTTGTGCGTCTCGCGCGGCCTTCCAGTTGGCCAGGAAGGGGCCGCGAACTGCCTCATCGAAGAAAACCGACCGAACCGCTGCGCCATCCTCATCGGCAAGCGGTGTGGCTATGAAATACGGATCGACGACCAGGATGATGCGGCGCGGCTTGAGCGCGTAGGCATCTAAGTATTCGAACAGATCGGTGAAGCGTTCGGGGCGAAACGTGCCCAGCCCGCACACTCCGGTCCGGCGGCGGGGAAATGTGTGCGCCAGGGTCTCTGCATCGATGCCCGAATAGACATGGGAATTGCCAACCACAAGCACGTCCAAGCGATCCAGGCTCGCCAGGGCAATGCAGGATTCCCGTCCGCGGGTATAGAGCCCCATGCGAAATTCCCGGGTTTGAACCGCGTCAAACAGCTCCGGGGGCTCGGGCCGGTCCTGAAAGAAGAAAAGGCCGGCGACCACAGCCCACACCAGGCCAATCACCATGAAGAGGTGGATAGGTTTGAGCTGAGGCATGGCACACTTCACGTTTGGGTCAGGACCGGCAGGCGCGCTTCTGCACGTCCCGCGAATACGACCGTGGCGAGCTTTGGGTAAAATCACAAGGTGTAGGCGTGGC
>JANQMI010000221.1 GCA_028280165.1 Oceanicaulis sp. | reverse complement strand
GCGCATGGCGCTGGCCCAAACCGTGCCGGTGTAGTCGATATAGACATCGATCTCGCCAGACACGACCGCGTCAAAGACCACCGTGGAGCCTAGATTATCCAACCGCCGCACTTGCGCCCCCGCCGCTTCGAGCTGGGCTTCGATAACGTCGGCCAGGATGTATTGTTCGGTGAAAGACTTCGCCCCGATCGTTACCGGCACATCAAAAACCGACGGGCCTTCGGCGCGCGCGGCCACAGCATTGTTCGCGACCGGGGCCTGATACAGGCTCGCCCCGATCATCGCGGCGGCTGGCACCAGAACCGCGGCTGCGGCCGCCAGGATCGCCTGCCCCATCCGGCGCGCTTCCAGGCCTTCATGGATGGCCCGGATCAGCTGATCGATCAGGATGGCCAAGCCGGCGGAGCACAGGCAGCCAAAGATCACAGCCGCCCAGGTCCGGGTCTGCAGACCAGAGAAGATATAATTGCCAAGACTGGCGGCCCCGACGGGCGTCGCCAGCGTGGCCGCGCCGACAATCCACACCGTAGCGGTCCGCACCCCGGCCACAATGGTCGGGGCGGCCAAAGGCAGCTCCACCTGGACCAGCGATTGGGCCGGGCTCATGCCCACACCCCGGGCCGCTTCGCGCACGGTTGGGTCCACGCCCTGCAAGCCGACGATGGTATTTCTAAGCACGGGCAGCACGCCATACAGCGTCAAGGCGGCAAAGGCCGGCGCGAATCCAATCGTTCCGCCCAGGATGGGCACCATCAGGGCCAGCAAGGCCAATGCCGGAATGGTCTGCATCACACTGGCCACGGTCAGAGCGGGCGTGGCAATGGCCGGGTTTCGGGCCGCGGCGATGCCCAGAGGCAGAGACACCACCAGGGCCGCGACCAAGGCCGCGACCGAGAGTTGGAGATGGCCGCCGAGGAAAGCTGGAAGCTGTTCGATCAGGTCGGGCAAAGCCTCAAACATGGCCCGCCCCTTCGGTCAGATCGCGGACGCGCCGGGCCTCGCGCAGCGGCGTTTCCAGCATGCGCTCCACCAGCGGGCCTGCCGGTGCCGCTAACAACTCAGCCGGTGTGCCATATTGAATAATGGTGCCCGCATCCATCACCGCAATGCGGTCTGCGGTCAGCAGGGCCTCAGCCATGTCATGAGTGACCAGCACGGCGGCGAAATTCAATGTCGCTTTCAGCGCCATCACATCTTCACGCAGCCCATCGCGGGTAATCGGATCCAGGGCCCCAAAGGGCTCATCCATCAAGATCAGATTGGGGCGCGCCGCCAGGGCCCGCGCGACACCAACCCGCTGGCGCTGACCGCCGGACATCTGAGATGGCAAACGATCCCGGAATTCATCGGGGTCCAGGCGCACCAGATCGAGCAGCTCATCGACGCGCGCGCTCAACTGCGCGGCGTCCCAGCTCAAGAGGCGGGGCGTGACGGTGATATTCTGCGCAACGCTCAGGTGGGGAAACAGGCCATCGCCCTGCATCACCCAGCCAATGCGGCGGCGCAGGGTGACCGCGTCAGACGCGCTGATGTCTTCGCCTTCAATCTCGATCAAGCCCGAGCTAGGCTCCAGCAGGCGATTGATGCATTTCAGCGTCGTGGTTTTGCCGCAGCCGGATTCGCCCACCAGAGCGACCAGTTCACCCGGGCCGACCGTAAAGCTGACATCGCGCACGGCCCTGACCCCACCGGGGAAAGTCTTGGCCAGAGCGTCGACGCGCAAAACCATGGAAAAGCTGTGGTCCGCCTTAAGCGCGGATCACATATCCTCCAGGTCGATGTCCAGAATGGTGATTTCGAAGGAGTAAGAGGTTTCACCCTCTTCGACATTTTTCGACACCACGCCCAGGCACTCTGCGCCAATATAGATTTCGGCACATTCGTCCGCACGCTGACGCAGTTGGACCTTCAGCTCCGGATTGAGCTTGGTGCGCAGAAAGCCTTCAACTTTGGCAGCTTCAGGACGGGTGAAAACGGGTGCAGCCATGTGCGGCGCTCCTTACTAAAAGAGTGTTCGTCGACGCGCAGCCTAACGCGCGTCACGCAAAGGGCAATGGGAGGACGGCAGCGGTTTTTCAGCCGCCCCCGGACAAAGTCTGATCCATGGTCCGTGAAGGCTCTGCGCACGGCCCGCCAACGGGCTTGGCCGGGACCCCGGCCACGGTACACCGCGCGGTCACTGGGTTTAAAACTACGGACCCAGCGGCAATGCGCGCCTCTTCCCCGACGGTGATATTGCCGAGCACTTTGGCACCGGCCCCAATCAACACCCCGCGGGAAATCTTGGGATGGCGGTCCCCATGCTCTGTGCCCGTGCCGCCCAGGGTGACTTCGTGCAGCAGTGAGACATCATCGCCCACCACCGCCGTCTCACCAATGGTGACGGCCGTGGCATGGTCGATCATCACCCCGCAGCCAATTCGAGCCGCTGGGTGAATGTCCACCCCGAAGCGCTCACTGCACCGGCTTTGCAGATGGAAGGCCAGGGTTTCACGCCCCTGACGCCAGAGCCAATGGGCGATGCGGTAGCACATCAGCGCGTGGAAGCCTTTGAAATAGAGGAAGGGCTGGAGCAGCGACTGGCAGGCCGGGTCGCGCTCATCCACCGCCAGCATGTCGGCGGCGGCCTGATCGGCGAGCCCAGGCTCAGACTGGAGCGCCATGCGGGCCACGTCGTGCATTTGCAGAACATCGAGCTGCGGGTCCGCCATTTTCGCCGCGATGCGGTGGGTCAAAGCCGTGGCGAAGCTGTCATGGCGCAGGATCGCGGCGTTCACAAAGCTGGCCAGCATGGGCTCGGCCGCCGCCGCCGTGGCCGCTTCGAAGCGCAGGCGGGACCAAACCGTGTCCTGCAATCCGCGAGACGCGCGTTCGTTCAAATCGATCGGGCTTTCAGCAAGGCTCATGGCGGCCCTCCTTGACACTTCAGCGCATTAGCATGGCGCTTGCGAGACGCTCAGGCAACGCACCTGTGCGCGCCAGATAATCGGCCTTGCCCAGCATCAGGATCGAGAAGGCATCGGCGATCTCACCAGACATGGCCATTAAATGGGCCTGATGAAAGGGCAATCGCTTCACAACCATGTCAGCTTCACTGCCCTCCCGGTCCGGTTCGCCTTCGCTCAGCTCCCAGGCCAGATAGCCGAGCCCGCGTTCAGAGGTCACCGAATTAGACACCGCGAAGCGGTTGATTTCCAACCAGTGCGACGCGGTATAGCCGGTCTCCTCGGCCAGCTCACGTTTGGCGGCGTCCAATGGATCGCCATCCGGGGCACCGCCCCCTTCCGGGCACTCCCAGGAATATTCATCGATCGCAAAGCGGTATTGCCCAACCAAGAGCGTGTCGCCATTGGCAAAGATCGGCACCACACCAACGGCCAGATGCTTAGGCTCCATGACCCCATAGAGCCCGGGCGCGCCGTCGGGGCGGATCACGTCATACTCGCTGACGCGGATCCACCGATTGTCATAGGCCTGACGCTGGGCGGTGATCGTCCAGGGTCCGCGCTTGTGCGTGCTCATGGGGCGCTCCGGTCACATCCTAGGCCGGCTGAGGCTCCAGCTTTGGAGCCTTACGGTCAAACCGGCTGAGC
>JANQMI010000219.1 GCA_028280165.1 Oceanicaulis sp. | reverse complement strand
CGCTGACACCTCCCCCGCAAGCAGGGGAGGATATCGAAGCCTCGTTTTTCCACGACTACCCTCTTCTCTTCCCCGGCGAAGGCCGGGGTCCAGAGCCGTCAAGTGCAGCGCTTCATGATCTCTGGGTCCCGACTTTCGTCGGGAAAGAGGGGGAGGGTCGGCTTTGGCCTCTCCCGTGCCCCCGCCAGCCAATCCGGCGCTAAACCGGCTCGGCGAGGTCGGTGATGATGCGATCAATCTCGGTGCGGAAATACTCTGCGATCCGGCCCTGTTCGGCGCGCGATCCGGGGTCGTCTTCATGGAGGTCGCCCAGGATCAGGATATTTTCATCATTCAGGCGGTTGGCCGGCGCGGTATAATTAAAGCTGCCGGCGATCGCGACCTGGTCATCGAGCGTCATCAGCTTGTGGTGCAGCTTGCCGACCCGGTTGTTCGGCGGCGCAATATCGCTGCGTTTCTTGATGATATAGGCCTCGGGTTTGCGGTCTGCGGGGGCGTCTGCGCCCGCTTCAGCGATAAGCTTGGTGGCCGCCCAGGCCTGATTGCCCTGGGCCCGGTCAAACACCCCGCGAACTTTGACCCGGGCGTCCGCGGCCCGGATGAAGGCGTCATCAATGCCAGAGGATTGGGCAAAGGTGAAAATCGCGAAGTCGATGCGCTCCCGGGATTTCAGAATCTGCTTCATGATTTCCAGTTCAGGTGTGTGATCGGGGGCGAAGATCGCGCGCACACGCACCCGGGCATGGCTGGGTCCAACCACGCAATTGCGCGGAGCCGCATCATGGCGGTGGCGCGTCTTGCCAAATGTGCCGTCCCAAAGCTCGTTGAACTCGGTTTCAAACTCGCGGGTCAGCCATCCATCTTCGATAATGACGACATGATTGAGATTGCCTTTGTGGGCTGGGCTGTCATTGAGAACACCAACCCCGGTCCAGGTAAAATTGGTCGATCCGCTCAACACCCCGCGGGTGCGCTCGCCGGGGTCGCGCACAATGAATTTCTGGTGAAATATTGCAGGGTTATAGTCTGCTCGCACATCCACGCCGGCCCGCAATAGGGCGGCGAGCAGGGCGCGGTTTTCCTCATCTTCCACCGCTTCGCTTAGATCAAAGGGATCGCTGGCCGGCTCACCGGCGCGCAGATAATCCTGCTCCAGCACCATTCGGATGCGCACCTTGCGCTGGGCCGCCCGGACGATGGCGCGGGCGATGGGTTTGGACTCCAGTTCTTGAACGGCGATGGCCAGGCTGTCTTTCGCCCCATCGATAAAATCGACAATGGCCTCTAAAAGGTCATCGGGTGCGCCGCAACTGGGGGGACCGCAGTAAATCCGGATGCGCCCGCCAGCAAAACTCGCCATTCTGCCCTCCCACTCTGATTGACCGGCGCTACTCTGCGCCCTGGTTGCAAGGCCTGCAAACAAAAATTGTAAGGAAATCGCTTATGACTGATGCTCCACACCTGGTTCTCTTCCATGCCCCGCAGTCGCGCTCCATCCGTCCGCGCTGGTGCTTGGAAGCGATGGGTCTCGATTATGAGCTCGAGCGTTTGTCCGTCATGGGCGAGGCGCGGGGCAATGTGGGCGGAGACGCCTATAAGGCCATCAACCCGCTTCAGAAAGTGCCGGCGCTCAAGGACGGCGATACGGTCATTCTGGAATCGCTGGCGATCTGTGAATATCTCGCCAATCGTTATGGGCCGTCACCCTTGGTGGTCGGGCCGGACGAAGACGATTATGCGCGCTATCTGGAATGGCTTCACTTTGGCGAAGCGACCATGTCGATGAGCATCAATCTGATGCTGGCCCATGTCGCGCTGCTGCCCGAGCAGCACCGTAATCCGGCCATGGCGAAATGGGCGCTGGATATGGTGGCCAGCCAGCTCCAGCTTCTGGCCGACCGGGGCCTGGAGGGCGGCACGCGCAGCTATCTTGCCGGTGACCGCCTGACCCTGGCCGACATGTCGCTGGGCTATATGCTCTTCTTGCTAAAGATCACCAAGCAATTCCATGTGGTGCCCGATGCGGTCAGTGATTATTTCGACCGCTTGCGCGCCACTGACAGCTGGAAGCGCGCAACGGCGGACTAACCTCGCGCCGCCGGGCAGGCATCCAGCACGGCGCGCGCTTGGGTGGCCGCATCCAGCGCCGCCGCAGCGGCCGGCACATCATCGACGCTGATCACTTCGGCCCCATTGCGGGCCATCGCGCCGTAATCGACGCTGCCATCGCGTTCGGCGCGGAAATCGCCATAGCTGGTCTCGATCCCGCGCTCGGCCAGTGCCGCATCAAGCTCAGGATTACCCGTGCCCAGACCGAGCCAGGCCTGCACCCGGGTCAGATCGACGCCAGCCGTCTCCAGCGTCGCCAGATCATCGAGGCTTCGGATGCCCACCGACATCATCACTTCGGGAAGGGCGTTGTGCAGGGTGATCGCGTCTTCGATCGTATAGGTGATGACGATAGAGCGATGAGCCGCATCCTGGGCTTCGATGGCCGCCGCAATCGTGGGCATGTCGATATCTTTCAGATCGATCTGCGCGATGCCCACCCCGTCCAGCGCGTCCAGAATCTCCTCCAGCGTTGGGGCCACTTCATCCAGCGGCGTGCCCTCCACATCGACAAGGTTCAGCGCAGCGATCTCGGCATAGGTCATCTCGGTCAGCGTACCGGTGCCCGTTGTGGTGCGATCCACCGTGCGGTCATGCATCAGCACGAGCACGCCGTCGCTGGACCGGCCGACATCCAGTTCTGAAAAGACGGCCCCGTCGATGAAAGAGGCATAGCTCGCCCCAATGCTATTCTCGGCCGCACCAGGACGATCGCCCGCCCGATGGGCCTGAAGCAGGGTGACACCCTGTTCGCGCACGCAGTCCATATAGGCGGATAGATTGACGTCGCTCAGCCAGGCCTCTGGCTCAGCAGTCGTAGGCGACGTGGAGGCCGTGCTACCGCAGGCCGCGAGGATGAAAACAGAAGCAGAAGCGGTCAGGGCGCGGATCATCTCAGGTGCTCTTTCAAAAAGGCGAGGGTGCGGGTGTTCGCCGTCTTGGCGTCAGAGGCGTCATAATGCGCGCCGCCTTCACGCGCAAAGGCGTGATCGCGGTCTGGATAATCATGCAGGGTGACCTGGGGGTGATCATCCAGCGCGGCGTGGATCTGGGCTTGCGCCTCTGGCGGAACGAATTCGTCCTGGCCGGCAATATGCAGCATGAGCGGTGCGCTGATCGTCTGGGCATCGGCCAGGCTGCGTTGGATCGCGACCCCGTAATAGCCCACGCTGGCATCAGCATCGGTATGGCAGGCCGTTTGGTAGGCTAAGAACCCGCCCAGGCAGAACCCAATCGCGCCCACGGTCTGCGCACCCGTCGCCCGAGCGTGCGCGATGGTCGCAGCAATGTCCGTGACCCCTGCAGCGGGATCAAAGGCCTGATAAAGCTCAAACGCGCGCGCCCATTCAGCGTCTGTTTTGTCGGTCAGCTGGATGCCCGGCTCGATCCGCCAGAACAGGTCGGGGCACAGGGCGCGATAGCCTTCACCGGCCAGCCAGCTGCAAATCTCGCGCATATTGGCATTCACGCCGAAAATCTCCTGGAGCACGATGATGGCGGGACCGTCACCCATCTCATAGGCCATGAACGCGCCGTCCGGGCCCTGAATGCTAATCTCCTGTCCGGTCATGATATGCGCCTCCGCTCGCAGATTTGTTTCGGGCGTGAAGCGGCGTAAGCTTGGTTTCAACGCCCGCTTCGGGGTGGCAGGAAAAGTGAGGCCGTCATGAAGGTCAATATCGAAATTGAGTGCACGCCAGAAGAAGCCCGCGCCTTCATGGGTCTGCCAGATGTCAGTATACTGAATAAACAGCTGGTGGATGAGATGGCCAAGCGGATGACCGGCAATATGGACTCCATGGAGCCGGACGCCTTGATGAAGAACTGGATGACGCTCGGCGGGGAATGGCAAAAGCAGATGATGGGTCTGATGAGTCAGGCGGCCACCAAGCCGGGAACGAAGTCCTAAGTCCGCATGACCGACACCATTTATGCGCTGGCCTCCGCGCCCGGCCGAGCCGGTGTCGGTGTGATCCGGGTCAGTGGTCCACGGGCGCGCCCGGTGTCTGAGGCCCTTGCCGGCTCATTGCCAGACCCCAGGCGTTCCAGCCTTCGGGCCTTCCGGTCCGCCGATGGCGCTGTGATCGATCAAGGGCTGCTGATCTGGTTCCAAGGCCCGCACAGCTTTACCGGGGAAGATAGCGCGGAGTTTCACATCCATGGCGGACCCGCGGTTGTGGCTGCCATGGCGTCAGCCTTGTCAGACGCGGGCGCGCGTGCCGCAGAGGCCGGGGAGTTTACCCGGCGCGCCTTTGCCAATGACAAGCTGGATCTGACCGAAGCCGAAGGTCTGGCCGATCTGATTGATGCAGAGACAGAAGGCCAGCGGGCCCAGGCGCTTGCCCAGATGACCGGCGCGCTGAAGTCGGTTTATGCCAATTGGCGCGAAACCCTGATCACCATCCTGGCCTCCCTGGAAGGTGAGATTGATTTTCCGGATGAGGAGGATGTGCCCGATCATCTCAGTGAAACGGCCGGTGCACCGCTCAATACATTAATCGACGCGGTCAAAGATCATCTTGATGACGACCATCGCGGGGAGCGGGTGAGGGACGGATTCGTGGTGGCGCTGATCGGCGCGCCAAATGCCGGAAAGTCGTCACTCTTAAACCGGCTGGCTCGGCGCGAGGCCGCCATCGTTACCGACATCCCGGGCACCACACGCGATGTCGTGGAGGTGCGGCTGGTGCTGGGGGGATTCCCGGTCATTCTGGCGGACACGGCCGGACTGCGCGAAGCGGCGGATGTGGTGGAGGCCGAAGGCATACGCAGGGCGCTGGCGCGGGCGGAAGATGCCGATCTGCGGATTGGCGTGGTGGATGTTTCACGTGAAACACATCAGCCGGAGGTGCTGACGAAGCTGAAGCCCGGGGATGGCTTGGCGCTGAATAAACAGGATCTGGCAGGGGTCTCCGGCGTGGGTGTGAAGGGTGTGACAGACTTTCCCATCTCGGCGAAATCAGGGTTGGGGGTTGAGGCGCTCGAAGCCTGGTTGGAAGACCGTGTCGTGGCCCGTCTTGGCGCGCGCGAGGCCCCGGCCATCAGTCGGGCCCGCCATCGTGAGGGCGTGTCTCGCGCCCTCAATCATCTGATGGCTGCGCGGGCCCAGCTGGCCGTCGCGCCCGAGCTCGCCTCAGCCGAAATCCATCTGGCCCTAAGAGCCCTTGAGGCGCTGACGGGGCGTATTGATGTCGAGGATGTGCTCGACCGGGTGTTTAGCCAGTTTTGTATCGGCAAATAGCGGGGCACCTCGCCCGCCTGACATCTCGACTCTGAGGGGCTGAACCCTTATATCAGCGATCCGCTGCGATCCGCCTTTGGGGCATCGCGCTGATGGCCGGACGATCCATGGATATTTGCGACCTCAAAACCGCTCAGGCGACGACCTGGGATGTCATCGTTATCGGGGGTGGTCACGCCGGCTGTGAAGCCGCGCATGCGGCCGCGCGCCTGGGGGCGAAGACCCTTTTGCTGACCCATAAAGCCGCGACGATTGGTGAGATGAGCTGTAACCCGGCGATTGGGGGCTTGGGCAAAGGCCATCTGGTCCGCGAAGTCGACGCGCTCGATGGCATTATGGGCCGGATCGCCGATGCCAGCGGCATCCAATTCCGCTTGCTCAACCGGTCCAAGGGTCCGGCTGTTCGCGGTCCGCGCACCCAGTCTGACCGAAAGCTCTATCGCGAAGCCATGCAGGCTGAGCTCGGGGCGATCGAGGCCCTGACGATTGCCGAGGCTGCGGTTGAGGATTTGCTGGTGGAGGATCAGCGCTGCGTCGGCGTGATCGATGCGCACGGCCAGGCCTACCGCGCTGGGTCAGTGGTTCTGACCACAGGGACCTTCCTGAAAGGGGTGATCCATCGCGGGGCGGATCGCATCCCGGCGGGCCGGGACGGCGAGCAACCGGCCATTGGATTGTCCGATCGTCTTTATGGTTTGGGCTTGCGCATGGGCCGTTTGAAGACGGGAACACCGGCGCGCCTGGATGGCTCCACCATCGATTGGGCGAGTTTGGAGATGCAGGCGGCCGATGAGCATCCGGTGCCCTTCTCCTTCCTCAATGATCGCATCTCCGTGCCGCAGGTCTCCTGTGGGATTACCAGGACCACTGAAGCCACCCATCAGATTATTGCGGATAATCTCGATCAGTCGGCGGTTTATGGCGGCGGGATTTCCGGCAAAGGCCCGCGCTATTGCCCGTCCATCGAGGACAAGGTGGTCCGCTTTGAGGATCGCACCAGCCATCAAGTGTTTCTGGAGCCAGAGGGCCTGGATGACGATACGGTCTATCCCAATGGGATTTCGACCTCGCTGCCGGCCGCGGTCCAAGACGCCTTTTTGCGCACCATCCCCGGGTTGGCGAACGCGAAGGTGCGCCGCTATGGCTATGCGATCGAGTATGATTATGTCGATCCGCGTGAGCTGTGCGCCACGCTTCAGGTCAAGGCAATGGCAGGCCTATGGCTCGCGGGCCAGATCAATGGCACCACCGGATATGAAGAGGCGGCGGCCCAGGGTCTGATGGCGGGATTTAACGCTGCGCTGGCTGCGGCGGGCTCAGATCCCTTCATTCTGGACCGGTCTGAGGCCTATATCGGCGTTTTGATCGATGATCTGATTACCCGGGGCGTGACGGAGCCCTATCGCATGTTCACCTCGCGGGCGGAATATCGCCTGACGTTGCGGGCAGACAATGCCGACCAACGCCTGACCGATAAGGCGATCGCCCTGGGGGCGGCGAGTGTTTCACGTGAAACAGCCTGGACGGCCAAGCGCGAAGCCCTGTCTGAAGCGCGCGATCGCGCCCGGCAGCTGACCTTGACGCCCGCTGAGGCGACCAAGCAGGGCCTGAAGGTCAATCAGGATGGCAAGCGCCGCGATCTCTTTGAGCTGTTGAGTTATCCGGCAATCTCTTGGGACCAGGTCTCGGACATCTGGCCGGAGCTGAAGGATTTGACACCTTCCGTCGCCGAGCAGATCGAGATCGATGCGGTCTATCACGGCTATATCGAGCGTCAGCAGGCCGACATTCTGGCCTTCCAGCGCGATGAGGGTGTGCGGATTCCCTCAGGCTTCGATTATTCTGCCGTTGGCGGCCTCTCCAACGAGGTGCGTGAGAAGCTTGAAGCGGCGGTGCCCGCAACTTTGGGCCAGGCCGCCCGCATCGAAGGGGTCACACCCGGGGCGCTGACCGCCCTGCTGGCCCATTTGAAGCGGCGGGCGAGCGAGCAAAAATCAGCATGAGCCAAGCCCCATACGGTGCGGCTGAGTTCCAGCGCGACACCGGTGTTTCACGTGAAACACTCGACCGATTCGATCTCTGGCGGGCCAAGTTGGCCGAAACCAACGCCCACACCAATCTGGTGGGCCGCTCCACCCTGGACGATTTCTGGTATCGCCACGCCTTGGATAGCTGGCAGGTCTTCACCCAAGGCCAGGATGCATCCCGCTGGGCGGATTTGGGATCAGGGGCTGGATTCCCAGGCCTGGCGATTGCCTTTGGCTTGATGGATCGGGATCGGCCAGGCGCTTCGGTGAGTCTTGTGGAATCCATTGGCAAGAAAGCCGCCTTTTTGAAGTCCGTGGCTGAGCACACAAAGGCCCCGGTCACCGTCCTGCCGGTCCGGGTTGAAGCGATCGCGGACGTCCCTGCGGTAGACATTGTGACGGCCCGGGCCATGGCCCCGCTGACCAAATTGCTCGGCTATATCCATCCCTTTGTGGAAAAAGGGGCCATCGCTCTGCTTCCGAAGGGTCGAAACTTCAATGAGGAATTGACCGTCGCGCGCAAAAGCTGGACGTTTGAGGAAGAGGTCATACCGAGTCTGACGTCCTCGGAGGCCGTGCTTCTCAAGATCAGGACTCTTGACCGTGTCTGACACTCAAAACGCCGCGCCTAAAGTCATCGCCGTTGCCAATCAGAAAGGCGGGGTGGGCAAGACCACGACCGCGATCAATCTGGCCACCGCGCTCGCCGCCATTGGCCAGAAAGTGGTCGTGCTGGACCTCGACCCCCAGGGTAATGCCTCCACAGGTCTGGGCGTCGCGCGGGCAGAGCGCACGGCGACGAGCTATGATATTCTGGTGTCCGAAAAGCCCATGGAAGAGGCGCTCATTGAGACCGATGTTCCAGGCTTAGCGATCATCCCCTCGGATGTGGATCTATCCGGCGCAGAGTTGGAACTGTCCAACGCTCCGCGCCGCTCTTATCGCTTGCGCCATGCAGTGGAGCGCTTCCGTCGCACTCTGAAACAGGCCGGTCAGCGCTGTGATTACATTCTGATTGATTGCCCACCCTCGCTGAATCTTCTGACCGTCAACGCCATGACCGCCGCCGATAGCGTGATGGTGCCCTTGCAGTGCGAATTCTTTGCGCTGGAGGGCCTTAGCCAGCTGATGCGCACCATCGAGCTTGTTCGCAGCAACTTGAATAAAAACCTTGTTATTCAAGGGGTTGTGCTAACCATGTATGATAAGCGCAATAATCTGTCCGGCCAGGTCGCCGCCGATGTGCGCGAGCATTTCGGCGACAAGGTGTATGACACGGTCATACCGCGCAATGTCCGGGTCTCCGAGGCCCCCAGCTTTGGCCGCCCGGTCATCCTCTATGATCTCGAATGTGCGGGCTCGCAGGCCTATCTCGGCCTTGCCCGCGAAGTGGTGCGCCAGGAGCGGAGCGCGGAAGGTGAATTGACGCCGGCATGAGTGGTTCAGACGACAAACCCCGGACCCGCGGCCTCGGCCGGGGCCTTTCTGCGCTTCTGGGTGAAGGCGACGCGGTCGAGGCCGCCCGTGAGTATGAGGATGCGGCCACCGGCGCACCTGTGACCGGTCTGCGGAGCCTTCCGGTCGAGCTGCTTGAGCCCAACCCGGATCAGCCGCGCAAGCTGTTCACCGAAGCCGAGCTCGCAGAGCTGGCTGAATCCATTGCGGAAAAGGGCCTGCTTCAGCCCATTCTGGTTCGCCCGCTCGACGGTCAAACCGAGCGCTACCAGATTGTTGCCGGCGAGCGTCGGTGGCGCGCGTCTCAACGCGCTCGCCTTCATGAACTCCCGTGTATCATTCGTGAGCTAACCGACCGCGACACCTTGGAAATCGCGATTGTCGAAAATGTCCAGCGGGCCGATCTGTCCATCGTTGAAGAAGCGCGAGCCCTGCGTCAGCTGATCGAGACTTTTGGTCATACCCAGGAAGAAGTCGCCCGGGCCTTGGGCAAGTCCCGGGCCCATGTGGCCAATACGCTGCGCTTGCTGGTGCTCTCAAAGGGTGTTTTGAAACGGCTCGAAGCCGGTGATATCACCGCGGGCCATGCCCGCGCGATCCAAACCGCCCCCGATCCGGATGCCCTGGCCGAGCAGATTGTGCGTGACGGTTTATCGGTTCGGGCCGCCGAAGCCCTGGCGCGCACGGCTACCGGGCGGATTGAGACCAAAGGGGGGGCCAAGGCCCCGAGCGCGGTGAAGGATCCAGACACTCGGGCCCTGGAAGCAGACCTCACCTCCCGGCTCGGCCTTGATGTTGAAATCATCCATGCCGGCGAAAAGGGCGAGGTCCGCGTAAAATTCAAATCGCTGGACCAGCTCGACGATGTCTGCCGCCGCCTCACCCAGGACGGGAATGGATCGAGCTACTGACGCGAAAGTCGCAGCGGCTCAGACGCGGTGAATTTCATTTTGGCGTAGCGGTATAGGTTAGCGACTCTGAAAATCGCATGACGCTATTTTCCCCAATAAAAACAACACTAAAAAATGTTAGCGATTGCTTGCTCCGACGCGCGCCAGGCGCTGCAGGAGGTGGCCGACAATCGCTTCGGCCGGAGCTCCGGATCGCTTGACCTCGCGCTCGGCTTCAAAAGCCAGCCGCCTGGCTTGAGTGAGGCGCCGCCCGCTCCACAGCCGTGTGCTTTTGCGAAAGGCGTCCGCAGCAGGCCCAAATCTGGGAATGCCGGTGCGGGCCATCGCACCCGCATCTCCGCCCGAGGCCTGGAAGACATCCAGCTGGTCGATCCGGCGCTGGAGCATGCGCAACACACCAACCGGATTGGCTCCGGCCGACAGCGCCCGCGCGTAAGCAAGATCGGATTTCGCCGGATTACCGCCCAGGGTCGGCTCCAAGATGGCATCGAGCGCTGCCTCCGAACCCACAGCGGACACCGCCGCGATGTCTTCGGCCTGAATGGTGGCGGGCTCTCCGCCCCGCTGGCTCTGAAGCCCTTTATAGAGAATCAGTTTCTCGATCTCGGATCGGGCAAGGGCGCGGTCACCCTCCAGATAAGGGGCCAGCATGGCTCGGGCATCCGGGGCAAGGCTTAGGCCTTCGGCTTCAAACGCGGCCTCAGCCAGCGCCAAGGAATCCCGGGCTCCATCGGCGTAACACGGCGCGGCGACCGTCACCTTGCCCGCTTCGGCGGCTTTGCGAAGCTTGGACGTGGGACGCAGCGTGCCGGTCTCAATGACCAGACGGGCTTCGGCGACCATCTCGCCCTTGTCGACGGCTGTGATGATTTCAGCGGCTGTTGCGTTGTCGCCGGACAGCCGAAGTCGGACCAATCGATCCCCGCCGGTCATCGATAACGCTGCCAGGGCATCTGCGAGGCTGGCTGGATCGGACTTTAAGTCCTCCTCGGTCAGCCGGGTCACGGCAAAGGGGTCATCCAGGTCCGGGACAAGCGCCTTGGAGACCTGCTCAGCGCGTTCGCGCACCAGACCGGTGTCCTCGCCATAAATCAGAAATGTCTTGATGGCGGCATCAGGAGACTTCAAGACGCGGCCGACCTCATTGGCTTTAAGCTTCAAGGCTCAAGCCTGTCTTCAGCGCGCTGGATGACGGTCGCAAACTCCAGCACCAGGCGCTCGGCCACCTGCTCAGCGGCGCGTTCTTCGGCGGCGGCCCGAGCCGCGATCAAGGCATACGGGTCACTGGGGGCATCATAGAAGACCGGTTCGCTGACCAGGCCGACATGTTCAAAGCCGTCCGGTCCTGTCAGACGGTAGGTCACGCGCAAATCAGCCCGAAAGCGCCCCGCACGGCCGGCGGCCGATAGACCCAAGCCTGATTCAGTAAAACTTGTTTGCATTTCAGCGCGATAGCGGCTTTGGCTACCACCGAGATAATCGCGCAATGCATCCTCGACCAGATATCCGATCCGATCATTCGGCGTGTCGATCGCAAGACCGGGCAGGGCTTGAACCCCGGGCCCGCTATAAAGCGGTTGGAAGCCACACCCGCTCAAACCTGCCGCAATAACGACACCGGCGAAGGCAGTCAGAATGCGACCGGCTTGGGTCATTCGGCGAGGCTCCAAATGCGGACTAGTCCTGAATTTGCGAAATTCGGAGCTGGCGTGCGCGGGTCAAGATGGCGTTTTCAATCTGAATGCGCGTGGCCGGGTCGACGGACGCGTCCACCCAGCGGCCATCCTCAGCGGCGACCTGCTTGAAGATCTGCACAGACAAAGCATCGGCGCGCAGGCGCGTATCGAGAATAAAGACCGTGGCGCGGAAGCGTTCGGTTGGCAGTTCGGGATTGGCATACCAGTCAGTGATGATCACACCGCCGAAGGGGTCGACCTCTGACAAAGGCATGAAGGACAGCACATCCAGCGAAGAGCGCCAGAGAAAGCTGTTTACGCCAATGCCGGCTTCGGACTGCTCAGATACCGCTTCACCGCCACCAAAGCCGGGAATAAGGCCCAAAAAGCCGCCGTCGTCTGATTGCGCGTCGTTGCGAGACTGACAAGCTGAAACCAGAAGCGTTGCCCCAATAAGGGCGGTCGTCAGTCGAAGCATGCGGGCGGAGTTCATAGTATGCGCCTCCAACAAGGCCTTGAAAAAGTAAGTGCGCAAAGCGCGATGCGTCTCTTGCCTCTATACCATGGTCTCAGCGTCTGGCCAGCCGTTCTGGCGCAGCGATCGCTGGAATGATCGTGACATTTCTGACACGCTTCAAGCGCGCAAACGCGAATGACGGTTACGGCTGCTTGATTCTGACGCAGACGCGTCTGAATACTCTGCACGCACGTCCGGGGGGACGGGGCCGACCGGCGAGGCCGCGCACCATGACTAATCCCTGCGACGCCGTATGGCATTCTGTCGTGGCGTTATGGAGCGCGGCCGCGCTGGCATCTTTCCAACCTGCTGAAGCACAAAGCGAAACGCGCGCTGGCGTGTTCGCTGACTATGACATTTCCTCTGAGCTGGATATTGATCTCGTCCTTGCGGGCGGTGATCTGCAGGCCCGCCGGGACACACCGGTTGTGGATGCGCGTTACCGATTCGAAGCCGAGCGCGTCCTACAATCGGGTCAACGGTGGGGCGTGCGCGCGGCGCTGGCTGCCAATTCTGGGGATGGGCGGCGCGGGTTTTCCCAGACCTTGTCCTTGGGCCCCCAAATCAATGGCCAGGGCCTGAGCGGGCTCGCCACCGGCTTTGTGCGTGCGCCAGGCCTTGATGCCGGTTCAGGGCGCGTTGAGCTCTCCGGTGCGGAACTCTATCTGAAAACCCGCTGGCTCGAGTGGCAATTGGGCTGGGGTCAAACTGCTGCGTCTCATGCCAATGATCCGCCCCTGACGGCTTTCCGGCTGTCGCGCGCTGACCGGTCGATCGTCGATTTGGCCGGAGGGGGTTTGGCCCATACCGGCCTGTCCTTAAGCGCGCCGGCACCGCGTCTCGCGGTTGAAAGCCGGCGCATCCTCGGGATCTCAGCGTCCGCCTCCTACACGCCCGACCCCCAGCGCTGCGGCGTCGATATCTGCAGACCCGCTGAAACTCTTGACGTCATAAGCCCGGATTTGAGCGATGTACTGGCGATCGCCGTCAGCTTTGACCGGCGCAGTCCGGCATCCGGTGTGCGTCTACAGGCGCGGGCCGCATTTGAGCGCGCACAGCTGGAGTCGGCACTGAGCCAATATGACGATCCTTGGATTTTCAGCGCCCACATTGCGCGCGAGCATGCCGGCACGACGCTGTCCGTGTCTCATCTGAGGTCTAATGATGGCTTTTCGGTTGGCCATTATGAGGCTTGGGCGGCCACGGTGAGTTTTGAGCAGGGGGACTGGCTCTATAGTGCGGAAATCGCGCACGGAGACAGTGAAGTCTTCGAGATCCAGGGCACCAGCGCGTCTATTGGCGGGTCTCGCTGGATTGGGGATAACACCTTGTTTTCTCTCGGACTTATGTCCCATGAGGTTGGCGGTGTTGCCGGGCTCATCGAGACCGGGTTGCGTTTTTGACACGGCCTTTACCGAATTCACACCCAGGCGTGACAATCCTCTTACGAAGCTGCGACGCTTTGCGTATAAGAGGAGTGATGGTCCGGCTTAGTGGGCCACGTTGAGGGGTTTTCATGCCGCGCGTGCAGAAAACATCGCCATGGATGCTCGCTTTAGCGGGCTCAGTGCTGATCGGCATGCCGGTCAGCGCGGTTGCGCAGGAGTCCGAAGGCTCCATGCGTCTGTCCGGCGTTGTGCGCTTTGCCAGCGATCTGCCCACGGTTGAACTGACAACGCCTGATTTGAGCTTTGAGAGCCAAGGCGCTGAGGCGTCAGAGGAGTCGGTTCTCACTCCGCTCCAGCGTGGACCCTTGGAAGCCGACAGCACCGGGACCGCGTCGGCCTTGGCCTGGTATGAGCGCTTTACCGTTGCCCCGTCTGAATCCAATGCGGTTTGGGGTGTTCGGCAGCGTGAATTCCAGCTTCAGGGCGGTAATCGCTGGGGTGTGGTCTTCGGCTATACCGAATCAGACCGACTGCCCCAGGATCTGAGCTTCGACGATATCAGCGCCGGGGCTTTCTACGACTTCTCCGAACGCTTCCGTTTTGGCGGTCAGCTGCGCTTTACGTCGCCGGAAGAAGAGATTTTCGGTGAAGACACCGAAACCAAGCAGCCAGAGCTGCGCTTTGAGAGCGCTTTCCGCTTCTAGCCTTTCCTAACTGGACACCGCGCCAATCGCCGCCGCGCCCGAGAGCTGGGTGTGGGTTAAGCGCTTGATTGTCTTCGAATTAATTCCGCCGAGCGCATAAATCGGCAGCTGCGATCGATGGCCATAGGCCTGTAGCCTGAAAGGCCCCATGGGGCGCGATGCGCTCGGGCTCTGGGATGAAAAGGCTGTAGAGACGAAGACCGCATCCACCAGACCTGTGGCCCGCCTGACGGCCATTGGACTGTGCGCGCTGGCGGTTTGAAGGCCCCGAAACCGGGTTTTGGCCGCCTTTGAAAGCTGGGCCTGTGGCCAATGCACGCCGTCGGCCCCAGCCGCGATCGCCAGGTCCGGGTCTGCGGCAATCAAAAAGGTCAGTTGTCGCCACTCTGAAATGATTGCGAGGGTGGGGGCCATCGCCTTGATCTCCGGCTTGCCGAAGGTGCGCAGGACGAGGCCGGAGCCCGGGGGAAGCTTTTGAGCCAGCATCACCGGATCGGGGGTCCGATCTGGATCGGTGAAGGCAAAAAAGGCAGGCAATGCGCCCCTCGGGCCTCCAAGCGTGGCTGCAAGGCTTGCCAGCTGCGCCGCTGCGCCATAGGTCGGGTCTGTCATGACTGAACCTCAAACATCTGGCGCGATCGCCGCCGCCCGGACCACCATCATGAGCCGCCTTGCCGACGCCGCCAAGCAGGCGGGGCGCTCACCGGATTCGGTCCAGCTGGTGGCCATCTCCAAAAAACAACCCGATGAGCGGATTGACGCCATGCTGGCCACCGGTCAGCGCGTCTTTGGTGAAAACCGGGTCCAAGAAGCACAAGGGCGCTGGGCTGAGCGCCGCAACCAGTATTCTGATCTCGAGCTTCGCCTGGTTGGACCGCTTCAGACCAACAAGGCAGAGGATGCGGTCGCGCTTTTTGATGTCATCGAGACGCTGGATCGCGACAAGCTTGCGGCCCATCTGGCCAAAGCTATGGACAAGCTCGGTCGCCGGCCGCGTCTCTACGTCCAGGTCAATACGGGTGAAGAAGCCCAGAAGGCCGGCGTGACGCCTGCTGAGACCCTGAGCTTCGTGGATCGGTGCCGCCGTGAATTTGGGCTTCAGATCGAGGGGCTGATGTGTATTCCGCCGGTGGAGGAGCCCGCCGCCCTGCATTTTGCCCTGCTCGCGCGCCTGGCGGACGAGGCTGGACTGAACAAGCTGTCCATGGGGATGAGCGCGGATTATGAGCTTGCCGCCCGGCTGGGGGCCACATCGGTGCGGGTTGGCTCTGCCTTGTTTGGGGCGCGGCCAAACCCGGCCTAAGGGTCAAACCGCAGCCCGATCACTGCCCGCTCACGGATTGTTCAATCCGCTCACCAAGGCGTGAGACGCCAGTGATCGGCTTTTGGCTTATGTCCACGCCACACGTCAGACGCGCACAACGGTTGCGCTTCACTCCAGATCGGGCAAGGCTCGCTTTGCGCAGGCAAGGTGCGAAAAGCGGCGCGCACGGGACGCCGAAGGACAAGAAGACCATGACGAAAAAGACGATTCTGCTGGTTGATGACGACGACACGCTGCGCGAAGCGCTCGCTGAGCAGTTCAGCTTCGAAGACGATTTCACGGTTCTGACAGCCGATGCCGCCCGCCCGGGTATGGACTTGGCGCGGGAAGAAGCGGTGGACCTCATCATCTTTGACGTGGGTCTTCCGGACATGGATGGCCGAGAAGCGTGCCGCCACTTGCGCAAGGACGGGGTCACTGCGCCGATCATTCTGCTGACCGCGCAATCGGGCGATGCCGACCATGTGCTCGGCCTGCGCTCGGGTGCCGATGACTTCCTGGCCAAGCCGATCAGCTTTGTGGTCCTGCTGGAGCGGGTGAATACCCAGCTGCGCCGCCACCAGCAAAGCGAAGACGCGGTGCTTCAGCTCGGACCCTATCGCTTTAAGCCGGCCATGAAGCTGCTGGTCGATGGCGAAGAGAAGAAAATCCGCCTGACGGAAAAAGAGACCAATATCCTGAAGTATTTATACCGTGCCGGTGGCAAGCCTGTCGCCCGCGAGGAATTGCTCGATCAAGTCTGGGGCTACCATCGCGAAGCCAATACCCACACGCTGGAAACCCATGTTTATCGCTTGCGTCAGAAGATCGAACCCAAAGGCGGACCCCGCCTGATCATCACCGAAAGCGGTGGCTACCGGCTCCAGATGTAGTTTGAGGTTGGTGGTCTAGGCTGCGCCAGCTCCACTTTCCATCTCTTCCCCGACGCAGGTCGGGGCCCAGAGTCCATGACGGCTGAGCTTGCCACCCTCTGGATCCCGGCTTCCGCCGGGAAAGAGAGTGTGGGTTGGGTTTGGTAAGCCTCAAAGGCAAAGAGCCCACCTTTGCGGTGCCATTTCCTTCCTTATCCCCGCCTGCGCGGGGATGATACGGATACTTCAACAAGGGGTGGCCCCCCAAAAAAACCTGCATCCAATCGCGCAGTGCTGTGCATCTAACCCATGACGAGACGCCCTCTCGTCACCAAGTCGCTGACAATGCGCCAGGGCCTCGCTTGCTCCCCAAGCTGTCACAGCGAGGCCCAAGGCGGTTTAAGACTTCAGCCAGCGCGTCTTCAACGCCAACAGGCCATCCCATCGATCTGGAACCCCGCTTAAAAACCGCAGGGCGGCGTCGGCCGGCAGGTCATCAAGCGTCTGATTGAGCCAGCGCGCGGTGCGCTCAGGGCTGGCTTCCAGCTGTCGCGATACCTCCGCAATCGCGGCGCGCTGGCCCCGCGGCGTGCCTGGCGGGGCGACCAAGCGCCCTGTCTGGGTAAAGCGTTCAGCAGCGGTGTTGGCCCACTCGGCAAGCTGCAGGGCGGCTAGCCCGGGCCCAAAGCGCAAGCCCCCCGCACCGGCGGGCGCATGCAGA
>JANQMI010000213.1 GCA_028280165.1 Oceanicaulis sp. | reverse complement strand
TTTCTCTGAAGATAGCGACCAGATCGAGACCGAAGGCCTGGACATTTTGCGCGAGCTGGATGCCCAGGGTCAGCCTGCGGTTCTGGTGGGCGGTCATTTTGCCAATTGGGAAATGATGCCGGCGACGATTGTGCGCACGATGAAAAATTGCCGGATCACCTATCGCCACGCCAATAACCCGATCATCGACAAGCGGATCTGCGACCAGCGCCTGGCCTATGGCGTCCAGATCCTTGCTCCCAAGGGCGGGACCGGGGCCAAGGAGCTGATGGCGGCTTTAAAACAGGGCGCGTCGGTCGCCCTGATGAATGATCAGAAAATGAATGACGGGATTGCTGCGCCCTTCTTTGGACGCGAGGCCATGACCGCGTCTGGGCCCTCACGCATGGCGCTGCGCTATGACTGCCCGCTGGTGCCCATGTCGATCCTGCGCAAGGACGGGCCCCGGTTTAAAATCACCGTGCATGAGCCGATCGAAAAGCCGGCCAAGGACGACCCGGACGCTATTCTGAAGCTGGTGACCAAGGTCAATCAGTTCGTCGAGGCCGATATCCGCAAAGCGCCAGCCCAGTGGTTCTGGGTCCATCGCCGCTTCGAAAAACCGCTTTACCGCAAGGATGCCGCGTCCAGCTGAAGCGTCTCGTTCGGATCGATATAGCGGTTATGCCATTTGATCCGCCAGTCGAGATGCGCGCCGGTCGAGCGGCCGCCCGCGCCCACCTGACCGATCACATCGCCCCGGCTAACCACATCGCCCACCGCCACGTCCACACCGGACATGTGCAGGAAGGCGCTGGTAAAGCCCTGGCCATGATCGATGAAGATCAGCCCGCCTTCCCAGAACATGTCGTCATTGGCCAGCGTCACCACGCCGTCCGCCGGCGCGATCACATCGGTGCCAGACGGCGCGGCGATATCGATGCCATAGTGAGGCCGGCTCGGATCGCCATTGTAAAAGCGCTGCGAGCCATAGACGCCGGTAATCCGGCCCTCCAACGGCATCACAAAACCGGTGGTGAAGCCGGGCGTGTCCCAGCGCGAGCGATAGGCGGCGGCCTTGATTGCGCCTTCCCGGCGGCTGCGCGCGGCGTCTTCTTCAGACAGCTGATTGAAGCGGCGCGGCGTGCCTTCAATGCGCTGGATATTATACTCGCGCTGCTCCACCGCGACGGTCTGTTCGAAGACGCCATGGGTGTCGCTTTGAACGCGCAAGCGTGTTTCCGGGGCCGCATCGCGGTCATGGCCCAGGACCACCCAGCCTTCATCATCGGCGGTGACCGTGATGTCGCCCAGACTGACAGAGGCCCCCGGGGCGGTCAGGCAGACCAGCGCCGCCCCCTGACGGTGCGTTCCGCTACAGGTGATCGGCTCCGCCAGAGCGTCGGGCGCGGCGGGCTGCAGCGACTCTTCGATCAGGGCCGCCATGCGATCATAATCGCCGTCAGCGGGCGGAGAGGCCAGAACGGCCAGTGAAATCAGCGCTTCGATCATCGCTGAGGCTCCGGCGCGCCACCGGGCCCGCCATGGCTTTCAAGCCAGCGCTGGGTGGAGGTCTGCGCATCTTTGTACGCCTCTTGATAGTCCGCGCTCCAATATTTCAGCTGCGCGATCGGGATTTGCTCGCCTGTTACGGCGCACAACACATAGGATCCAGGTTTCAGGATCAGATAGTCGGCGTCGCCGTATTCCAGCTGCGCCAGACCCGTGAAATCTTTATCAAAGGCGTTCATGGGATCTCCAGTCATGGCATGCAGGCTACCATGGCTTGGCCTGTCTTATAAAGCGTCCAAAGCTTGACCGACTCAGCGCCCATCGCGAGGGTGGAGCCATGCCCGACATTCGCCGCCTGTCCCCTGAAACCGTCAACCGGATTGCCGCCGGAGAGGTGATTGAGCGCCCCGCCTCTGCGGTCAAAGAGCTGGTGGAAAACGCGCTCGACGCCGGGGCAACGCGCATTGATGTGTCGATCGAAGGCGGCGGGCTGACCCGCATGGTCGTGGAGGATAATGGCTGCGGGATGACTCGCGACCAGCTCGCGACCGCCATTGAGCGCCACGCCACCTCGAAGCTGCCCGTGGGTGAAGACGGCCAAGACGATCTTCTGAATATCGGCTCCATGGGCTTTCGCGGCGAAGCCCTGCCCTCCATCGGATCGGTGGCCCGCCTGACGATCACCACCCAGGACGCAGAGCTGGGCGAAGCCTGGGGGCTGCGCGTCGAGGGGGGCGAGGAAGACGGGCCGCGCCCCTCCCCGTCGCTGGGACGCCGCGGCACACGGGTGGAGGTCGCTGACCTGTTCTACGCCACGCCGGCGCGCCTGAAATTTCTCAAAAGCGAGCGCGCGGAAAGCAATGCGGTCGCCGATGTCATCAAACGCCTGGCGCTGGCGCGCGCCGATGTGGGCCTCTTCCTCACCGTGGAAGGCCGCAGCCGGATCAGCGCCCCGGCCGAAAACCATGACGATCCGGTCGAAGCCCGCCGCGCCCGCCTGTCGGCCATCTTGGGCGGGGATTTTGGCGAGAACGCGCTGGTGATCGACCAGGAGCGCGAGGGCGTGCGCCTGACGGGCCTGGCCAGCCTGCCCACCTATAATCGCGGCTCCAATCAGCATCAATTCCTGTTCGTGAATGGGCGGCCGGTGAAGGACCGCCTCCTGGTTGGGGCCGTGCGCGGGGCGTATCAGGACTTCCTGGCGCGCGACCGCCATCCGGTGGCCGCGCTTTATGTCGATCTGCCGCCCGGTCAGGTGGATGTGAATGTCCACCCCGCCAAGGCCGAAGTGCGCTTTCGCGATTCAGGACTGGTGCGGGGCTTGATCGTCGGGGCGTTGCGCCATGCCTTGGCCGGGGCTGGTCACCGGGCCTCGACCACGGTGGCCGGCTATGCCCTGGGCCGGGCTCAGCCCCAGACCACGCCATCAGCGCCGCCCCTGGCGCGGGCGGGCGGCTGGTCGAGCCGGCCCTCGGCAGGCTGGGAGCAATCCCTGCGCGACACGGCGCATGATCCCGGTCTCGCGCCAGATCTCGCATCGGATCTCGCCCCGGGCATGAGCGCGCGGGTCGAACCCGATTATGACGGCGGCCTTGCGCCCGCTGACGGCCAATCCGCTGAGACCGTGCCAGAGGCTGCGGCCTCCTTCCCGCTGGGGGTGGCGCGCGCCCAGGTGCATGCCACCTATGTGATTGCGCAAACCGAGGATGGCCTGGTGATTGTGGACCAACACGCCGCCCATGAGCGCCTGGTCTATGAGCGCATGAAGGCCCAGATCGCGCAGACCGGTGTGGCGCGCCAGGCCTTGCTGGTGCCCGAAATCGTCGAGTTGGACGAGGCTGAAGCCCGCCGCGTTCTGGAGCGGGCCGAACAGCTCGCCGAGCTGGGTTTGGTCATTGAACCCTTCGGCGCGGGCGCTCTGGCTGTGCGCGAAGTGCCCGCCCTACTCAAGCGTCTCGACGTGCAAGGCCTGATCCGCGATCTGGCCGATGAGCTGGCCGAATATGACGAAGCCTTGTCGCTGAAAGAACAGCTCGAAGAGGTGGTGGGCACCATGGCCTGTCATGGCTCGGTCCGGTCCGGGCGCCGATTAACCGCCGAAGAGATGAACGCCCTATTGCGCGACATGGAAGCCACGCCCCATTCCGGCCAATGCAATCACGGCCGGCCCACCTATGTGGAGCTCAAACTGGCCGATATCGAGCGGCTCTTTGGGCGGCGGTAGGCTCGCGGCTTTTCCTCGTCATTCCCGCGCAGGCGGGAACCCAGAGCCTTGAAATGCTGAGCCCAGCCATCCCTGGGTCCCCGCCTGCGCGGGGATGACGAAGGTGAGGTGTCTATAAAACAACCAACTCTTCCCCGACGCAGGTCGGGGCCCAGAGCCACTTAACGCGACACTTGATGGTCCCTAGGTCCCGACCTGCGTCGAGAAAGAGAAGTTGAAAGACATGCGCTCGATGCTGCAGAGCTTGACGCTGCCCCCACCGCTCTTTCCCAAACTTGATTTGGGATCCATGGATCATCAAGCGTTGCGCCTATGGGCCCCAGCTTTCGCTGGGGAAGAGAGCGTTGAGGGGCCTTCTTGCCCACCTACTCCATCGTCATTCCTGCCCTGAACTCGATTCAGGGTCGAGAAAGAGACGTGGGAGGGCGTAGCGCTCCGGCTTCAGACGGCCACCATGGCGTCGCGGGCGCGGGTGGCTTCGGCTTCGATCTGGGCCAGGGCCTGGTCGCTCAGCGGATGCGCTTCGGCACACGCACAGGCTTCGCCCAGCGCCATGGCTCCGACACCGCGTGCCGCGCCTTTGAGCGTATGGGCAGCCTCCGCCCAGCCGGCTTCGGCCTGGGCCTGGCGCAGCTTGGCCATACAGGCCTCGATCTGCGTGCCCAACAGGGCGAATAGCTCGGCCTCCAGTGCCGCATCGCCGCCGGTGTATTGGGCGAGATGATCGCGATCTAGGACAGGTGCTGTCATGGGTCCACTCCAAGCCTTCCTGCGGCTCTATACCCCGATCGCGTTAAAATCCGGTGCGTGAACGCGGTTAATGGGGGGCTGGAAGGCGCAGCTGAAAGCTTTATCTGAACCCCGATCTGGGCCAGAACCCTCGCCCGCCTATCGTTCGACCCACCCGTTTGAGAAAAATTGCCCATGCTTTGGTCTGATTTTGTTGGCCTTTCCGGCGTTGCTTGCATCCTGGCCGCCTATTTCCTGCTTCAGATCGAGAAGGTGAAGGGGGATGGGTTCTGGTATCTGATGCTCAATCTTATCGGCGCGATCCTGTTGATCGTCTCGCTGATGGTGACGTTCAACCTGGCCAGTTTTGTCATTGAAATCTGCTGGCTGGCGATTTCGATCTTCGGGCTGTCAAAGATCGCCTGGCGGCGCTGGAAGCGCTCTGACGCTTGACCCCAAACCCGGCGCGGGCGAGCTTCGCGGCCATGACTTTGCTAGAGACATTTTCCGCCCGCATCGGGGAGACCCATGCGT
>JANQMI010000187.1 GCA_028280165.1 Oceanicaulis sp. | reverse complement strand
GACCACGGCCCGCACCCCGAATACCGGATCGAATGGTGGTATCTTACGACCGTTCTGGAGGATGACGCCGGCACGCTCTATGGCGCGCAGTGGACGCTGTTCCGCTCCGCGCTGGAGCCACGCGGCGGCGAGGGCTGGATGACGCCTCAGCTCTGGATGGGTCATGCCGCTGTCACCACACCGCAGGCCCACTACCACGCCGAGCGGCTCGCACGCGGCGGGTTGGGCGTTGCAGGATCGCAAGCCGAGCCGTTCAGCGCCTGGATAGATGAGTGGCAGATGGCCAGCGCCACAGACCGGCTTAGCCCGGGACAGGATGCCTTGTCCGCCCTGGACCTGACCGCACGCGGTCAAGACTTCAGCTATGACCTCGATCTTGATGCGACCGGACCGTTGGTGTTTCACGGCCGGAATGGGTTTTCGGTGAAATCCGCAAGCGGCCAGGCGAGCTATTATTATTCGCAGCCATTCTATCAGGTGAACGGCACCTTGCAGCTGCCCGACGGAAATGTCGCCGTAACCGGTCAGGCCTGGTTGGATCGCGAATACTCCTCTCAGCCTTTATCCGAAGATCAGCTGGGTTGGGACTGGGTGAGCTTCCACCTGGATACCGGCGAGAAAGTCATGGGCTTCCAGCTCCGCCAGACCGATGGCAGCGTCTACACGTCCGGCAGCTGGATTACGCCCGATGGCGCGCTGACAGCCTTTGCAGACGGCGATCTTCAGATGACGGCACTGGAAACGGCCAGCGTGCGCGGGCGCGACATACCGGTACGCTGGCGTGTTCAACTGCCGGCCCGTGACCTTGATGTGGAGATCATGGCGATCAATCCGCAAAGCTGGATGCCGACGCTGTTTTCCTATTGGGAGGGGCCAGTGACACTCACGGGCAGTCATACCGGTGTCGGCTATCTGGAAATGACGGGCTATGAGCCGGAGGGCTGATCATCGCCGGTTCTTCAAGCCAGGAATCCAGTAGGCGACCCGCGCCTGATAGTCGGTGAAGCGATCGCCATAGAAGCGCCTGAAGCGCCGCTCTTTCAGGAGCGGGCCGAGCAGGCAATATACGGTATAGGCGGCCGCAATGATCAGCTGGTCCACCGTCCAGACCGGCGGTGTCCACAAGGCCATTGCAAACGCAAAATAGATCGGCTGTCGGATCAGTTTGAACAGACCCGTCTCCGGCATGTCCGGAAATCGTGGCGCGCGATCCTTCAACAGCGCAACCCAGCCAATCCAGCCGCTTTGCAAGCCAGGCCCAGCATCGAAACTGGCCTTGGCGAGCAGCAACCAGCTTGCCGCAAACATCGCGGTCATGGCCCAGAAACAGCCCCCCTCGGCGCGGAACACCACAATGCCGGTGGGCGTCCACAGCGCGAATAGCACCAGCAACTGAAGCGAGGCGATGATCACATAGGTCGTGGTCGCCAGACGCTGGCCTTCGCCAAACAGGCCCAGGCGTTCGAGCCAGCCACGGCCGTAGTCGGTCAGCAGAAAGGAATGCAGCAGCGGAAACTGAACCAGCAGGACCGCATTCGCGAACGCGGCCCAGGGCCAGGGAACAGCCCCGAGGCTGTGGGTCAGACCGGTATACAGGCTGAGCACCATTGCCCCGCCACCCAGTGCGAATAGGCTATGGCAGGCACCGGCATAGGCCAGCGCCAGAAGGCAACGAGAAACTTTCAAGGCGAGGAGTGCCGATCTGTTGGATTAGCGGCGCTGGCGCTCGCGGACCGGAATTGGCTCCAGGACCGGGCTTGGCTGGGCGCTCACAGCATCGCGAATTCCAGACGCAATGCGTCGCGCGCGCTGGCGCAGATCGCGCGCAAGCTTTTTCGCTCCGATACGCTCAAACACAGCTGCCTGGGCGCTCAGCGCCGTGCTCAGCGTGTCGCGATCCGATCGGGTCATGGGTAAGCTCCTTTGTTTATACGATAGACAATACGAGGAGCTGAAAGGACCGGATTTGCGATGCGACAATCTGCCGGTGCGGTGAAGTGCAGAACGAAGTGATCCGGCCATGGGCACTAAAAGATTAGGCTGTCGCAACCGGCCACGAGGAGCCGGAGGGCTAGACCACTTCCACCGTTTCCCCACCGAAGAGCGGCCCGGCCTGAGCGTGTCGGGCGAAGGCCTCAAGGCTGAGCGGCTGGACGCTGTGCTGGGGCATGCGCTTTGCGAAACTGCTGATCCGGGCGGCCGCCGCGTCCAGGTCAGCCTGGGACAGCGCCCCTTGGCGACGCGCCTCCACCATGGCCTCGGCAAAGCCCAGCGCCCGGCGGGTGTCGGTCAGGAAGGCGCAGATCATAAGCATGTCATTGCCGGCATTGAGGAAGCGGACCATCGCCTCGGGCCTGTTGAAGAATGGGTCCATGGCCTTCATGCCCACATCGTCAGACATGACCAGGCCTTCAAAACCCAGCTCCTCGCGCAGAATACCCCGGATGATGGGCTCGGACAGGGTCGCGGGCCACGCGGCATCAAGGCTCGGAAACATGATGTGAGAGGTCATGATTGAAGACAGCCCGGCTGCAATCGCGCGTTGAAACGGGATCAGCTCCCGGCCGCGCAGCGTCTGTAGCGAATGGCGCAGTTCCGGCAGTGCCTTATGGCTATCCAGATCGGTATCGCCGTGGCCGGGGAAATGCTTGCCGCAAGCTGCCACGCCTTGGGCTTCCAGCCCGGTCATGAAGGCGATGGCCGCGGAGGCGGCGACCTCAGGATCGGTGGAAAAAGCCCGCTCGCCAATGACCGGATTGTCCGGATTGGAGTGCACGTCCAGAAGCGGAGCGAAACTGAGATTAACGCCCAGGGATGCCAGCTCGCGGCCCATGGCCGCCCCAACAGCTTCGGCCTTGTCCGCCCAGCGCATCGGATAGGTGTAGCGGGTGATCGGCGGCGGAGTTCGGCAGACGCGCGCGCCTTCATGGTCGATCCCGATCAGCAGATCGTCGCGTTTGACCACCTCTCGCACGTCGGCGATGAGTGTGGCGAGCGTGTCCAGCCAGTCCTCATAGGGCGCGTTGTGGTCGAAATTGCTCTTATACAGGATTACCCCTTGCGGACGCAGCGCCGAGAGGAGCGATCGATCATGATCCGACAAAGCCAATGTTGGCTGCAGGCCGATAATGAAATGACGCCCGACCCAATCCTCAAAGCTCTTCATGGCGTGCATGGCTCTCGTATCGCTGAACAATCAGCCCATTACACGCGTCGCCATGGGGCCAAGTCCAGCGCTATTGCAGCGCTGCCAGGTCCTCCAGCGCAGCCGCCAGCGCGTCATCGGCTTCGACCGGGATATCCGGCTGCACGCCGATGCCCTGCCAGTTGGTCCCGGTAATCGGATTGACGCTGCGCGCAGTGACCAGCCAGAGCACGAAGTGCGGGTGCACCGGCTGATACGTGAAGGGATGCGCGCCGCCGCCGGTCACCTCACCCACAAGCATCGCGCGCTCCAACGCCTGAAGATTATACGCCAGCGCTTCGGCGGCCGAGAAGGTCCGCGAAGAGGTCAGGATATAGACCGGCTTTGTCCCGCCAAAGCGCAATCCCGGTACATGGGCCTGGGTGAAACGCTGCGTTAGCGTGTCGGTGGGCCGATCATAGCTTCCGGTCAGGGGCTGGCGGCCGCCGTCGAACAGATAGCTGGCAATCAAGTCGGCCATATCGCCAATCCCGCCGCCATTGCGGCGTAGATCAATGATCAGCGCATCGGTGGAGGCCAGCATGGT
>JANQMI010000176.1 GCA_028280165.1 Oceanicaulis sp. | reverse complement strand
CCCATGGAAGACACACGCCCGACCTCCGACCTCGCCGATCCGATTCCTCTGGCCCGAAAGCTGATCCAAGCTCCGTCGGTGACGCCCGTGGATGCCGGCGCGCTCGATGTTTTGAGCCATGCTCTGGAAAGCCTGGGCTTTGTGGTGAAGCGCTACCCCTTTGATGAAGTGGATAATCTCTACGCCCGCTTAGGCCATGAGGGGCCAGTCTTCTGCTTTGCAGGTCATACCGACGTAGTTCCGCCGGGCCCCGAAGCCAGCTGGACCCACGCGCCTTTTGATGCGGCCCTGGACGAAGGCGTGTTGTGGGGACGCGGGGCTGCGGACATGAAGGGTGCGGTGGCAGCCATGGTGGCCGGCGTCGCGGCTTATCTTGATCAACATGGTCAACCCAACGGATCGATCGCTTTCTTGATCACCGGGGATGAAGAAGGCCCTGCCATCAACGGCACAAAGAAGCTGCTTGAAGCGATCACCGAGGCGGGTGAAACGCTGGATCACTGCCTGGTGGGCGAGCCGACCAATCCTAACCAGTTAGGCGACACGATTAAAGTCGGCCGTCGCGGCAGTCTGAATGGTGTGATTACGGTGAAGGGGCGTCAGGGCCATGTCGCCTACCCGGAGAAGGCTGAAAACCCGATCCCCCCCCTCCTCAACATCCTGGATATTCTGACCGCGCGTACGCTTGATGACGGGGCCCCGCACTTCCAGCCGTCCAATCTGGAGGTCACCACCATTGATGTGGGCAATGCCCCTCATAATGTGATCCCGGGGACGGCAACCGCGAAATTCAATATCCGCTTTAATACCAATCATGAAGGTGATGATCTGAAGCGCTGGATCTCCGACGAAGCGGCAGGCGTGACGCGTGAGCACGGTATTGAAATTGATCTTGATTTGAAGGTGACCGGCGAAGCCTTTCTGACGCCAGACGGGCCCTTCACTGACCTTATTCGCGACGCGGTGACCGCACACACCGGCCGGGCACCGGCGCTCACGACGGGCGGGGGCACGTCCGATGCCCGCTTTATCAAGAATTACTGCCCCGTGGCGGAGTTTGGCCTCGTCGGGGCAACGATGCACCAGGTGGATGAGCGGGTAGATGCCAGCGACGTGACGGCCCTGTCTGCGATCTATGCTGATATCCTGGACCGCTACTTCAAGGCCTTTGGCCCATGAATGGCTTGATTGCCGAGATTGAATCGAATGTCCGCGGCTGTTTCGCAATTCTGAGTTTTCGCGAGGATTGGCGACGCCATTTCGACATGACCACACGCGGGGTCGCGCGGTCTTTCCTGGGCGTGGTACTGGCGCTGCCTGCTTTTGTGTTTACGGCATTCTCGGTCAACCATCTGGTTGCAGAGAACCCGACCCTGGTGATGGCGGAGGCCACGATTCCCGTGGCTGAGATTGCGATGATCTGGGCGCGGTTCTGGCTGGTCTTTCCAATCATGGCGGCCATCGCCGTGATCGCGTTGAATACGCGCCATCGCTATTCCAGCTGGCTGGTCACCCATAACTGGATGGTGTTCACCCTGATCCATATCCAGGCTTTGCTGTGGGCGATCTACATGGCCGGATTGATCAGCGCGAGTGGGCTTTTGTCGATCATGTCCTTTTACCTCATGGCGCGCTTCTTGGTGCACTGGCGGGTTGCTGTGGTCAGCCTGGGTCTGCCCTTCGGGTTGTCGATTGCCGCAGCCGGCATACCCTTAGCTGCCGACCTGATCGTTCGCGGCCTGCTGGCTTGAGCCCAATAAAGAAGGGCGGCGCTGATCAGCGCCGCCCGCTATATTTCAGCGTTGAGGCTGGACGCTAGTCCACACTGACCGCCTCACCGTCGACCGTCACGCGCAGCTCGATGATGTCGGCGGCTTCGGCAAAGGCGGTTTCGGTGTCTTTGGCACCGTAGAAGACCGCCTGACCTTCGCTCAGCACCGGGCCATAGAGCAGCGTGCCATCCGCGTCATCTTCAACCGTGAAGCTGTCTGCCAGCATGATTTCGTCCCAGGCGTCGCGCACGTCTGACCAGTAGTCGGCGGTGGCGTCCCAGTACTCAGCGGCTGCGCTGTCGCCCATCAGGTCTGTGCGGGTGTAGGTGTTGATGCCGTGTTCCCGCACCAGCTCACGGGTCTCGCCGTCGCGCAGGATGACCTTCGAGTTGTCCTGCTCATGAGTCCAACCCCAGCTCAGTACGGTGTGGCGGTTCACCGCTTCGATGACGTCATAATCGTCGCGGATGGTCGCGTCGCGGCGGGGCAGGGGACGGTAGCTGGCTGCCGGTTCCCAGGTTGCGGCGTTGGACGCGTGCTCCCAGGTCGCAATCCCGCCATAGCGCGGGCTGTCATCGACCTGATAGACGGTCTGCGACCAGGCCCCGGCGCGGTCGGCGTCGGCCACGGCCACCATGTCCCAGGTGCCAAAGCCCTGATACTGCATCAGGCGCTCGGGCTGATACTGCCAGTCCTGGCGCCAGTGCTTGATCACAACCGGGCTGGTGGGATCGCCGACCAGAAGCAGGTGTTGAAGCGCGATGTATTCGCCGGTGTCTTCAATCACATAAACGACTTCGCGGGCCGGGGTCGTCTTGTCCTCGGCGAGTTCATAGCCCGCTTCGACGGCCAAATACTCCGAGAAATCGAAGGTGACCGCGTATTCGCCGACCATGGCCAGGATCGCTTCGCGATCGGCCTCAAACTCAGCCTGCGAGCGTTCGACCATAGGCGCTGCGGCCATGGGTGCTGCGGCGGCGACAGAGGTCGTGGTGCCGGTCGTCGTACAGGCTGTCAGCGCCAGCGCAGAGGCCCCAAAGGCGAGAAGTTTTAGAGGGGAGGAGGGTGTCATCGTCTGAAGTCCTGCTCTTTGAAGGCGCGTCGCGCGCCCCGTCATTCCTGTTGTTTCGCGTCGACCATCGACCGGCTCCAAAACCGGCTCGCGGCCTTTTATTGAGCCGTGCGAGGGGTTTTTGAGCTGCTGCGCCAATCCGCCGCCGTATCAATCTGCATATTGCGAAAGACTCGCACTTGCAATCGCAAAAGCGATGCGGCACAAGTTCTCGCAAATGAGAACTGTTTGCAAGTGGAATCATGCGATCAATGAAAACAACGTCCTCCTCCCCCGCCCGCTTGGCTGCACTTTTGGTTTCAGGGGTCAGCACCTTCGCTCTGTCAGCCCCAAGCTTCGCGAATGAAAACGAAGTGCCCACCAGCGAAGCCAGCGATGTCATCGTCGTCACAGCCACAAAGACCCAGCTGACGAATTTCGATTATCCAGGCCTGACCAGTGCCATCACGCTGGAAACCTTGAATGAAGAGCGTCCGACCGACCTGGTTGAATTGCTTGAAAACATCCCGGGTCTAGAGGTCGCAGGCGGTCCGCGCCGGACCGGCCAAACGATCTCATTGCGTGGCTTTGGCCGGGAGAGCGTGACGCTGCTGGTTGATGGCGCACGCCAGAATTTCGACTCCGCCCACGACGGCGTCCTTTTCCTCGATCCTTCCCTGCTGGGCCGGGTGGAGAGCGTGCGTGGCTCGGCTGCGGCGCTGTATGGCTCAGGCGCGTCGGGCGGTGTGATCGCGTTTGAAACGCTGGAAGCAGACGACGTGCTGACCGAGGGTCAGACCTATGGCGCGCGGGCCTCGGTGGGGTATCGCTCCGTCAATGAAGAAACCCGCGGCTCGGCCGCCGTGTTTGGCGAAGCGGGGGCCTTCGAAGGCATTGCGGCGATCTCCGCGCGCCAGTCCGGCGACATTGCGCTGGGCTCCGGCGGCGACCTGCCGGCCGATGACGAAGTCTTCTCCAGCCTGCTCGCTGGAGAGGTCGATCTCAACGAAAGCATTGAGCTGGAGCTCGGCTGGCTGAGCTTCCGCAATTCCGCCATAGAACCCAATAACGGCCAGGGCGGCTCGCTTGTCGGCGGCTTGAATCCCTTGGTTGATAAGGATGTGAAGTCCGATAGCTTCCGCGCGACGCTTTCGGTCGCTCCGGACAATCCGCTAATCGATTTTCAGACCACACTCTACCACAATATCGGTGAGGTTGATGAAACCGATCCGGCGATCAATCGCTTCATTGAGCGCGATCTGGAGACCACCGGCATCCGTGCTGAAAACCGTGCGGAATTCACGTTCGGACAAACTGATGTGGCGCTGCTGGTCGGGGCGGAATGGTATGAGGACGAGCAAACCGGCTTTGACTCCAACACCGGCAATAACCAGCGCGGCGGTGTTCCCTCGGGCACCACGACCTTCACCGGAGCCTGGGCGCAGCTGGAAACCACATTGGACCTGGGGCCGGCAGGCCAGCTGATCGTGCTGCCGGGTGTGCGCTTTGACAGCTTTGAAAGCAGCTCTGATGTTGGCGGTGACAATGACGACGACGCGGTCTCGCCGCGCATCGCTGCGACATGGGCTGTCAGCGACCAGGTCCGCTTCTTCGCAAGCTGGGCTGAAGCCTTCCGCGCTCCGTCGCTGAATGAGTTGTATCTGTCAGACACCCACTTCTCGCTGCCGCACCCGGTGTTGGGATTTCCCACCTTTATTACCAATGAGTTCATCGCCAACCCCAATCTAAAGCCGGAAGACACCGAGACGTTTGAGGTCGGTGTGGCCTTCATTGAAGACGGTGTGTTTGGAACAGACGACCGGTTTGAGCTTAAAGGGGCCATCTTCCAAACCGATGCCACCGACCTGATTAATCTCGAAGTTGATTTCGCCTTCTCCCCAACCTGTTTTGCACCGCCTTTCTTCCAGCCGTGCTCGGCCGGCACGTCCTTCTCTGAGAATCTCGATTCCGCTGAGCTGGAGGGCTATGAGTTCGCAGCTGCCTACATCAACGGCCCGTTCGAATTGTCCGGCGCAATCTATGAAGTGGATGGCGAAAACACCGTCACCGGTCAGCCGATCGGTGCGCTTCAACCAACCATGGGCCACATCACGGCGCGCTACCGCCTGGATGCGCAGCGCTTAACGCTGGGCACGCGCGTGGGGTTCGCCGGGGATTTCGACAAGACGAATGACCCCAATGCCGAACGGGACGGATACACCGTGGTCGATTTGTATGCGGGATGGCGTCCCTTCACCGACCAGGATGTGCGGATCGATTTCGGTATCGATAACGTGTTTGAAGAAGACTATGAGCGCGTCTTTGCCGGTGTGTCAGAGCCGGGCCGCTCGGTGCGCATCGATCTGACTTGGACGGGGGGCTGGTAGGGCCGCTACGTCCCGGCGTGACATCGAACTCGATCGTCATCCTGAACGTGATTCAGGACCCAGATTCAGCGCCAAGCCGACTGGGTCCCAAATCACGTTTGGGATGACGAATTGTGAGAGTTGATAAGCAAGCGCCGCGACGCCGTCACGCGAGACCGGACGGAGGTGCAGTGGACTAGAGAATCCTAAGGCTTCATGCCAAACGGCATATCAATGCCAGGCGGCAATTGAAGCCCGGACGTCACGTCACCCATGACCTCTTTGTGGGCCTCGTCTGCTTTACGCTTGGCGTCGGCGTGAGCGGCTTTGATGAGATCTTCAATCACCTCGATATCGTCGGGGCCAGAGAGTGAGGAATCGATCGAAACGCCCACCATTTCGCCCTTGGCCGTCAGAGTGACCTTCACCAGACCTGCACCGGCTTCGCCCAAGACTTCCAGGGTTTCAAGTCTGGCCTGGGCTTCGCCCATTTTGCGCTGCATGTCCTGGGCCTGCTTCATCAGGCCGGCGAGATCTTTCATCATGAGGTTTCCTGTCGTGGCGTGTCAGCGTCATCGCTATCGTCTGCCACATTTACATTGGTCGTCGCACTGGGGTCTTCAACACCCACCAGCTCGGCACCGGGGAAAACCGTCAGCGCTTTGATCATGGACGGGTCGCGCATGATCGCGGCGAGATTCTCCTCGCGCTCACGTTTGCGCGCTTCGGCCAGCGTTTCGCCCCCACCGCGCCCTTGCGCGTCCACCAGCCAGCGCTGGCCCGTCGCCTCATTGAGGAAGCTGGCAATCCGTCCTCCCAATGTATTCGGCGCGTCCTGCGCGGGCTCATAGGTCACAGCACCAGGGCGGAAGCTGACCGGCCGCACATAGCGCTCGACGTCCAGCTTCAGGCCGATATCGCGGGCCTCATCAATCATGGCGATCAATTCGCCAATGTCTTTGGGACCTTCCGGTGCCTCTGGTTCGGGGGCAGGCGCAGGGGCCAGCGTGGCTGTCGTCGCGCCCGGGGCCCCAGACGGTGCAGGCGTGGGCGCATCAGCACCGCCACCGCTCTTCGCTGCGGCCAGCAGGCGCGCGGCATCTTCCGGCGGCGGCATGTTGGACGCGGCCATCAACCGGATGACGGCCATTTCTGCAGCAGCCACCGGGTCGGGGGCCGATCGCACATCATCCAGTCCGGTCAGTGCCAGCTTCCACAAACGGGAGAGCTGACCCAGTGAGCGCGGCTCAGCCAGCGCCACAAGGCGGGCAACCGTGTCCGCCGCTTCACCAAGATCGGCTTCAGGGCCAACCGCCTTGATACGGCTGAGGTTGTGGAGGTGATCCAGAAGATCGCGCATCACCACCTGGGGGTCCGCCCCGGAATCATATTGATGGCGCAGCTCATCAAGCGCGTCTTTGGCACGCGCGTCCAACGTCGCCTCCAAAAGGTCGAGCACGCGGGTGCGGTCGGCCAAGCCCAGCATGTCGCGGACCTGTTCGGCGGTCACTGGACCATCGCCTTCGGCCTGTACGATCGCTTGGTCCAGCAGGGACAACGCATCACGGACCGATCCTTCTGCAGCGCGGGCAATTGCGGTCAGGCCGTCGCGCTCCACATTGGCGTGTTCCTTGTCGCAGATTCCAGCCAGGTGATCGGTGAGCACCTCGCGATCAATGCGTTTAAGGTCGAAGCGCTGGCAGCGAGACAGCACGGTTACTGGGACTTTGCGAATTTCGGTCGTCGCGAAGATGAATTTCACATGCGCGGGCGGCTCTTCCAGCGTCTTCAGAAGCGCATTGAAGGCCGAGGTCGACAGCATGTGAACTTCGTCGATGATGTAGACTTTGTAGCGCGCGCTGACCGGCGAATAGCGCACGCCATCCAGGATTTCGCGAATATCCCCGACACCGGTGCGGCTAGCGGCATCCATCTCCATCACGTCCACATGGGAGGATTTCGCGATCGCCTCGCAGTGGCGGCCCAGCGGTTCAAGGTCGATCGAAGGCGCGTCGACGCTGTCGGTTTCGTAGTTCAGCGCTCGGGCGATCAAGCGGGCGGTCGTGGTTTTGCCCACGCCGCGGACCCCGGTCAGCATATAGGCATGGGCGATCCGACCCGACGCAAAGGCATTGGTCAGGGTTTTGACCATGGGCTCCTGGCCGATCAGATCATCGAAGGTTTGGGGGCGATATTTCCGGGCCAAGACCTGGTAGCCTTCGCCACCGGTATCTGACGCTTCCAATCCGGGCAAGGCCGGGCCGTCATGGACCACCGCTTCGTCTTCGGGCCCGCCATCTGGAGTGTGTTCATCCATCATGTCGGCGAACGCTCCTGAAGTCCCAGCGTTGTGCATTGAAGGGTGGAAGACCGAACAGCGACCCGAACGGAAAACTCGTTACGG
>JANQMI010000170.1 GCA_028280165.1 Oceanicaulis sp. | reverse complement strand
ACTTTCAGGTTTTCCATATCAAACAGCAGCTCGCGATCGGCGGCGTCCGGGACAAAACTCTCAATCCAGCCCACGCACACGATCCGCTTACCGGGTGTGACCGGCCTCACACCGTGCAAAGAGGTGGACGGATAGAGCACCGCGTCACCGGCCCGCAGCTTCACCTCCTGCTGGGCTCCCGGCAGATCAATGACCAGCTCGCCGCCCTCATAATCCTCTGGGTCCGACAAGAAGAGTGTGAAGGAGATGTCGGTTCTGAGCCGGTCTGGGCCCTGCCCCATGAAGGCATTGTCGACATGGGTGCCGTAGGCCCCACCCAGCTCCGTTTTGCTGACCAAGAGTGGCGAGAAGCGCTTCGGGCGGGCCGCGCTGCTCAGGACGGGGTTGGACTGGATGGCGGTTTCCAGCCGGCGGTTGAGACTGGCTCCGATCTGTGAGGACAAATCAGCCTGCTGGTTTTTCTTCACCTCGCGCGCAACCGGTCCAGCTGTCTCGGCACCATCGCGCCACGTCAGGTGAGCCAGGTCCATGCGCACTTGCGTCAGGTCGTTTGGGTCTAACACCCCTCCAATGACTAGGTCCATCTTGCCTTTATTGCGAATGAGTTGCAGAAAAGGGGCATCGTATCCAGCATTCGGGCCCAAGGGTAGAGCCGATGATAAAATCACATGTGAAGCGAGTCACCGGTCTTGGCCTTGGGCTTGTGCTGTCTGGAGGCGTTCTGGCCGCCTGCGAGGCTCCAGAAGCGGTCGACGCCAGTGACGCGCCCATTGCCGAGCTCGAGGCTCCGGATGGCCCCAACCCGGGCAGCGTGGCTCCAGATGCGCCGCCTGCACCCCAGCGCATGGGCGAAGGCGGGGAAGGTGAAGGCGGCGTAGCCGTTGCCAGCGCGTCCTCCAGCGCAGTGGTCTACAACGCCGCTCTGGCCATCGCAGCGGCCCATGTTTTCGCCGCCCGTGACGCCCATGCTGCCGGCGAAACCGAAGCGGCGGCGGAGATGTTCGCCCATCCGGTCAGTGAAGTCCTTTTGGATATGGAACCGGTTTTCGCCGAGCGTGGCGTCGAGCCCTTCTCTCAGCTTTTTCTGAACGCCTCTGAAGCGGTCTTTGCCGGTGAAACGAGCGCCCAGATTGCTGCGCGCTCCGACGCAATTCTTGCAACGATTGCGGCGGCCTCCGAACGCGCTCCGGAGGATGGGTCCACACCGGCAGAAATCGCGGCGGGGGTGGCCGTTGACCAGATCGATCGGGCCTCAGACATGTACCGGATCGCTCAGGATAGCGGCCAATATGGCCCCTATTTGGACGGGTATGGCTTTTTCAAAGCCGGGGAATTGGCCTACACCCAACAGGCTGACGCCATTGCTGCGCGCCATCCCGAAATCGCCGAGCGCATCGACATGGCGCTTCAGGTCCTGGGCCGCGCTTATCCCAGTGCAAACCAGCCTGAGACGCTAGATTATGAGCCCGCTGAGCTCAGCGCCGCATCGGCTGCGGCCATGATGGCTGTGCTCAATCGCTAAAGCGCGCGTCCGAGTTCTCTTGTGTTCGATTAGACCGCGCTTGAAGCACAGCCTGAGCCAGCATGCCGGCGGCAAAGAGCAGAGGGATGAAAGGCAAAAAGCCGAGGAGTTGGAACGACGTCGTCGCGCGGGCCGGGGCCACGAGCGTGTTTTCAAGCGACGCCCATTTGTGAAGCTCCGCGGACAAAAAGGGCTCGCTGCTGATCATATCGATCAAGTCCCGCCGGCTTCGATATCGAACCAGGGCCAGGCTGTCGAAATTCGCCGCGTCCTCACCCACGGAGTTGATGATCGTCTGGTGACGCTCTGCACGCGCGATGGGATAGCTGCCGCGCGCCAAAAGCAAGGGCAGGACCGCCTGGCCATAGGCGCGTTCGGCATCCACGCCGGCCGCTGCCTCGGATGCAAAGTCAGCGGGATAGGCGGCAACGTCGCGAACCTCCATCAGGTTGATCATGACGAAGGGGCGACCATCATCGGCGCGCAAGAAAGCTTCAAAGGCTTCAGCATCGGTCCAGGCCGCGCCGCCCGTCTCCTGCTGGGTCGACAGGAAGCGATCGATTTCGGTGTCGCTCAGCGGTCCACGCAGGGGCGTATGCCAGACGTGAAACCCCGCCAGCGCAAGCAGCAACACGATGACGATGAATGCAGGTCTTCTCATGGGCGTCGTCCTTCCTAAAGACGGGTACGTGCCGCCGCTCGCGATCCGTCGCACGGTACCAGCCGCCCAAAGGCCTTCAATAACCTCTCTCAATTCGTCATTCCCTTCCTATCTTTCCCGACGGATGTCGGGATCCAGGGATCATGAGGCGCTGCGCTTGACGGCTCTGGGCCCCGACTTGCGTCGGGGAAGAGAAAGGGAGTCACAACGTCTCAAGAGCTTAGCGACGGTCTGGACCGCTTGATGACAGCTGAGGGGGCCAACGTCGCGCCCGACCGACCGGATGGGAGGGAGGACAGAGAAATGGCGCACCCATCAGGATTCGAACCTGAGACCTCTGCCTTCGGAGGGCAGCGCTCTATCCAGCTGAGCTATGGGTGCTTCGCCTAGAAGCCTCTTACCGGTCTTAGCGCGCCGGTTCAATCACCCCGGTCGGATCGTCGTCAGTCGAGCGTGGTGTCCAAGCTCCAGCCAATGGGGCTGCCCGGCGGTATGGGGGCCGCCGGCGGGCTGACGGACTGTCCGGCATCCAGGCGCTCCAGGCCGGCGATAATGGTGGATTGCAGCCAGCGTTGATGGGCGGTTGGCGCGCGGCTGAACATGCCGCCGCGGGGCGTGCTCAGAGCCTCCAGGCGCTGCCGGGCCGCAGCGGCCACGCGCGGCGCGCTGTGTTCCACTAGGTGCAGCAGCTGCGCGATATATTCGATCTGAACCGCTTCGCGCAGGGGCATGAGCCGGTCGGCATTTGGGGTCTGCGCTGAAAAGATGGCGCTTTCGGCGGTGTCGAAGACCTCTTCAAGCCCCAGCTGACCGCGATCGATGGCGTATTGGTCGGTGACCCGCGCGAGCTTTTCTGGAGCCAGGGCCGCAGCGAGCGTGATGCGGGCCGCTGATCGCGCGGCATCGACGCGGGAAAAGGCCGGTGCGGCGCTTGATCGGATCCGTTCGCGAGCAATGGCCGCGTCATAATCAGTGTACGGGTTCGGGGCCATGAGGCGCACGGCCTGGTCCGGGGTATCCAGGAAGGCCGGGTCCAGGGTCGACAGCACCAAATCCAGTGCGACACGCTGCTGCTCAGCTGGAATGACGCTGAACCCCTCCACGGCCCCGGTGTTGATTTCATAGGCAAAGCGACGCCCGCCAATGGCCTTGGCCGCCGCTTCGGTCTGATAGCGGTGATACAGATAAATCGGGGTGAAGGTCAGGCGCAGCTCACTCAACGGCCGGCCAGTTCCCAAGCGGTCCGCGCCAAAGCCTGCAAGGGCGGCGCTTCGCACCGCCATAACCTCCGCCAGATGCGCCACCGGGTCGTCTCCATTGTCCCACAGGCTGGCCTCCGGGAAGGCCGCCCCCGGTCCGCGCGCATGGGCGTCGGAGACATAGCGCAGGCCCTCGGCGCGGGCATCGGCGAGAATGGCGTCGAGGGCGGCTGCCTCATCCACACCGTCGGGGAATTGGCTGTAGAGCCAGGCGACCGAAACCTTGTCCCAGGCCCCAATGCCAACGCCATACGCCTCAGAGAAATCAAGCGCCCCGCCCTCCAGCAGGCGGACCAGCGGATGGGGATAATCCATCACCGAGGCCCGGCCATCGGCGCTCGCCGCGAAATTATGCGCCAGGCCCAGCGTGTGGCCCACTTCATGGGCTGAGAGCTGTCGCAGGCGCGCCAGGGACACCTCAATGGGATCATCCGCAGCCCCGCTTCCGGTGCGGTCCGCCCCGCCCAAGCCTTCGAAAATCATGCGGTCCTGGCGCACACGCTGGCTGCCCAGGATCACCGCGCCTGTGATCAGC
>JANQMI010000091.1 GCA_028280165.1 Oceanicaulis sp. | reverse complement strand
CCACGCACTATCTGGAAGAAGCAGACGCACTCGCCGACCGGGTGGTAGTGATAAGCGACGGTCGCATCATCGCAGATGACACCGCCTCCGCACTGCGTTCGAAGGTCGGCGGCTCTGTGATCCGCTGCGCCACCACCCTATCTCTGGATCAGCTGGAAAGCCTGCCAGAGGTGCGCCAGGCCCGGCGCTCTGGACGCTTCGCCGAACTGGTCGCCGCTCAGGCCGTTGCGCCGCTGAAAGCCTTGTTCGAGGCCGATCCGAGCTTGAGCGATCTGACAGTTCGCCCGCCCAGCCTTGAAGAGGCTTTCGACGCCCTGATCTCACCCCATACGGAGAGTGTCATATGAGCCGACCCGCTCACCCTTATCTCGCCGAGACAGGCGCGGAGCTCTTAAAGCTAGTGCGCGCGCCTGAATTCATCCTGCCCACCCTGATCCTGCCCACCGTGTTCTACACGCTTTTTGGGGTCGTCATGCCCATGGGCGAGGGCGCGTCGGCATACCTGCTCGCGACCTTTGGTGTGTTCGCCGTAATGGGCCCTGCGCTATTCGGCTTTGGGGCAGGCGTTGCCCAGGAGCGCGAACGCGGATGGCTGAAACTGACGCGCGCCGTTCCGGCACCTGTGGCCGGCTTTATGGTGGCTAAGACCATCGCCACGGTGACCATGGCAGGCTTGGCCTTGAGTCTGGTCTATGGTGTGGCGGCCTTTGCCGGAGGTGTGTCGCATAGCGCTGAAACCTGGCTGATGCTGCTGGGTGTCCACCTGCTGGCCGCCCTGCCCTTCCTGCTCGTTGGGCTCGCAATCGGCTTCACCTTTGGCACCAATGGCGCAGTTGCGCTGGCCAATCTAGTCTTTCTTGGCTTTGCGGTCTTGGGCGGGCTGTGGATGCCGGTGCACGTCTTTCCTGACTTCATGCGCGAGATGGCCTGGTGGTTGCCCAGCTTCCACCTGGCCGAACTGGCCCTTGCGGTCAGTGGTGCTCCCGGAGAGCGCCCGGTGCTAACCCATCTCTGGATGGTGGGCGCGATGATCGCCGGCTTCGCCGTCCTGGCGGCTGCGGCCTGGGCGCGCCAACGCTGACCCAAGCTTGACCCCGACGCAAACCCCTGCACGCTGACACACACGGTATTGAGGATGGAGCCAATCCTGAGCGACGTCACACCCAGCGCTGACCCGACGCCCCAAGAGCCGCCGCCAACCGCTGAGCGCAGGCGCGGGCTGGAAGAACGACCGTATTTCTACCTGCTCTATATCCTGTTCTATTTCACCAACTGGTTTTTTTCGCCGGTGACGATGGCCGATATCATTGTCGGCGTGACAGCCGTCATGGTGTTTTGCGGGATCTATATCTTCGCCATGGCGCGCGGGTCGATCTATGTCGTCGCTGCAGCTGCCTTCGCACTCATCCTGGCGCTCGGTCTAACACCGTTTAACGGCATGACCGGTACGTTCGCGATCTATGCGGTCACATTGTGTGCCAGCTTGCGTCCAGGGCGACGCGCGCTCCTAGCCATGGGCATTGCGCTGTCGGTCTATCTTGTTGGCTCCCTTGCCATCCGGTTTGGACCGCTGGACATCTTTATCAGCCTGTTCGAGATCGTATTTACTGGATTTTTGGGCGTGATGGCCGGTTTGGCAGCCTGGTCAGGGTTTAATACCTCCGAACGCACCGACATTCGCGAACGCCGCCTGCGCTTGGATGCCGAGCTCGCAGCCGCCCGCGAGCGCGAGCGTATTGCGCGTGACCTGCACGATGTCCTCGGCCATACGCTTACCACAATCGCGGTGAAATCTGACCTCGCCGCCCGGCTTCTGGGCGCTGATGATGCTGCGGCACGCAGAGAAATAGAAGAAATCCGCGACGCCTCGCGCGCCACCTTGAAAGAAGTGCGCGCCGCGGTGGCCGGCATGCATCGCACCTCGATTGATGTTGAGTTGGAGCGCGCTCGCATCGCGCTGGAAAGCGCCGATATCGCGCTTGATGTGAACGGCCCGCTACCCGCCTTGCCATCGCAGCAGGCTTCCGCGCTGGGTATGGCGGTTCGCGAAGCGACGACCAATGTTTTGCGCCATGCGGCGGCGAAGGCTGTTGCGGTTGGCCTCACATCAGACGCTTCTGGCGTCACCGTAACGGTTGAAGATGATGGCGGTGGTGATGTGCCCTCGCCTGGTGGTGGATTGACCGGCATGCGTGGCCGGCTGGAGACGCTGGGCGGCGGTCTGGATATTGGTAAAGGCGAAGCGGGTGTGCGCCTGGTGATGCGTATGCCCGTAAACCGCTCGCTGGAGGGCGCATGATCAAGCTTGTCGTAGCCGAAGACCAGGCCCTGTTGCGTGGCGCATTGGGAAGCCTGCTCAGTCTTGAACCGGACATGGAGGTCATTGCGACCGCAACCGATGGCCAGGACGCACTCGACACCGTGACGCGCGCCACTCCGGATGTACTCGTCACCGATATTGAAATGCCCCGGATGACGGGGCTGGATGTCGCCGAAGCCCTCCGGACACAGGGCTCAGACACCAAAGTCCTGATTGTGACCACCTTTGCGCGCCCGGGCTATCTACAGCGGGCCTTGCAAGCGGGTGTGCTGGGCTATGTGCTCAAGGACGCCCCCTCTGAAGACCTTGCCGACGCGGTGCGCAAAGTCGCTGCGGGCCAACGCGCTGTCGCGGCTGAGCTGGCGGAATCAGCCTGGAGCTTGCCGGTCAGTCTCAGCCCGCGTGAACGCGACATCCTACGCCTGGTCGAAGAAGGCCGGACCAATAAGGAGATCGCGCGCACGCTAAACCTTTCACCCGGCACGGTGCGCAATTACTTGGCTGAAGCGGCCTCTAAGCTGGGTGCGGCGAACCGGATCGAAGCTTTCCAGATCGCACGCGAAAACGGCTGGCTTTAGCTGCCAGCCGCCACCGCAGCCAGTTCGCGAAGCTGGGTCGAGGAAATCGCCACCTTCGACAGCGTCCAGCTGCCGCCTTCGGTGATTTCCTTCAACGCGCGATCGGCGCGATCAACCTCTGGGCTGTTTGCACTGGTCCAACTTTCGACAAGCGCTTCGGCCCAGTCACCATCAGGCTGCTCGACACCCGATTGCAGCGATCCACCGGCCAGAGCGGCATAGCGCATCATCGCCTCACACAGGGTCTGCTGGCTTGCGTAGAGATCTTCGATCAAGCGGCGCATCGCCAGGCGGTCCCAGTGCAGGCGGGAGGAAAGCTGGCCTCCAGCACCGCGCAACCGGTCAAAGCCGAAGCGGGCCCCCACCCGGTGATAGAGCCAGGCCGTGGCCTGCAACGGCCAGCTCATCCGGCCGGCCAGGTCAATCACGTCCGAGCTGGAGGTGAGCGGACGCAGACGTGCCACATAGAGCGCCAAGTCCTCTGGCGCACCGCCCTCACAATAACGCGCCGCACGGCGTTCAACACCAGCCCTGTCAAAGGGTGAAACGATATCGGTGACGATGTCTTTCAGGGCATCGACCCCAGGCTGATAGGCGCTGATCACGTCGGCAATCCGCTCAGACTCCTGATTCATACCCCGGCGCGCCAGGAAATAGGTCTGACGCCGCAACAGGCGGATAACCTCGTCATGGAGTTCGTGCTGGACATCGGCCGGGGCCTTGTTGTCCAGCGCGTTGATCTGGTCGGTGTAATCCTTAAAGCGGAAAATGTGGCGGCCCGCTTCAAAGGCCCGGGCGATCCCATCCACATCCACGCCAATGCTCTCTTTAGCACGGTGGATAAAGGTCGGTCCGCCCAGATTGATCATGTCATTGGCAAGCCGCGTTGCGATAATCTCCCGCTTTAGCCGGTGGCCTTGCATAGCGTCGGCGTGTCCAGCCAAATGCTTCGGGAAATAGGTGACCAGAGAGTCCGTAAAGTGCGGATCGTCCGGCACGGTTGATGCCACCAAGCCATCAAACAAGGTAATCTTGGCGTAGCTGATCAGCACCGCGATTTCCGGACGGCTGAGGCCTTTGCCCTGATCCTTCAGCGCCCGCATGCCTTCTGCGCTCGGCAGGCCCTCAACATCTCGGTCCAGACTGCCCTCTGCCTCCAGCTTCTCCATCATCCGCTCGTGAGCGTCGATGTCGTCCTCGGCGTGGTTACGGGCAATCGTCAGGGCAAGTGTCTGGTCATAGTTATGCTCCAGCACATGGTCCGCGACTGTATCGGTCATGTCTTCCAGAAGCGTATTACGCGCCTGCAGGTCCATGGCACCATCGCGCACCATTGGGTTAAGCAGGATTTTGATATTCACCTCATGGTCGGAGCTATCCACGCCCGCCGAATTGTCGATGAAGTCCGCATTGACCCGGCCCCCTTCGCGGCCGAACTCGATCCGGGCAGCCTGGGTGACGCCCAGATTGGCCCCCTCGCCCACGACCTGAGCGCCCAGCTCCGGCGCGTCGATGCGCAGCGCGTCGTTGGCTTTATCGCCGACCTGATAATGCTGCTCCGTCGTGGCTTTGACATAGGTCCCGATCCCGCCAAACCAGAGCAGCTCAACCTTCGCCTTCAGCAGAGCCCGGATCAGCTCGTTGGGCGACAGGCTTTCATCTTCAGTGCCAATCAGAGCCCGAATTTCATCGCTGAGCGGGATCGATTTGGCACTGCGGGAGAAAACTCCGCCACCTTTGGAAATCAGGCTTTGATCATAGTCCTGCCAGCTGGAGCGCTGCAGCTCGAACAACCGCTTGCGCTCCTTCCAGGTCGCCGGTGGATCAGACGGATCCGGGTCGATAAAGATGTCGCGGTGATCAAAGGCGGCAACAAGCCTGATCTGCTCAGACAGCAGCATGCCGTTGCCGAACACGTCGCCAGACATGTCGCCAACGCCCACAACGGTAAAGGGCTCGGTCTGAATATCTTTGCCCATTTCGCGGAAATGGCGCTGCACGCTCACCCAGCCGCCACGGGCCGTGATGCCCATCTTTTTGTGGTCATAGCCGGCTGAGCCGCCCGACGCGAAGGCGTCACCGAGCCAGAAGTCATACTCCTCCTGCGCCACGCCATTGGCGGTATCGGAGAAGGTGGCGGTGCCTTTATCGGCCGCGACGACCAGATAGGGGTCATCATCATCCCAGCAGACAACACTGTCGGGACGCTTGACGGCGTCTTCGACCAGATTGTCGGTGATATCGAGCAGGCCGCGAAGGAAGACTTTATAGCTCTCCCGGCCTTCTTCGAACCAGGCTTCCCGATCGCCGCGGTCGGGCAGCTGCTTAGGATAAAACCCCCCTTTGGAGCCCACCGGCACGATCACCGCATTTTTCACCTGTTGAGCCTTCACAAGGCCCAGCACTTCGGTGCGGAAGTCTTCGCGCCGGTCCGACCATCGCAGCCCGCCACGGGCGACGGGACCAAAACGGATATGCACACCCTCAACCCGTGGGCTCCAGACGAAGATCTCACGATAGGGCTTGGGGTCAGGCAGATAGCGTATCATCCGGCTGGCGATTTTGAGCGAGATCCAGGACTTCGGTTCGCCATCGGGGCCAAGCTGGTAGAAATTGGTGCGCAGAACCGCTTCGATCAGGCGCATGATCCGGCGCAAGGCGCGGTCATGATCCAGGCTCTCAACCGCTTCCATATCGGCGCGAATTTCCTCGCCGAGCGCCTCAGCCTGATCCCGGCGCTGATCAAAATTCTCTGCCCGGCTTGGGTCGAATTTGACGGCCGCAAGCTCAAGGAGTTTGCGGGCAATATGAGGATGGGCCCCCAGCGCTTCTTCCTGGATCGCCTGAGACGGATCGAGGCCCGACTGCTGGCGATAGCGCGCGCACGCGCGCAGGAAGGCCGCTTCGCGCCAGCTCACGCCAATGCCCAGTACTAGCTTGTTAAAGCCGTCATCTTCGGCGCGATCTTCCAGGACCGCGATCAGCGCCGCCTCAAAGGCCTCAGCAATGGCGGAGATATTCTCCACCCCTTCGCCGTCGAAATTGGCCTCGAACTCATGGACCCAAACGGTTTCGCGTTTGCGCTCACCGGACTGGTCACGGCCCACTTCACGCTGGACAGGATAACCCGCTTCAGCCAGCACGTGCAGGCCCAAGTTTTCCAGCACAGGCAAGACCTTGGACAGGTGCAGCGACTGGCCCAGCTGGTAGAGCTTGACCCGAATGCGGTTCTTGTCCTCGCCAGCGCGTCGGCACGCGCGCGCATCCAACTGCCGGCCATGGGTCAGCCGGGACATGCGCGCAATGTCGGCCAGCGCTTCGTCCGGATCGAAGCGTTCGCGATACCCGGCGGTAAACCCGCTGAGATAATTGGGCACGGCGTGGCGCAACTCCGCGTCCTGTGACGCACGCGCACCGTTTTGCAAATCGTCTTCCCAGGTCCGGGCCAACGCCACGATCCGACGTTCCAGGTCCGCTGGGTCTGGTTCTGGATGGCTAAAGGGGTTGAGACCAATAATGAAATGGACGCGCGCCAGCGGGCTATCGCCGAAGCTGGGGTAAAAGGCCGACAGACGCCCGTCAAAGGCGTCGCGGATCAGCTCGCCCGCCTCTTCGCGCACTTTGGAGTTATATCGGTCTCGCGGAACGAAAAGCAGGCAGGACACGAAGCGATCAAACTGATCGCGCCTAAGAAAGAGCTTGGTCCGTGGACGATCATACAGGTGAAGAATGCCCAATGATATCTGAAGCAGATCAGCCTCTTCAGTCTGGAAAAGCTCGTCGCGCGGATAGTTCTCGACGATGTTTTGGAGCTTCTTGGCGGAGTGGGAGCCCGGAGCCTTGGCCGCTTTTTCCAGCACGCGGCGCACTTTGCGCCGGATCAGTGGCACCTCCCGGGCCATCTGGTCATACGCTTCGGCGGTGAACAGGCCCACAAAGCGGGTTTCCCCCACAACCGCCCCGTCCTCGCGGTAAATCTTCACGCCGATATAGTCCATGTAGACGCGGCGGTGGACGCGCGACTTCATATTGGCTTTGGCGACAATTACCGGAGACGGAGCCTTCATATAGGCATCCATGGCCGGGGTCAGCAGCAGCGGTTCAGCGCTTTTGCGCAGGACATTACGGTCTTCATCACGCAGGACGCCGCGCCCGCTATCAGACAGAATATCAGGCTCTTTGCGTTCCGGCTGACCATCTTCGCCGATGGCGAATGTATAAGTCCGGCAGCCCAGGAAGGCGAAGTGATTATCACGCAGCCAGGACAGGAAGCCGAGGGCTTCTTCCAGCTCCTCTCGAGACGCCTGGGTCTTGGCCTTGGAGAGCCGCTCGATGGACTCATCCATCTGCGCGCGCATGTCTGCCCAATCATCCACCGAATCGCGCACATCATTGAGCGTTGCCCGCACGCCATCTTCCAGGCGCTCGCGCATGGCATCGCTGAGGGTGTCGAGATGGACCTGGATCATCGATTCCGGCAGGCAGCGCCCACCAGAGTCCACACGCGTACCATCCTCGACCCGGCGCACCTGAACCACCGGGTGGAACATCGCCAATACGTCCAGCCCATGGGAGGCGATTTCGCCCATCACTGAATCCACCAGGAAAGGCCGGTCCCGTCCGATAATCTCCAGTACGTCCCGGCCCAAAGCCTTGCCTTCGACACTCGTTGCTGGGCGGATGCGGATTTTCAGCGTGCCAATGCGGCGATCGGCACCGAAGGACCAAAATTGTGTCGCCTGGTCCACAAGATCGTCCAGGCTGAGGGTAATCAGATCGTCGGCCAGCGCGTCGCCCCAGACCTGGATCAGAAAGCTGTCAGCATCAGCGCCGATGTCAGAAAACTCAGTCTTGAACCGATCTCGAGCCGCAGACAGAAAAGCATCGCGATCAAAAGCGTAATTCACGCTGACGACAGCGGTCATGGGTCGATCCTCCTAAAGCGTCCGGCTTAATTCCCGGATTCGCATTGTGGTCTGCACACTACTCCTGCAAACCGGCCAAACAAGCCGCGCTCGCCAGTAGACCTCACAGCTTTCCTATGCTTCGTTCGCGCCGCGATAAAAAAGTCTAAAGAAAGAGGAAAAGCCCCCATGCCTCATGCGCTCATTACCGGTGCCAACCGTGGAATTGGCCTTGAACATGTCCGCCAGCTGCTCGGCCGGGATTGGACCATCACGGCCGCAGTCCGCAATCCTGATGCGGCCACTGAGCTGAAAGCCCTGGACCCAGGCGATGGCCGTCTACGGATCGAAGCTTATGACGCGACCGATCTGGGCGCGCCCACCGCCCTGAAAGCCAAAGTCGAAGGCCCGATTGATATCCTGTTCGCCAATGCTGGCATTATGGGTCCGAAGGTTCAGGAGTATGGATCAGCCGCCAGCGAAGGCTTTCTCGACACGCTGCGCACCAACACGCTGGCCCCGCTGGCTCTGGTGGAAGCCTTTGCCGACCAGGTGGCTCAGAGCCAGTTGAAGGTTGTCGCGCTTCAGTCGAGCCGCATGGGCTCGATCGCCGATAATGATAGCGGCGGTCGCTATGCCTACCGCGCCTCAAAAGCGGCGCTGAATGCGGTCGGCAAGTCGCTCAGCGTGGATCTGGAGGACGCCGGCGTGATCGTTCTCATTCTGCATCCGGGCTGGGTGCGCACCGATATGGGCGGTCCAAATGGCAACCTAACGGTCAACGAATGCGTGGAAGGTCAGCTCGACCTGATCGCCCGCGCCAACCCGGCTATGAATGGACGCTTCTTCCATGTCAGCGGTGAAGACCTGCCCTGGTAACGCGCACCTGGCCGATCGCTGAATGACAAAAGCCCCCGCTGGAAACAGCGGGGGCTTTTTTTGAGGGCGGCACCGCCAGACGGGGACAGGCTTGTCTGGCGGTGCCTGCAGGCCTCATCGGGCAGGCTGGGGGGACGCACTTTGAGGCCTGATTTTTGAACAGCTACAGTGAGTCTGATTAATTATGAAATGTATAGCGCAGCGCCGGAGTTGCAAGCCGCGACTATCATCGCCGTCAGCAGCAATCCTGCGGCGATCGACAGGGAGAGATATTTCGCCATTTTCTTTTCTTTCGACCAGGTGAGGCCTGTGTTTTCCAGGCCTTCATGTCTCGTTCATATGGGATCGCGCAGGCAAAATGCGAGTCACTTCATTTCACAGAAGTGTGAAGCGCCGACGATCTCCCTGGGCCATTGCGACAACACAGTCTCAAAAGGCGTTCAAACCCGCCCCGACAAACGGTCCAGCCCCACACCTAAATGGAGAAACTAATCGGAGCGGCTGGCTGGGCGTGCTGTTGCTCGAGTGGACCCGCACTGTTGAAAAACAGCAGATGAATCAGGCGACCGCTCTCCAGGTCGTGGCCGAATCCCGGCGTTGGCGTATGCCAGAGCCAAGGCCGGAACAGGATCAGCCGGTTGAACTTCATCGGAACGCGCATGATGCGCTCCCATTTGCTGAAATCCTTTGAATGCGGACGTGAGATTGTGTCCACAAACTCGCGATACGTCGTCACGCCAGCCTGTTCGAGATGCTCCTGCTTATAGGGCGCATGCTCCATGCCGGTCGGAATGTGGCGGAAGAAATCAGTCCCACCCTGGCAGTCTTCGGGCCTGCTGAAATACATGATGCCTGACCAGTGGCAGTCATCAACGTGGATGCCGGCATAGCCATCACGCTCTTCATCGCCTTGCAAGGTGACACGGAACCGCCCCGCCCCAGCCGCCGGTAGTGGAGTGAGATGTTCACCGGTCAGCTCGCAACACAGCTGGGTCAGGCCTTCGATATTCACGCCCTGACGAGAATTGCGACCGGGATAATAGGCGCGTTCCGGCTCCGGATAGTCCAGCTTCAAGGCTGCTTGACGGACGTCCTCAGCATTGGCCAACACATCATCGAGGATGAGTAAGGATCGCTGCACGGCGCTGCCCCAGATCGGCTGAACACACGGACAGCTACGCCTCTATCGGCTTGATCTCAAATTACAAATTCAGAGATGACTGAGATTTAATTATGTATGAAAATCAATGTTTTGGAAATATCTAACTGCTTGACGAGATTGATTTTATCAACGGCTCCATATTGCCGGCCGCGGCAATCGACGCCTCTTTGACCTCTTTAAGGATGGCGCGCCGCTTTGTGTCTTCCTCACCCACGGCTGCGGCGATTTTCGAATACCCGTCCAGACGCGAGGCATTCACCCAGGCGCGCACTTTGGGATGTTTGGAGCAGGCATAGCGATTGAGCATGTCCGGCCAAAGGCTCTGAATGAAATCGCTGACCGTGTCGGGCAAAGGCAGCGGCATTGTCAGAGCGTTGCGCGCCTCATCGGTTTCCAGCTCCGCTTCCAGAAACGCGATCAGGGCCGCTGAGAACGGGATCTGGGGCGACCGCACCATCTGGATCGTGATCCGGTCCGCTTCGAACACCGGCTTGATAGGCGCTGGCGGCAACGCGGTGGTCGTACAGGCAATGTAGAGGGTATCGGGATCGGCTTCGATCTCACCGCGCGCCAGCGTGACACAGTCAGGTGCAATGTGCGTGACATGCCCCAGGCGGACCTGGTCTGACACTTGGCGCAAACACGCGAGCTCGCCTTCGCTCAAGGTTGCGGCATGGAACACGTCTGGATGGATGTTGGGGTCCAGGCGCAGCCAGGCACCGCATGCTTCCATGCGCAAGGCAAAATCGCGCGCGTCTTCGGCCTCGGCCAGGGCGCGCCGTTGAGCGGCAAAACTGGAGAAGGTCGTTTCAAAAAACGCATCGGCCGGCTGGGTGTAGGCGCGGTTCAGGAACCAGGCATCGCGACCGAGAATCCAGCGTATGCGATCTGCCGGAACGCCGTTTTCAATGAGCCACACCACAGCATCAATCCCGGTTTTACCCGACCCGATCACGGTGAAATGCTCAAACCGGCTAACCAGAGGGGGCAATTCATTGGGCGCAAACACCGTCACCGCGGGATCGGCAGTGAAATTGGGGTGCGTGGTTCGCGGCACCGCATTGGTATACCAGCTGGCATCCACGGTTTTGCGCCGGACTGCGACGTCTTCGATCGCACCGGAGAGCACGTGCCGGATGCGGCCATCCTTTGTCACTTCGCAATTAGGCAAAAAGCGCACGCGGCCAGATGGCAAAAGGCGGTCACGCATCAGGCTGTGAAAATAATGGATAATCTCCGGGCCTTCGGCGAGCTCCATAAAGCCGGCATTGGGCCCACGGCTCTCCACCCTGTCCCGGCCCATCGGCATAGATTCAACGCCGTAAAACACCGAAGGCTGGTGCAGCTTTACAAAGCTGTAGGCGTCATTCCAATGCCCGCCGGGTGCGGAGCGTTTATCCACCAGCGTCATCGTCGCATCGGTACGCGTGAGCAGCTCGTCAGCAAAGGCCAGGCCCGAAACCCCGGCTCCGATAATCAGATAATCGGTCTCAATCGTCATGGCGCGGTTCCCGGCCCCTTTCGCGCAATAGCGTGAAGCAGGTCGCGCCGTGAGTCGAGCACGCACGCAGCCGACCGATCGCAGCATTTTTGGGAGAGTTAGAAGAAATGGAGCGGGTGATGCGATTCGAACGCACGACCCTCACCTTGGCAAGGTGATGCTCTACCCCTGAGCTACACCCGCTCATTTCTTCTCAAGCCTCGGCCCGCGCCGAGGAGGGCGTATATGGCTGAAGCGGATTGAATTTGCAAGCCCGCTCGTGCGCTTGATCTGCAGCACTCCGTGACCGCTTGCAGCGAGCGCCGTCGCACGCTAACGCGAAAGGATGACACAGATACCCACGCTCCCGCCCCGTCCCGTTAGCCGCGCTGACCTGTTAGCCTGGTTCGACGCCCTTGGCTTGTCGCACACCACCGTCGATCACGCGCCGGTTTTCACTGTGGCTGAGAGCGATGCGATCAAAGTCGAAATGCCCGGCGGACACAGCAAAAACTTGTTCCTGAAGGACAAGAAAGGCGCGTTGATTCTAATCTCTGCGCTCCAATCCACACAGATCAAGTTGAACCAGATGCATGCGCGCCTGGGCTGTGCGCGCCTGTCCTTTGGAAAGCCGGACCTCCTGGAGGAGGCTCTGGGCGTTTTGCCAGGCTCAGTCACCGCCTTTGCCTTGGTCAACGATCCCCACCATCGGGTGCGGTTTATTCTCGATGCGGCGTTGATGGCCCACGATATCGTCAACTTCCACCCGCTGAAAAATGACGCCACCACCGCGATGCCCAGCCAGGATCTGCTGCGCATGCTGAACGCCTTAGGCCGAGAGCCAGAGATTATAGACTTCAGCGCGTGAGCGTCTGGGCGCTTGCATAAGATGATTTGAGCCGCCACCTAGGCAGGGCAAAATCATTTCGGTCCCACAGGAGGCCCCACAATGGAAATTTTTGGCACAAACGGCCAAGGCCAGGCCCCAAACTCGCTTGATACCGGCCAAGGCCAGGACCTTATCAAAGACGCCACCGACCAGTCTTTCATGGAGGACGTGATCGAGCCCTCTAAAGAGGTGCCGGTCCTGGTGGATTTCTGGGCCCCGTGGTGCGGCCCTTGCCGCCAACTCGGTCCGACCATTGAGCGCGCAGTCACCGCCGCGGGCGGTGCGGTGAAACTCGTCAAAATCAATATCGATGAAAATCCGGGCATTGCCGGGCAACTTCGGATCCAGTCCATTCCGGCCGTCATCGCCTTTAAGGACGGCCAGCCCCTGGATGGCTTCATGGGCGCGCTGCCCGAAAGCCAGGTGACCGAATTCATCAATCGTATCAGCGGTCAGGTGTCCACCGAAGACGTTGATGCCTTGATATCGCGTGCCGAAGACGCCCTGGGTCAGGGCGATCTTGGCGGCGCAGCCCAGGATTTCGCAGCCGCGCTGCAAATGGACCCGGAGCGTCCCGAAGCGATCGCGGGCATGGCTCGAATCCACCTGGCCGCCGGTGATGCCGCCCAGGCCAAAGCCATCCTTGATACCGCTCCAGACACCAAATCCTCCCACCCGGCGATCGCAGCGGTCCGCGCCAGCATGGAGCTGGCTGGTGAAGTGGAAGATGCCGGCGACCTCGCTGGAGCGGAAGCAAATGCGTCCGCGCATGCATCTGACCCTTCGGCTCAATTCGAACTCGGCCGATCCCGCCTGGCCAGCGGAGACATGGGCGGAGCGTCAGCCGCGCTGCTGGCCAGCATTGGAGCGGACAAGGACTGGAATGACGCTGCGGCTCGCCAACTGCTGTTGCGCATCTTTGATGCGGCGGGTCCGGACTCCGACATTGCCAAACAGGGCCGCCGCCAACTGTCTTCGATCCTGTTCAGCTAAGATGTCGCACAGGCCGGAGCCTTTCTTTAGGGCCTAATCCACCTAGCTTACATCGCTCCAGCAAACGACATGTCCTAGGGCTTATGACTGAAGGTATCGAACCGCCAGGCGAGATCGCGCTCTTTCCAATTCGCGGCTGCATTCTGCCGCCGGGCGAGCATTTGCCTCTGAATGTGTTCGAACCGCGCTATCTGAACATGATTGATGACGCCATGAATGGCGATCGTCACATCGGCATGATCCAGCCCTGCGAGGGCGGCACGCGTGAGATTCCTGCCTTGGAGCGCATCGGCACGGCCGGGCGCATCGTCAGCCATTCGGAAACCGAAGACGGGCGCTATCTGATCGTTTTGGAAGGTGCAATGCGCTTTCGTATGGCCGAAGAGATCGACCGGCAAACGCCCTACCGCATGGCGCGCGCCGACTATCGCGGGTTCGAGCATGACATGATGCCGGAGGCTTTAGATACGATCGGCGACAAGGCGGGCTTTCTGTCCGTGCTGCGCGACTTCTTCGATCTTACCGGAATTGACGCTGATTGGGACAGCATCGAGTCTGCCCCGCTGACAGCCATTGTTGATAAAGTGGCGATGGTCGCACCGTTCGATCCGGGCGCGAAGCAGTCCTTACTGGAAGCGAAAACCCGCGCAAAACGTGCGGAGCGAATGACCGCCTTCATGACCGGCGCGCTGAAAGCATCCGGAGCCGCGGGCAGCGCATAAAAAAGGGCGGACGCCTGAGACGCCCGCCCTAACCGGTCTAGAGCTTCACCATCAGCCTTTGACGCAGACAACCTGTTTGAGGGTGTGAACCACTTCTACAAGGTCAGACTGCGCCGCCATTACGGACTCAATGTCCTTGTAGGCTGCGGGCGTCTCGTCGATGACGCCGGCATCCTTACGGCATTCCACCCCTTCGGTGGCCTTGCGGTGGTCACCCAAGGTGAAGGTCCGCTTGGCTTCCGCCCGGGACATGACCCGGCCTGCCCCGTGGGAGCAGGAGCAAAAGCTTTCCGCATGGCCCTTACCCCGGACGATAAAGGACTTCGCACCCATCGAGCCCGGGATAATTCCCAACTCGTCCTCACGGGCAGACACTGCGCCTTTCCGGGTCAGCCAGACATCGGCCCCGAAGTGATGCTCGCGCTGCACATAATTGTGGTGACAGTTCACAGCCGACTTGTCGGTTTTGAACTTACCCAGCGCTTTACGCATCGCCATCAAGGTCCGCGCCATCATCGCTTCACGGTTTAGCCGCGCATAGTCCTGCGCCCATCCGACAGCTTCCACATAGTCATCGAACAGGGTCTCACCCTCTAAGAAGAAGGCGAGGTCCTTGTCCGGGACATGGAAGTCGAGGACCCGCTTGGCCAGCTCCTCGCGCGCCCGGCTGATGAAGTAGGTCCCCACCATATTGCCGGTGCCCCGGGAGCCAGAGTGCAGCATCACCCAGACCGCACCTGCTTCATCCAGGCACAACTCGATGAAGTGGTTGCCGCCGCCCAGCGTTCCGAGCTGGCCCTCAATTTTGTGAGAGCCGATTTTGGGATGCTTGTCCTTGATCACAGTGAAACGATCCGCGATTTCGGACTCGGCCAGCATGCTGCCCATTAGCGCCGGAATGGAGCGATGATCGCCGCGTGGGCCATTGCCCACCGGCACCGCTCGCTCGATTTCGTCGCGCACGGTCGACAAGGTGTCCGGTAGAGTGTCTGCCGCAAGGCTGGTGCGGATCGCCATCATCCCGCAACCGATATCCACACCGACAGCGGCCGGGATAATCGCGCCCTTAGTCGGAATCACCGATCCGACGGTCGCACCTTTGCCAAAATGGACATCCGGCATCGCCGCCAGGTGGCTATGGATAAACGGAAGCCCGGCCACATTGCGCAGCTGATCGACAGCTTTGTCGTCAACCGGCACGCCTTTGGTCCAGGCTTTGATGACCCCGGAATGGGTCTCGATGGCTTCATATGTGGTGGTCATGGGTTTGTTCCTGAGTGTGACAGGACCTCCTGGTTTGAAAATAAAAAACCCTCCGCGAGCATGAGGCTCGGGAGGGCAAACTCAGCCAGCAATACGTCAAGACGCTACCGGACTGTCTCCTCCCGCAAGAGCGTATAGCCTTGATCGGCGCGCAGACTCTGCACGCTCGAAAGAGGCTTACGATGTGAGTTCAGGCGCGCCATGGCCGTCATCTCCTCAGCGGTTGGGCGGCGGGGTATGCCGCCAACTGCAGGCTTGAACAAGACCAAAACCACTCGACACATTGGATCCCGGACCAGTGATGCGGTTCAGCAACAGTGCCGGCTACCCATCGCACGCTTGATCCAAAAGGGTCCGGACTTCCTCGGCGAACACATCTGCGGCCCCAGGGGCAATCGCATGTCCGGCTGAGCCATAGTTTGCCGGTGCGCCGCTTTCATTGCGCTGAAACAGATGATCCACGCCTTCGACCGTGACAGCGCGGGTTTGGGCATTTGGACGACGGTCCAGCAACGCGTCGGCATTGGGCCCCGCCAGAACCTGCGTGTGGGTTTGCCCAAACAGGGCCAGGACCGGGCCCGAATAGGCTGCGGCGGCCTCGCCCGGGTCCATCTGGAAAGACGCGGCCGCATAGGGCTGGCCCCAAATCGCCGCCTGGTTTTGGGCGAGGTCGGCTGGCGCACCGGCGTCGATCAGGGCGGTTTCGATCTGCCCGGCGATATCGTCATCGGCATCCGCAATGCGCAAAACGCCGAAGACCGCCTCTTGGAGCTGGCGATTGGCCGCATTGACCCGCTTGGCGCTATCGCCGTCCGCCATGCCTATATTTCCCGTCGACAGATTTGCACGCTATATGCAGCGTACAGCCTAAGCGAAAGCAATATACAGGAAATGGTTAACGGAAACTTTCCAGGCCCTTTTCGGCGCTGCTTTTTTGCCGCTTGGGAATGAACAAACGCCTCAAACGGTATTCCTGTCCTCAAATACAAGGGCTTGAGGGTATCAGGCGGCGAATGGGTCCCGCACCATTATCGTGTCGTCCCGCTCGGGACTGGTCGAAAGCAATGTAACGGGAGCCTCGATAAGCTCTTCGATTCGCCGTATGTATTTGATAGCCGTCGCCGGCAACTCCGCCCAGGAGCGCGCGCCCTCCGTACTCTGGTCCCAGCCTTCGATCTCCTCATAAACAGGCTGCGCTGCTTCCTGCAACGCCATCGATGCCGGCAAATAGTCGTAACGCTTTCCGGAAATATTGTATCCCGTGCAAATCTTCAATGTCTCGAAGCCATCCAAAACATCAAGCTTGGTCAACGCGATACCATCGATTCCGGCTACCTTGATAGCCTGCCGCACCATGACCGCGTCGAACCAACCGCAGCGCCGCCGCCGTCCCGTAACGACCCCGAATTCACGGCCGCGCTCACC
>JANQMI010000090.1 GCA_028280165.1 Oceanicaulis sp. | reverse complement strand
AGGCCGTCACGCTGGCCTCTGACGGGGGGCTGCTTGTGGCCAGTGAAGTGGATGGCCGGGCCGTCCTGACCAAATATGCGGCCGGTGACGATGGGACCGGCGCGGCGGCCTGGACGGTGGATCTGGGTGACCTGGATGGTGGCCGGATCGAAGGCATCGATGTCGGCGATGATGGCGCGATCTATCTTGCTGGAGCCGCCGGCGCAGGCTTCGCGCCCGGCAATACTGTGACGGCCAACTCCGGTGGCCGCGATGCGATGCTTGTGCGTTTGAGTGAAACCGGTGGCGGGACGGGCGTGCAGGTGGACTACACCACCTTCCTGGGCACGGCTGAAGACAATGTTGCCAATGGCGTAGAAGTCACCGGCGGGGTGGCATACCTTGCCGGCAAGACGAGCGGGGCTCTGCCCGGATCGACCCAGAGCGGGGACCGCAATGCCTTTGCCGCCGGCTTTGATGCGGCCACGGGTGCCCTGCAATTTACGCAGCAGATTTCTGGCCGGAGCGGGTTGTCCGAGGCCAAGGGCCTGATTGTCGACCCCGGTGGTGACAGCGTGCTGGACCGCTTTGGCTTGCCCTCAGGCCAAGTGACCTATGCCGATAGCCGCACCGTCACCGCACGCTCCTCGGTTCGCGAAGGTGATCATTTCTTTGTCTCTGTGGATGGCGGGCGCAAGCGCAAGATCACCATTGAAGCCGACGACACCATGCGCTCTCTGACATTTAAGCTGAACGCGGTCCTGGTGCTGGATGGCACGGCTGATGTCCGCCGCTCCACAGCCGGAGATCAGCTGCGCATCACCCCGAAAGAGGGCGTGACGATCACGCTGTCTAAGGGCGGAGAAGGCCAGGACGCCCTGTCCGGTCTCGGCCTGCCTGAAGGCACGGTTCGAGGTAAGGCCTCACTGTTGGATCGCGACCGGGATTCCACGTCCGATGGTCCGAGTGTTTTTGCGCTGGAGTTGCCGACAACGCTGGATATCTCCACGCGCGAGGCGGCTCTGACCACCAGTGAAGCCTTGGCCGCAGCCCAATCGAAAGTGCAGCGGGCCTGGCGTGATCTGACCATGGACCCGGCCTTGCGCGCCCTGCTGGAGGGTGGCCCGCAGGCCGGGAATCGCAGTGGAAGCGTGCCCGCCTATCTCAGTGCTCAAGTTGCCAACTATACCGCGGGTCTGCAGCGCCTGCAGAGCGGTGGTGGCGGTGGGTCTACGCTGGGTCTGTTTTAGGACGCGCGTCCTTCGAGACGGTCCTGACGGACCTCCTCAGGATGAGGACGCTAGGCGGTCTATGAAATCCTCATCCTGAGGAGCGCGAAGCGCGTCTCGAAGGACGCTCAGACCCTGACGCTGTGCTATCCGCCACACACTCGATTACGTCCGCGATCCTTTGCCTCATAAAGCGCGGTATCAGCCCGATTGAGCAAAGAGGCGGCGTCTTCAATGTCGCTATCGCCGTAAAGTGTGGCGACGCCGAAGCTCGCCGTGACGGGCAGGGGGGTGCCGGTGCCAATGTCCACCGCGGTTGCGGCGACGCGTTGGCGGAAGTCGTCCATGCGCTGCCGGGCTGTGTCCTGCGTCCGACCTGGTAACAAGAAGGCAAATTCCTCGCCGCCGAGGCGACCAAAGGCCTCTTCATTGGTGATGAAATCTCGCGCGCGGCGGGCAATCTCCACCAGCACCGCATCGCCGGCAGTATGGCCATGGGTGTCATTGACCAGCTTGAACTTGTCCAGGTCGAGAATGCAGACCGAGAGCGGCGTGCCGCGCTGGCTGGCTTCTGTCATCGCCCGCGAGAGCGATGAATCGAAGCTGCGCCGATTGGCAACCCCGGTCAGAGCATCGCGGCGTGCTTCGTTGGCCAGGCGCTGCTGCAGCCGAACAATGCGCGAGGCGGCGCGCATGCGGGCGTGAAACTCAGCCTCCACCAAAGGCTTTCGCAGAAAGTCATCAGCCCCAGCATCCAAGGCGTTGGTCAGGCGGCCAATGTCAGAGTGAGTGGATAGCACCATGGTGTGCACGTGGGCGGTGTCGGGGTCGGCTTTGACGGCCCAGCACAACTCAAACCCGCTGGAATCGGGCAGCTCCAGGCCGGTCATGAGAATCTCGCCGACGCCGGACCGGATCAGTGCCAGGGCTTCCCCCGCGCTGGCGGCGGCAAAGACATTGAAGCCAGCGTTTTTCAGCGTCTTGGCCAGGATGGAGCGTTGCACACCGCTGAGTTCGCACACGATCACATTGAGGCGCTCGTCCTCCACCCGGGTCTCAATGGCCCGGTTCTGTGATCCTATGGTTTGGAGCAAAGCCCACCCCCGATTATCCGGTGTTTGACGCACCCTAAGCGGGTAAATGTTAGGGCGGTATTAAGCCTGAGACTTGTCCAGCCCCAGCTCATCCCACATGGCATCGACCCGGTCGATGACGTCCTGCTCCATATAGAGTTTTTCGCCCCATTCCCGGTTGGTTTCGCCGCCGATCTTATTGGTGGCATCCAGGCCGATCTTCGAGCCGAGGCCGGACACTGGCGACGCAAAGTCGAGATAATCGATCGGGGTATTTTCAATCACCGTGATGTCGCGGCCAGGGTCCATGCGGGTGGAGACCGCCCACATCACATCTTTCCAGTCGCGGGCATTGATGTCGTCGTCCACCACGATGACCCATTTGGTGTACATGAATTGGCGCAAGTAGGACCACGCGCCCATCATCACCCGCTTGGCGTGACCGGCATAAGCCTTCTTCATGCTGATGACGGCGATGCGGTAGCTACACCCTTCAGGCGGCAGCCAGAAGTCGACGATTTCCGGATATTGCTGGCGCACCAAGGGGATAAAGACCTCGTTCAGGGCTTCGCCCAGAACCGAGGGCTCATCCGGCGGGCGGCCGGTAAAGGTGGTCAGGTAAATCGGATCCTTGCGCATCGTGATCGCGCTGACCTTGAAGACCGGGAATTTTTCCACCGAGTTATAATAGCCCGTGTGGTCACCATAGGGACCTTCATCTTCATACTCGTCGAGCATGACATGGCCTTCGATGACGATTTCAGCCTGGGCCGGAACCTTCAAAGGCACGGTCTTACAGTCAACGAGCTCGGCTTTTTGACCCCGCAGGAGGCCGGCAAACTGGTATTCTGACAGCGTGTCCGGCACGGGCGTTACGGCGGCCAGGATGGTGCCTGGATCAGCGCCAAGCACACAGGCTGCGGGCAGAGGCTCGGGCTTTTCATTCTTCCAGCGCTGATAATGCTGGGCCCCGCCGCGATGCTTCAGCCAGCGCATAATAGCCTTGTCTTTGCCCAGCTTCTGCATCCGGTAGATGCCAAGATTGAAATCGTCCTGCTTGTCCTCGGACGGGCCTTTGGTCACCACCAGGGGCCAGGTGATCAGCGGAGCCGGCTCGCCCGGCCAGCAGCCCTGGATTGGCAGGCGGTCCAGATCAATGTCATCACCGGTCAGAACCACCTCCTGGCAGGGCGCTTTGCGCACATTCGTCGGGCGCATGCTCATCACGGTTTTGGCCAGCGGCAGCATATCCAGAGCGTCTTTAAAGCCACGCGGCGGCTCGGGCTGACGCAGGAAGGCGAGAAGCTCGCCCACATCACGCAGATCGGCGGCATTTTTGCGCGGCTCGCCGCCCAACGTAACGGCCTTGGCGACCCGCTCCACAGTGCCGAACAGATTGACCAGGGCGGGCATTTCAGCCGGGCGGCCGTCTTCATGGACCGGGTTTTCGAACAGAACGGCCGGACCGCCTGAGTTCAAGAGCCGAGTCTGGATTTCCGTCATTTCAAGATGGGTGGAGACCGGTCGAGCGACCCGAACCAAATCGCCCTCGGCTTCCAGCAAGTCGATAAATTCACGCAGAGATTTGTAGGCCACGACCAGTGCTCCATCTGATTGAAGAGGAAACTAGGCCGGGTGAGCGAAGCCGCCAAGCATCTGTGCATTCTGGACGCAGATGAACGGGTTCAATATCAGTAAATCAGTTCACTTACTTTGTATAAACCCATTTTCGACACAGTGGCCCTGCAAGCAATCCCCTGTGAGCAAAAACTGCTGGCCGGTCCTCAAGGGCCGGCCGAAATTTTTTGCGCCATTGCCTGAGAAAAAACCAAAGCAGAGTGCGAGCGCGGCTACTCAGGCTCGACCGGCGTCGGCTCTGCGTCCACCTCCACTTTGGCTGCGACGACAGCGCGGGCCAGCTCTGGGCTACCATCATGGGTGTAGTTGGTTGCGCCCAGGCGCACGATCACCAGGGCTTGGCTTGGGATGATATAACCGAGCTGGCCCTGGAAGCCGTTCATCATGAAATTGTCGTCCGGCAGACCCACATCATACATCCAGTAACCCGAGCCATAATCGCCATTCGAGCCCGGCGTGGGCGCGGTGACATAGTCTATCCAGTTTTCCGGAATGATTTGGGTGCCATCCGGTGCGCGCCCTTCATCCAGATAAAGCTGGCCCAGCTTCGCCCAGTCACGGGCACTGGCATACATATAGGATGACCATTGCAGGGTGCCGGCTTCATCGCTCTCGAGAATCGAATGGGCCATGCCCAGCGGTTCAAACAGCCATTCGCGCAGGGTGGCAATCTCGTCGACTGGCGTATCGCCGAGAACGTCTTCCAGGCCTTGGCCAGCCAGGACGGTATTGCCGGATTGATAGTCGAAGCGCTCTCCTGGCGTGGCAATCTGTTCGCGCGTTGCAGCGAAGGTCGCCATATCGCTTTCGGTAAACAGCATATCCGAATTGGGGTCGGTGCCGTTATTGAGCTCGTAACCGGCCAAACCTCCGGTCATGCGCAGCAGATGGTCAATCGTGATCTCCGGGCGTCCAGCGGCCACAAGCGCAGGCACTTGCCCATCGGCTGTGACATCGATCAGACCGCGCTGGGTGAGCACGCCGGCCATGGTTGCGGCCACCGACTTGGTCATCGACCACCCATGCAGGGGTGTGGTTTCGTCGACACCGTCAGCATAACGCTCTGCAATCAGATGGCCTTGGTGGAGGATTGCGACACCGAGCGTATTGCGGCCATCTTCGGTGAAGGCCGCGTCGAGCGCGGCGTTCAGCGCGTCGGTATCGAAGTTCGCGTCGCGGTGGTCTGCGTTCAGGGTCATGGGCTGGGCGATGAGCGGGACCAGGTTGGCATCGGCGTCAAAATCCCCTGAGCCATGCACCAGGGTGCAGCCCAACCCCTCACGATAAACCGCGCGCTGGTGGAAAAGAAGGCCCAGCGCGCTGGTGCGCACCTCTTTGGCCTCAGTGTCCACTGTGACGGAGACCAAGTCATCCGCATCGCCCAATAGCGGCGTGATATACATCGCGCGGGCGCGCTCGGGGTCCAGCCCAGACACGAAGTGCAGCGAGCAGATTTGCTTGGCTGTAATCCCGGTGCCGCTGGGCAGGTAAATTCGGCCGATATCTGAGGTGTTCAGCCAGATTGCTCCGCCCGCAACGATGGCGGCGAGTGCGCCAACACCCCCTAAAAGAATGCGCATGAGAAACCCCCTCCAAACTGGTGCACAGCATTCGCCGCAGCGCGGAGGGGGTCAAGGTCTCACGACTTATTTCGGCTTGCCGCCCAGCACATCCTGCCATTCAGGATGCTTATCGATTTGGGCTTTGGCGAAGGGACAGAGCGGGATGATACGGACACCGCGCTCGCGGGCATCCAGCACACCGCGCTCGACCAAGGCCTTACCCACGCCCAGGCCGCGCCACTCATCGGGCACACCGGTGTGGTCAATGATGATGGTTTTCTCATTCATGATTGAGAAGGTCATCTCCGCGTCCGGCTTGCCGGGCGCGCGCGCCACATAGCGGCCCTTGGTGTCGCCGCGCTCTTCGGTGATTTCAAACTCAGCCATAGGGCCTCTCCTGTTAGCCGCGCCAGGCCGGGTCCAGGACATCCTGGAGCGCCGGGCTACGGTCGATCTTCACTTTCACATAGGGACAGACGGGAATAATGATCCAGCCGCGCGTGCGCGCATCAGCCACCGCCCGCTCCACCAGCTTGCCCGCTATGCCCTGACCGCGCAGAGCCGGCGGGGTAAAGCTATGGTTAATGACCATGCGCTCACCGGCGAGCCGATAGGTCAGCTCGCTTTCGCCGGCTGGGTCGGCAAAGACGTAGCGGCCGTGCTCGCCATTGCGCTGTTCGGTAATGGGCTCTGGCATGGATGTCTGTCCTTTCTCAGCGCTCAATATAGGCAAGCTTCAGCCGATTATCTTGTCGAATGGGGAAAGACAGGTTTGCCGCCTCAGCGTCGAGGCTCTTGGCCTCTAGGCGGATCTAACGGCTCGGGACGCACAGGGTGTCGGTGCAGGCGGTCAAGGCCAGACGTTGCGTCACCCTCGGCCTGGTCTTCTAGCCGCGCGGCGTCACGGGCCCGGACATCGTCAAGGATTTCATCGGCGCGCCTATCTGGCAGGCCAATCTGCGCTAAGGCCATACGCCCCATAGCGTAGGCTGATCCAGAGGTTTCGCGCACCCAGTGCTTTACGCCAGCGCGTTTCAGGTCGATGGCATGACCCCGATCATAAGCGCGCACCACAAGTTCGATGTCAGGGAATATATCGGTGACGGTTTCGACGATTTCGTCTGCTGATTCTCGGTCATCGACACACACAGCAATGAGTTTCAGCCCATCTTCTGCGCAGGCCCGCAGAACCTCACGCCGGCTGCCATCGCCATAGAAGACGGTGAAGCCAAACCGCTCCGCATCGCGCACACGGTCTGCATTGGCGTCCAAAATGACCAGGTCACAGCCTGCGGCAAACAAAGGCTGGCTCACGATTTGGCCAAAGCGGCCAAATCCGATGATCAGGATGGAGCCGTTCGCTTCTGTGTAGTCCGCCTCCATCGGCGCAGCCCTTTGGGTCGGCAAGAGCAAGGGGGTGAGCCTGGAGGCTAAGGGTGACAGGGCCATCGAAGCAGCGATCAGGGCGATTAATGCGGAAGATATCTCGATCCCGAACAGCCCGGCGGTCGCAGCGGCGGCAAATAAAACGAAGCCGAACTCGCCATGCTGCGGCAAGGCGAGCGCAACGCGTACAGATAGGGCGTGCTCATGGCGGAAGACCCGCGCAACGCCATATATCGCGGCGGCCTTGAGGGCCATTGCAACCGGGGCTCCGACCACGATGAGCAGCCAGTTGTTCCGAACCGCCTGCAAATCGAGTGTCAGTCCAACTGTGATGAAGAACAAAGCCAAGAAAAGCCCGCGGAAGGGTTCCACATTGGCCTGCAGCTCGCGCCGGAAGCTGGATCCGGCAAGCATGACCCCGGCGATGAAGGCTCCCATTGCGTATGACATGCCCGCTAAACTCATAAGGCCGGCCGATGCGATCACCACACCGAGTGCCGCTGCCGTCATCAATTCTGTTAGCCGGGTCCGCGAGAGGATGCGGAACATCGGATCAAGCCCATAACGCCCAACCACGATCAGCACCGCGATTGCGACCAAGGCAACACCCAGCCCGTTCAGGGCGTCCAGCCAGCTGCCATCGGCCTGGCTGGCTGGTCCAATCAAGCTGACCAGAAGCAGGAGCGGCACAATGGCCAGATCCTGAAACAACAGAACGGCGAAGGCCTTGCGTCCATGGGGCGAGCTTTGTTCACCGCGCTCCTGAAGCATTTGCATCACCAGCGCGGTTGAGGACAACGCCAGCCCAAGCCCAGCGACCATCGCAGCAGCGGGCGTGAGGCCAATCAACGCAGCGGGCAGCGCCAATGCGAAGGCGCAGACCAGCATTTGGGCCAAGCCCAGCCCGAAAATATCCCCACGCATGGACCAGAGCGTGCTGGGCCGGAGTTCTAGCCCGATGACGAACAGGAATAAGACGATGCCGAACTCGGCAAAATGCATCAGCTCTTCAGGGTGTTCGGCGAAGCTGTCGGCAAACAGGAATTGAACCACGACACCCGCAGCCAGATAGCCAAGGATTGCCCCAAGACCGGCGCGGCGCGCCAAAGGTGCCAGCACGCAGGCCAGGGTAATGAGCGCCAACGCGCGCCAGAACAGCATTTCGATGGGCTCGGCCTCGAACTCCACAGTGTCCACCTCAACTCATATCCATCCCAAGGAGGGGAGCCCATCCCACGCCCCGATGTCCAGCCTTTTGAGGGCGCAGGCGGATGCGCCGTCTTCCAGGGCGTGTCTAACGCCATCGGGGTGTGGCTGCGCGCGTGTGCCTTCGCGCCGGAAGGATGCTGCGACCCTGTGCAGACCGCACAAGGCCTAGCGTGACTTGCCTTGACTGAAACGGGTCGCTCAGGGATCTAAGCGGCTATCCAGATATGCCCTGCTTGCGTTTACTCCCTAATTGGCGTCCACAGCATGGGCGGTGAGGGCCTCGAGGGGCACAATGTCCAGCGTTCTGGCGTGGCAAGCGGACAGGACGACATTTGGGGCGTGTCCAACCTCGTAGGCCTCCAGCCAGCGGGCGGCGCACAAACACCATTTGTCGCCCGGATTCAGGCCCGGAAAGTCGTATTCGGGACGGGGGGTGGACAGATCATTGCCCCGCGAGCGCGTGAATTTCAGAAAGTCTTCGGTCATAACCGCGCATACGGTGTGGACCCCATGATCGCCTGGCATGGTGCGGCAACAGCCATCACGGAAATAACCGGTCTTGGGGTCGTGGCTGCAATCAGCCAGAGGTCCGCCCAGCACATTGCGCTCCCCGCCACTGCCACGCTCGGGTCGGTGATCAAAAGGCATGGGTGTCTCCTGTGTTCACGCTGGCGCAAGCTTGCGTCTCTGAAGCGCCAGATAGCTCGGATGGCAGGCGGCGACCACGGGCTCAAGTTCGGGCGGCAACTCATGGGGGCTGGGGCGCGGGGGCGCAAAGCCGGTGGAGGCTTCCACCCGACTATACCACCAAGGCGCCCAGGGCCCGTCCGTATCTCGCCGTCCAGGCGGCCAGCGCAGCATGGACGCGCGATACTCAATATCAAGGGCGGCGCAGACTGCGCGTATCATGCCTTCAGGATTGGCGAGCACGTCTGATCCTTCCACGATCGGCCAGTCGTGCCGCCCTGTAATCTGCGCGATCTCCTCAAAGAGAAAAGTCTGGCGCTGCGCCCCCAGATCTGCGGCGGTGACCTGGCCCAGGGTGGCATGAAAGCTCGCGGCGACCTCGGCTGGATCGCGGATCAGGAAGATGTGGCGGCAGTCTTGCACCCAACCCAGATCAATATCTGGCAGCATGTGCTGGCACATATGCTTTTGGAAAAACTCCGCCTCACCCTTTGGGGCGTTGCCGGCGCAGGCTTGGGCAATCGCATCGGGGTCGGTCGGCCACTTTGCAAGCGTTTCTGCGCGCCCCGGATGATCGACGCCCGTGGATTTCAAATAATAACCGTAATAGGGCTCATCCCAGACCGCACAATCCCCGCGCGCCTCAAAGCTGCGCATGGTTGCTGTGGAGATGTTGCGCGGCCCCGACCACAGGCAGATGCGCACGCTCATGCGTCGGCTTCCCTGGCGATACGGGCGAGGTAGAGCTGCTGCAAGCGGTCCACCATCGGCCCACGCCCCTCACGGATCTGCCGCCCATCAATGATGGATACAGGAGCCAGGCCTGCAAAAGTTCCGGTGACGAAGGCCTCTTCAGCGCCATAGGCTTCGGTCAGTGAAAAATTCTTTTCAAACACCGGGATTCCGGCATCCCGGCACAGCTCGATGACGATGCTGCGGGTGATCCCACCCAAGCAATAATCGCCGGTGGAGGTCCACACCTCGCCTTTCCTGACGATAAAGAAATGCGTGGAATTGCAGGTGGCCACGAAGCCGTGGGGGTCGAGCATCAATGCTTCGTCCGCTCCAGCCTTGGCGGCTTGGATGCAAGCGGTGATGCAGTTCAGCTTCGAATGGGAGTTGAGCTTGGGATCCTGGACATCGGGATAGCCACGGCGGACGTGCACGGTGAACAGGTTAAGGCCTTTGGTGGCGGTTTCTGGCTTGGGCGTTTTCCATTCGGGTATGATCACCACCGTGGCTGGCGAGATCGTGACGCGCGGATCCTGATAGGGTGTGGCCTTCATTCCCCGTGTGACCATCAAGCGGATATGCACGCCATCGCCTTGGGTCATGCCATTGGCAATCAGCGTGTCATACAGCGCTTCAGTGAGGGCCTCTCGCGTCAATCCGACATCCATATCGATGGCCTTGGCCCCTTCATAGAGGCGATCCAGATGCCGGTCTAAGAAGGCGATATGCCCGTGATGGACGCGCAGGCCCTCCCACACCCCGTCACCCAGTATGAAGCCCGAATCGAACACCGAGACCATGGCCCGGTCGCGCGCAAAAAGCTCACCATTGATCCAAATCTGGATCGAGGCGTTGCGCGGATCGTCGATATATTCGTGGCTGCCCTTGGCCATGGCTTAATCAAACTTGGAAAAGTCGGGGGTTCGGCGCTCCATGAAGGCGGTCGCGGCTTCCTTGAACTCAGCAGACTGAAGCTGACCGGCAAAAATGCCGCCTTCATGGACGATGCGTGTGGCGAGGTCTTCCTCCGGCCGCGTAATCAGCGCCTTGGCTTCCTTTACGGCTCCTGGAGCCTTGGCTGCGAGCGTTTCGGCGATCTTGTGAACGGCCTCTTCAAATCCCTCTTCTGGCAGCACGGCGTTGATCAGATGCTTGGCTTCGGCGCGTTCGGCGTCCCAGCGTGCGCCGAGGAGCAAGAGCTCGCTGGCCACGGTGCGGCCGACAATGCCGGGGAGCAC
>JANQMI010000080.1 GCA_028280165.1 Oceanicaulis sp. | reverse complement strand
TAGGGGGCTTCGACCTGGAGGCGGTCGAACCCTTCTTAACCCAGGCGCTGGAGGTGGAGCGTGAGGGCGATGCAGCCGCCCGCGCCTCGCGCGATGCCTCGATCTGGGGAATGATTGGCGGGGCCCGCGAAGGGCTTGGCGATCTCGACAGGGCGCGCGAGGCCTATACTCAGGCGCTGGCGCTCAATCCTGAAAACAGTCGTGCGACGGAAGGGCTGGCGCGGCTCAACGCCAACTAGCCGACTTGACGCAGCGTGTTATCGGCATCGGTGATGACGTCTTCACGCACCGGGCGCGGCGCGCCGAATAGATGGCCCTGGGCGTAGGCGATATCCAGGTCGAGCACTTCGACCACCGTGCCTTCGCTCTCAATCTTTTCAGCAATCAGATCGATGCCATAGCGCGCGAACAGCCCGGCAATGTCTTCAGGGCGCAGCGCTCCGGGCTCGCGGCCCGCGATCGGCTCGCCGCCATGGGCGGCTTCCACCAGGCGCACGCCCGGCACTTTCAAGAAGCGCACGCCCGCGCGCTGAAGCTCGGCCAGGTCCAAGGACAAATCGCTGACCTGATCGATGGAAAAGCGGAAGCCGTAATCGGCCAGACGCGCCATATTGCGCGCGGCGACAGCCGAGCGCGTTTCAAACGCGGTGCGCGGCAGTTCAAAGATCAACGCCCCGGCCAGATCCGAATTGCGCCGCAGGAAATCTAAGAAGGCCGGGAAGAAGTCTTCATCGGCGAGCGAGTTGATCGAGACATTACAGAACACACCGACCCGGCGATCGGCCTTGGTCAGGCGGCGCACGATCTGCACGCAGCGTAGCAGCAGCAAATTGTCGACATCAGTGATCAGGCCGGCTTCTTCGGCAGCCGCCAGGAAATCACCTGGGGCCACCACAGCGCCATTGCTTTCGCGGATGCGGGTATAGCCCTCATAGAAATAAGTGCGCCGCTGGGGCAGGCCAACCACCGGCTGCAGATAGAGATCAACCCGGTTGTTCTCCAACGCATCGCGCACGATGCCGGTGGCTTCGCTGCGGCTGCGTTGCGGTGCGGGTGTTGCACTGGGGGCAAGCTCGGACTTGTTCAATCGGGCGAGCAATTCGGTCACCAGCTGCTCGTCCGGCTTGGCATCGGGCATGGTGCCGGTCGCTGACGTCAGGCCGGCTGCGCTGCTGGTCGCCTCGCTGTCGGCAATCTGGTCGATACGCTCCTGGGCGGCCTGCAGCTCGTCGAGCATGGACAGGTTAGCCGCTTTGAGCTGGTGCAGCTCATCTTCGAAGAGGGCGCGTTCTTCGGCGCGGGCCGCAGCAGAATGGACCTGTCCGGCAATCAGAAAGACCACCGCGCCCATCAGCCAGGCCAGCTCGGTCGACATCAGATTAAAGCGGTCAAACCCAAGCGCAGCCACCACCGCCACCATGGCGTAGGTCAGCACCACCAGAATGTCGCCAGCCTTTGGCATGCACCCTCCAGAGCCTCAAAAGAGGTCCGAATCACTTAAACCCAATGCGGGAGCATAAGGTGCGTTAAGGAAAGTTGAGAGAGGGTAAACACCACACGCTGCGGACGCGCCCATTCCCCCCTCGCCTGATCGTGTCCGACTCAGTAAGTTAGCGCTTATGACCGATGCTCCTGCCCCGCCCTCACCTGACATCGCCGACGCGCTCAGCGCCATTGAAGCCAGCTGTACCGAGCGCGGCCTGTCGCTGACGCCCTTGCGCAAGCGTGTGCTTGAATTGCTGTTGGAAGCCGGCGGGCCGGTGAAGGCCTATGACCTGCTGGCGGCCCTGAAACCGGATGGCGGAGCCCAGCCGCCCACCGTTTACCGCGCGCTCGATTTCCTGACCAAGGCGGGCCTGGCCCACAAGGTCGAGGCGCTAAACTCCTACACCGCCTGCAGCCATGGCGATCATGCCGACCAGCATGCCGACGATACCGCGGCGCTGTTTATCTGCGGGGCCTGTGGTTCGGTGGAAGAACGCCATGTGCCCAAGGTTAGCGGTGAAGGCGCGCCGGACGGCTTTACGCTGGAGCGCTCGGTGATCGAGCATTATGGGCGGTGCGCGGACTGTCCTGACACCTAAGCGGAGGCCGCACCGATGGAAACGCTCTGGCGCGGGGTGGCAAACGCCTGGGAATGCGATGAGCTGGGCCATCTGAATGTGCGCTTCTATCTGGCCAAAGCCGCAGAAGCGGTCGGCGGTCTGGCCCAGCTGTTACACATGCCCGACGCCTTCACCGCCAAGCCCTATGCCACGCTGGTTGCGCGCGAGATCATCGTGCGCTTCCTGGCCGAGGCCCGGCCTGGCGCGCCGCTAGTGATTCGCGGCGGGGTGCTCGACCATGACGAGACCGGCCTGACCGCAGCCCTGATCATGGACCACCCCGCGCAGAACATCCCCGCCGCCAGCTTCACCGTCCGGCTGGAGCATGTCTCGCCCGCCTTTCAGCGCACCTTCCCCTGGTCCAGCCGCACACTGGACGCCTTAGAGCGCCTGACCATCCAGCGCCCGGCCGAAGGCAACACGCGCTCGATCGATCTGGGCCCGCGCGCCGACCACCCCACCCTCGCCGAAGCGGACCGGCTGGGCCTGGTGCACACCGGCCAGGGCCTGATCAATGCCGATGAGGTCGATGCGCTCGGCCATATGCGCGCGGAGTTCGCCTTCGGTAAAATCAGCGACAGCGTGATCCATTTCGAAGCCGCCTTCCCCGACCACTGGCAGGCCCTGCGCGAGGGCCGCGAAATCGCGGTGTCCGGCGCAGTGCTGGAAGCGCGCATCCATATGCGAAGCTGGCCGCGCGCGGGCGAGGCTTACGTGATGCGCTCTGGCGTCAAGGCCGTGAATGAGAAGGTGCGCACCCTCGTCCACTGGGTCATCGATCCGGCCACAGGCCAAAATCTGTGGTCCATGGAAGCGGTCGCCTGCCTGATGGACTTGGGTGCCCGCAAAATGAAACGCGCCAGCGAGGCGGAGGTGGCCGCGTTGGCCGCGCAGATCGTGCCAGGACTCAGCGCGTAGAGGTCTGACAGTTATCTCCCCTGTTTACGGGGGGCTTGGGCCGTGAAACGGACCGAGGCCGAAGCGGACGAGGGGGGCTGCAACGTCGCAATGCCCCCTCCGCCAGCTTCGCTGGCACCTCCCCCGCAAGCAGAGGAGGACATCCTCGTCTCACCCCCTCTTCTTCCCCAGCGAAAGCTGGGGCCCATGGCCGGAAACACCGCGCTCTATGATCTATGGATCCCAGCTTTCGCTGGGAAAGAGAGGGTTGGAAAGGCTCTGCGTCCTTCGAGACGGTCCTGACGGACCCCCTCAGGATGAGGGATGTGGGCGCATTGTGATACCCTCATCCTGAGGAGCGCGAAGCGCGTCTCGAAGGACCCTCAGGATCAAGCGCTTTCGCCCCACCCGCCTTCGTCATCCTGAACTTGATTCAGGACCCAGACCCACCACCAGCGCCCCTGGGTCCCAAATCAAGTTTGGGATGACGAGGGTGGAGGAGATGGCGCAGCGGCCATCTCCGCCGGCGTCTTCACCCAGGGCTCAGGCGTAATCCTCCCCAGCGCCACCGCGCGCCAATACTCGCGGCGTGGGATCGGCGCGCCGGGCGGTAGGCCGCGGGCGAGGCGGTAGGCCTCAGCCTCCGGCGTGCGCAGCGTGCAATAGGGCGTCGGCGCACGCCCCAATTGCGCCCAAACCCAGCCGGCGAACCCGCCCGCCGCCAGCGCGAACCCCACAATGATCACAAGAATGATGCCCTCATCCACGGCCCTGCCTCCCCGGCTCCAGCGGTCCCAGAGGCCCAGCGCCTCTGGTGACCGGGGAGTCAGAAAGCCGCCGACAGACGACTGCCATAGCCTTTAGGCCCGCCCGATCGCTCGGGAAGGCCCTGGACATACGCCATGGCCTCCCCGGCCCTAGAGGGCAAGGGAGGCGTTATTGCGGCTAACGCCAGCCGCTGTCGGTGGGGTTTCTGAAGCCCCAGGACAAGCACAAACACCTGTCCCGAGAACACCTTAGCAAGCTTTCGCGTTTGGGGGTAGTGGCTTGGGGTGGTTGGGATGTTGCGCGGCCTTTCCGGTGTCTCCCCCCGCCTGCGGGGGGGAGTGTCCGCAAAGCGGACGAGGGGGGCTTTGCGACGTTGCAATGCCCCCCCCGCCCCTTTCAGGGGCACCTCCCCCGTGAACGGGGGAGGACACCCATTGGCGAACCCAATCTCTTTCCCGGCGAAGGCCGGGATCCAGGGACCATGGA
>JANQMI010000025.1 GCA_028280165.1 Oceanicaulis sp. | reverse complement strand
CCCATGTCCTGGCCCAGATACTCAGTATACAGCGCCCAGCCTTCGCCAAAGGCGGTGATATAGGTCTGCTGGCGAAATTGCGGAACATTTTCCAGCTCTTGCGCAATGGCGATCTGATGGTGGTGACCCGGCACCGCCTCGTGCACGGTCAGCGCCGGCATCTCATAGAGCGGACGTTGATCCAGCCGGTAGGTATTCACCATATAGCCGCCAGCCGTGCCGGTGTCGGCATCGCCCGGCCAATAGCGCGCGGTGGTGTAGTTCGGCGCGATCGCGGCGGGCACCTCGCGCACCCCATAGGGCAAGCGCGGCAGTGCGTTGAAGAAGGCGGGCATTGCGTCGTCGGCCTTTTTCGACAGGTAGGACGCGACCATCATCAGCTCCAGCTCGGTCTCGGCATAGAATTGCGGGTCGGTGCGCAGGAAGGTCAGAAAGTCCGCAAAGCTGCCCTCAAAACCGGTTTCCGCAATCACTGCTTCCATATCGGTGCGGATGCGGGCGACCTCCGCCAGGCCGGTTTGGTGAACCTCTTCGGGGGTCAGGTCGAGCGTTGTGTGCTGGCGCACGAGCGCGCGATAGAAATCCTCCCCGCCCGGCAGGGACCGGGCCCCGAGGCTTTCCCGGGAGGCCGGGATATAGGTGCCGGTGAAGAAGTCATGCAGCGCCTGGAGTGCAGGCAGGGCCGCGGTTTCGATCGCGTCCAGGGCCTCGGCCCGCAATCGCGCCCGGTCTTCCTCAGAGACGGTGCTGGGCAGCGTATTGATCGGGTTGAGCAATTGGCTCTCCTCGGCCGGCACGATCTGGGCTTCGATCTGATCGGCCACCCCGCTCAGGATTTCACGAGGCTGGGTCCAGCCGGTCTCGATGCCGCGCTGGAGCCAGGCCTGATGCTGCTGGAAATAGGCCGGCAACCCATGGAGTTTGGCGATCCAGGCTTCGGCCTCCTCCACCGTGCGCACCCGGGTCGTCAGCGCTGAAAAGCCGGGCGAGGTGTGAAAGCCACTATCATTGGTGAAGGGAACCATGGCCGTGCGCACCCGGGGTACGGCGACCGCGGTGTCCAGATTATACGCCAAGACCGCATAGCTGGCCTGGTGGGCCTCCGGCAGGTCTGCGGGGTCGATGGCCTCTACACGCGCCTGGAAGCCGGCCATGGCCTCATCCCAGCTCGTCGCGGCGTCAAAGCTGGCATCAGGCCATTGGGCCGCGGCCTCCAGATCGCCGCGGCGAGCGCGGGCATTGACGTTGCGCGCCTCGGTGAAGGCTTCGTACTCGGCCACGACAGCCTCGAAATCCTCCACCGGATCGGCAAAGGCGGGCGTCGATAGGAGGAGGGCAAGGCTGGCAGTGAACAGGCGCATGGTGTTTCCCTTATCGTGTCTTCCAGCCAGTCTAGCGCGTCAGGCTATCGGGCGTCAGGCCCAGCTGTTTGGTGATGATCCGATCGGTCATACGGCTTGGCAGCACCGATAGCAGCCAGCTTTGGAGCGGTTCAGGCGTCAGCACGGTGTTCAGCTTCGGCTTGGCATCGGTGAGCCCCGCATAGATGGCCTCGGCGACCTTGACCGGTGGCAAGCCTTTCTTGCCGCGGCTGACCATGAAGCCCATCAAGCGTTCGATGGCGCTGATATAGTCGGTGTCGGCATATTGATTGGGGTCGAGCTCTTCGGCCTTGTCCCAGATCGGCGTGGCAATGGGGCCCGGATTAATCGCGACCACGTCAATGCCGTACATCAAGAGCTCTCGGCGCAGGCCCTGGGTGAAGGCCTCCATGGCGTGTTTCGAACAGGCATAGGGGGTGACCAGCGGCATCGCGGAAAAGCCTGCGACCGAGGAGATGTTGACGATCCGCCCTGGCTTGCCCGATCGGCCTGTTTCCGTGCCCAACAGCGGCGCAAAAACCTGGCTGGCGCGCAGCTGGCCGGTGACATTGATTTCCAGCTGGCGCTGCATGTCCTCGACAGGCAGATGCAAGAGCGGCCCCGCCACGGCGACGCCCGCATTATTGACCAGACCGGCCAAAGTCTGGTCGCCCAGGGCTTCACGCACCTGGTCGCCGGCCGCCTTGACCTGCGCGGCATCGGTGACATCGCACATCACCGGCAAAACCGCTTCACCGAGGGCCTCTTTCAGGCGGTCGGCATCGGCTTGCTGTCTCACACCCGCAAAGACATTCCAGCCTTTTTCGACCAGAAACTCGGCTGTGGCATATCCAATGCCGGTAGAGGCCCCAGTGATCATGGCGCTGGGTGAAACGGACATGGCGAAAGGCCCCCCTTTAGGTTCACAGTGCTGTGTCATGACGGTGACCAGCTCCAGTGTTAGCGTCAATCGCACAGGGCAGAAAGGTGAGAATGCCTTGCATCTGCAAACATATAAGCCTGCTGCGTCGGTGTGCGCGTTGACCTTGATTAACCGGATATTATTGTGCGGCGCACATCGCTATCAGGCGTCCTGTCACGCAGCGACACAGACTTGATCAGGGGGGCCGAATGGCCAAATCGCCGGGACCATCCCGTCCGCTTTCACCGCATCTTCAAGTGTGGAAATTCCACCCCACCATGCTGTCCTCCATCCTGCACCGCGCATCCGGTGTGGTGAATTATGGAGGTGCGGTTCTGGTGGCGATCTGGCTCATCGCCCTGGCGTCGGGGGAGGCGGCCTATACTGGATTGATGGATGTCCTGAACGGGCCGATCAAAATTCTGGTGATCCTGGCTTTGATCGGTTTCACGCTTTCTCTGATTTATCATATGCTTAATGGTATCCGCCACCTGGTTTGGGATGCCGGCAAGGGCTTTGACCCCGCCGCCTCGAACCAGCGTTCGGTCTTGATCATGATCGGTTCGGTTGTCCTGACCGCGATCATCTGGGTGCTGGGTCTTGGAGTATTCGGATGAGTGATTTTCGCACCCCCCTGGCCCGTGCCCGCGGCCTTGGCGCGGCCAAGAGCGGCACCGGCCATTTCATTGCTCAGCGGGTCAGCGCCATTGCCCTCGTCGTGCTGGTGCCGATCTTCACCTGGTCGTTGGCCAAGCACGGTTTTGGCGATTACGACGCGGCGACCGCTTGGATCGGCTCGCCCCTCGGCGCGATTGTGACCCTTCTGACCCTGACTGCGGCGTTCTACCACATGCGTCTGGGTCTCCAGGTTGTCATCGAGGACTACATCCATAAGCCGAGCACAAAAATCGCGCTCCTGCTGCTGAATACCTTCCTCGCAGCAGGGCTCTGGCTGGCCACCTTCTGGGCGGTTCTGTCAGTCGCGGCAACCCAATAAAGAGGCAGTCCGTCCATGGCGTCTTACGAGTTTATCGATCACACCTTTGATGTCGTCGTTGTGGGCGCAGGCGGCTCCGGCCTTCGCGCAGCCCTGGGCGCAGCGCAGGCCGGCCTGAAGACCGCCTGTATCTCCAAGGTGTTCCCTACCCGCTCCCATACGGTGGCGGCCCAGGGCGGGATTTCCGCCTCGTTGGGTAATATGGGTGAGGATGACTGGCGCTGGCACATGTATGACACCGTGAAGGGGTCAGACTGGTTGGGGGACCAGGACGCCATCGAATATCTCTGCCGCGAAGCGCCGGCAGCGGTTTACGAGCTGGAGCACTGGGGCGTGCCCTTCTCGCGCACCGAAGACGGCAAGATTTATCAGCGCGCCTTTGGTGGCATGACCCGCAATTTCGGTGAAGGCCCGGTGCAGCGCACTTGTGCAGCCGCCGACCGGACCGGCCACGCCATCTTGCACACGCTCTACGGACAGTCCCTGCGCCACGCGACCGAGTTCTTCATCGAGTATTTCGCCCTTGATCTGATCATGGACGAGGAAGGCGCGTGCCGCGGGGTGACGGCCTGGAAGCTGGACGACGGCACGCTGCATCGCTTCCGCGCTCAGAAAGTCATTCTGGCCACCGGCGGCTATGGCCGCGCTTACTTCTCAGCGACCTCGGCGCACACCTGTACCGGCGACGGCAATGCCATGGTGCTGCGGGCCGGCCTGCCGCTGCAGGACATGGAATTCGTGCAATTCCACCCCACCGGCATTTACGGTGCCGGCTGCCTGATTACCGAAGGCGCGCGCGGTGAGGGTGGTTATCTGACCAATTCCGAAGGCGAGCGCTTCATGGAGCGCTATGCGCCCAACGCCAAAGACCTCGCCTCTCGCGATGTGGTGTCCCGCTCCATGACCATGGAAATCCGAGATGGCCGCGGTGTCGGCGAGAATGGCGACCACATCTTCCTGCATCTCGATCACCTGGACCCGGACATCCTGGCCGCGCGCCTGCCGGGCATTTCTGAAAGCGCGAAGGTATTCGCTGGGGTCGACGTCACCAAAGAGCCGATCCCGGTTCTGCCGACCGTGCATTATAATATGGGCGGCATCCCGACCAATTATCATGGCGAGGTCCTGACCAAGGTGAATGGCGATGCCGATACCGTGGTGCCTGGCCTGATGGCTGTGGGTGAAGCCGCGTGCGTGTCCGTGCACGGCGCGAACCGCCTGGGTTCGAACTCACTGATCGACCTGGTGGTGTTTGGCCGGGCTGCCGGTCTGCGCTGCGCGGAGACCACCGAGGCCGGGGCGAGCCAGCCGGATCTGTCGGAGAAGGCCGGGGCCAACACGCTGGACTGGCTGGACAGCCGTCGTCACGCGTCGGGCGGCACCAAAACCGCTCAGCTGCGCCTGGATATGCAGCGCGCCATGCAGGAAAACTGTGCGGTCTTCCGCACCCAGGAAATCCTGGACGAGGGCGTGGAGCGCGTCGCCAAGGTCTACAAAGGCGCCGACGATATCCAGGTCAACGATCGCTCGATGATTTGGAATACCGATCTGTTGGAAACCCTGGAGTTCGACAATCTGATCGCTCAGGCCGCCGTGACGGTGGGCTCCGCAGCGGCGCGCACCGAAAGCCGTGGCGCGCATGCCCGCGAGGACTTCCCCGATCGCGACGACAAGCAGTGGATGAAGCACACGCTGGCCTGGTTCGATGGCAAGGTGAAACTCGATGACCGCCCGGTCCACGAATACACCCTGTCCAACGACATCGCCTATATCGAGCCGAAAGCGCGGGTGTATTGATCGCCGTGGCTCCTCAGGCAGGATATTCCGGCACGCCATTGCCCAAAAAGCTCGGCCTGAAGGACGGGCAGCGGACGGCGTTTGTGAACCTGCCTGAGAGCCTGACCGACTTGACCCGCGCGCGCGAATTCGGGGCGGTCCTGACTTCGCTCAAGGGCGAGGCCGAGCTCGACTACGTGCAGGTCTTCACCAAGGTCCGCGCCGAGCTCGCCGATACGCTCAAAACAGCGCGCCAGCAGATCAGGCCCGATGGCATGATCTGGGCGAGCTGGCCGAAAAAGGCCTCTAAAGTACCCACAGACATTACCGAGGATGTGGTGCGTGAAGAGGCCTTCCCGCTCGACCTGGTGGACGTCAAAGTCTGCGCGGTCGATGAGGTCTGGTCGGGTTTGAAACTGATGATACGCCGCGAAAAGCGCGGATAGGGAAAGAGGATAGGGCGAACCCATGGTCGCACTGACACTGCCGAAAGGCTCGCAGGTTCAAAAAGGTAAGGTCTGGCCGAAGCCGGAAGGCGCTGAGGACAAGGATCTGCGTGAGTTCAAAGTCTATCGCTACGACCCGGACACCGGCGCCAATCCGCGCTGGGACACCTATTATGTCGACACCGCCAAATGCGGGCCGATGATCCTGGACGCGCTCTTCTTCATCAAGAATGAGATCGACACCACGCTGGCCTTCCGCCGCTCCTGCCGCGAGGGCATTTGCGGCTCCTGCGCGATGAATATTGGCGGGCGCAACACCATCGCCTGTACCAATGGCATCGACGACCACAAAGGCGCGATCACAATCAGCCCGTTACCGCACCAGCCGGTGGTCAAGGATTTGATCCCGGACCTGACCAATTTCTACGCCCAGCTGGCCAGCATTAAGCCTTATCTGCAGACCGAAACCCCGGAGCCTGAAAAGGAATGGCGTCAGAGCCCCGAAGAGCGCGTGGAGCTCGATGGCCTATATGAGTGCATCCTGTGCGCCAGCTGCTCGACGTCCTGCCCGTCCTACTGGTGGAATGCGGACAAATATCTGGGCCCGGCAGCGCTGCTGCAGGCCTATCGCTGGATCGCCGACAGTCGCGATGAAGCGACCGGTGAGCGTCTTGATGAGCTGGAAGACACCTTCAAGCTCTACCGCTGCCACACCATTATGAATTGCGCCAATGTCTGCCCGAAGGGCCTGAATCCGGCCAAAGCCATCGGCAGAATTAAAGAATTGATCGTCGAGCGTCAGGTCTAGGCGCGCGCTTTCATCCCGCTGGAAAACGCCCCGGTCCTTGGCCGGGGCGTTTTTGTTTGCCCAGGGCGCAGGGCGACCAAAGCCCCTCAAACCGCCTTGCCTCTGCCCCCTTTCTTCCCCAATGATCCATCACGGTGCGCGGCGCTGGGACGCACAGGAGATGACAATGCTTAAGGGCCTAGGCGGACGATCGCTCGGTTTAAAACTCATCCTTATCGGCGTGCTCATTCTGGTCCTCGGGATACCGCTGCTATTCGTCAATGTGCTCACCTGGGAGCGCTCGAACCGGGCGGCCGAAGTTGTGGCGGAGGTCGGAGCGTCCCTTGGCGGCGCGCAGACGGTTCGCGGGCCCCTGCTTCGCGTTCCGATCGAATACCCTGAAGCGGTAAGGGCGACCGAAGAGGGCGAGGTAGACATCGTGCGCACGGCCACGCGCCATGTGCTGATCGCGCCGACAACGCTGGATATCGACGCCCAGATGGAGACCGAGCTATTGACCCGGGCCATCTACGATATTCCCAGCTATACGACCACGGTGGATTTGAGCGGACAGTTCAATATCGACGCGTTGACGGACTTCCTGCCCGATGACGGCACCGTGCTGTGGGATGAGGCCCATATCATTCTCGCCATCAGTGATCTGAGAGCTTTCAAGGCCCCGGTTCAAATGACGATGGGGCGCAATGCTGAGCCTCTGGTCTTTGAGCCCGGATCGCGTTTGGACT
>JANQMI010000215.1 GCA_028280165.1 Oceanicaulis sp. | reverse complement strand
CCCGACGGCTAGGCCATCGACAGCCGCAATCACCGGCTTGTCGCAAGCCAGCAGAGCGCGCATGAAGTCTTCCACCGGCGGGGTATCTTCGCCGCCAATATGCGGCGGGGCCTCCATGAAATCGATCAAGTCATTGCCCGCGCTGAACGCGCCTGGGGCCCCGGCAATGATGACCACGCGTGTGTCATCGTCATTGGCGGCCTTCAAAGCGTCAGCCATGGCGGCATACATGGGCCGTGTCAGCGCGTTCTTTTTATCCGGACGGTTGATCCGGATCGTGCGAATGCGCGCTGTGTCAGAAACAGTGACGAGATCGGTCATGGAAGGTCCTTCATTCTGCCTGTGGGCAGATTAAAACATGGGAATCAAACACAGCGCCCAGGATCATCTGGTCGCCCACCGGCGTGATCACAGACGCAGAATCAATGTCTTCGCCTGGAGAATAAAACACGCTGGTCCACGCGCCAGTGCTCGCATCAAACCGGACAGCTTTTGACGGTGCCCGTTCGGCTGGATCGTCCTGGTGAGCAAGAAAGGAAAAGGTTTCTGTATTGCCGGCTACCCAGACATGGCCATTGGCATCCAGCTCGACATTGTCCAATCCAAAAGGCGCGCGCCAGGTGTCGATCTGGGTCAGGGTGTTTGTTTCAGGGTCGCGTTCATAGACGTTGAGCTTCTGGCCGATGAAATTGGCCGCATAGATGCGCAAACCGTCGGCGCTAACCTGAACGCCATTGCCGTAGACCAGCCCGCCGGCGGCTTCGCGGGCGGTCTGGCCATCGAAAAAGACCAGATTGGTCAGCGGCAATCCCAATAGGGCCTCGAACACACCCAACGGATTATCGCCGAAATAGCTGGAATTGGAGATGTAGAATTGCTCCGGCCCCACCGCCGCCAGGTCGTTGGGCCAGTATATCGCCGGGTCTGAAATCGTGCGCACATGAGTGAGCGCGCCATCCTCAGCAATGTCGAAGATCAGGACGGTGTGGTCGTCCTCAGGGTGGGAAATCACGAACAAGCGCGCATAACTGGCGTCGCGATAGACGCTAATTCCATGGGGCCGGAAGTTCGCAGGCGCATCCGCGCTCACCCGCCGCAAGCTGGCTTCAGGATTGGCGGGATCGAAGGCCCAGATGCCGTTGCCGGGTGAGGTGCCCATAGCCCTGCGATCATCTGTGGAGACAAAGACGAGCCCCGTGCCCGCATCAAAGGTCACGTCTTCTGTGCCGGGAGCAACCTGCAGCGCGGTGCAGGCGGTGTTATCGGTGGGCTCAAAGCTGGAAGTCCAGCCTGCGGCCGCCGGCACCACAAAGGCCATGCGCGCCACCGTAGCGGCGAGTATCACACCGAACATAAGAAAAATGATCCGGACCATATGCGCCTCCCCAACGCTCTCTTCTGAATACCCTAGCGCTGGATCGCAGTGGGCGTCGATATGTCAGGGCAGGGGGATAGACGCAAAAAAGCCCGGCACCAGGGGCCGGGCTTTGATGTGTATGCGTTGGACGGGGGGCCTTAATTCAGGCGATCGCCCACCGAAGAGATGTCCGATTTCACCAAGGCATTGCGCTGGGTTTTGGTCATCTTCTTGGTTAGCAATTCCTTCGCCGCTTCCACGGCGAGATCTGCAGCCAAGGCTTTGACTTCATTGGCGGCTGCAGCTTCAGCCTGCGCAATGCGCGCTTCGGCCAAGGCGGTCCGGCGCTCAACGCGCTCGGCGATTTCACGCTTGGCTTCTTCACGCATGAAGTCAGCGTCGGCTTTGGCCTGGCGTATCGTTGCCTTGGCTTCTTCGGCCGCATCGGCCTGCTGACGCTTGTAATTAGCTAGGATTTCCTGGGCCTCTTCACGCAGGCGGCGGGCTTCGTCCAGCTCGGTGCGAATGGCATCGGCGCGGTCATCGAGGGCCTTGCCGATCGACTTGAAGGCCCCAAAGCGCCAGATCACGATGAAGAAGGTCACCAGACCTACAGCGGTCCAGAAACTGGTATCCTGAAGAAGATAGCTCATGGTCTACCCCCGGGCTGCGTCAACGGCTTTCGCCGCATCGGCTTCGCTGACGTCCAGACCAGCCAAGTGCTCAGCGGCTGCTGCTGCAGCTTCTGACGCAATGGTGCGCACGTCGGCCAAAGCGGCGTCGCGTGCAGCCTGGATGCGGGTTTCGCTGTCAGCCAGCTTGGCTTCCAGCTCCGCATCGGCCTCGCGGGTGGCTTCAGCAATTTCCTTGTCCACCTCAGCCTTGGCTTCCGCGGCCACAGATTGGGCACGGGAGCGGGCTTCGGCGAGTTCTTTTTCATAGGCCTCGACCGTCTCGTCGGACTGCGCCTTCATCTGGGCGGCGGCGTCGAGATTGTCTGCGATCTTGTCCTTACGCTCTTCAATCGCTCCGCCGATACGCGGCAGGATGAAGCGCGAAAGCAAAAAGTACAAAAGCGCAAAGCTAATCGCCAGCCAGAAGAGCTGGGAGGCGAAATAGGTCGGGTCAAAGGGCGGGAAAGCAGCCTCTGCTGCGTATTCCGCACCTTGTGTTGTGGAATCCAGCGCCATGACGGGCGGTCTCCTTGGCAAGGCCAGGCCTAGAATGCGGATCAGGGGTGACCGGCTGGAGAGCCGCTCACCCCTATTAAATCCGCGTCGACGTCGTCAGAAGGATTAGACGACGAACAGCAGCAGCAGAGCGATGAGCAGCGAGAAGATGCCCAGTGCTTCGGTCACGGCGAAGCCGAAGATCAGGTTGCCGAACTGGCCCTGAGCTGCGGATGGGTTACGCAGTGCGCCCTGCAGGAAGCTGGAGAAGATATTGCCCACGCCGAGGGCGGCGCCCATCATGCCGAGCGTTGCCAAACCAGCGCCAATGTATTTTGCGGCTTCCGCTTCCATGTCGATACTCCTCGTAGATGATCGGTGCGGATGGATAAAAAGGGTGAACTCGTTGATGCGTTGATCAGTGGTGTCCTGGCTCAAGCGCATCAGAGAGGTAGATGCAGGTCAGCACCGCGAACACGTAGGCCTGGAGGAAAGCCACCAGGAATTCCAACGCGGTCAGTGCAACGACCATGATAAAGGGTGCCACGGCTCCGATTGCGCCCAATGCGCCAACCGAACCCAGCATGACGATAAAGCTGGCAAACACCTTCAGAAGAATGTGGCCAGCCAGCATGTTCGCGAACAGACGAACACCCAGCGTGATCGGACGCGACAAGAAGGAGATCAACTCAATCGGCGTCAACAGGATCCAGAGCGGCCAAGGCACGCCCGCTGGGAAGAGGAAGGAGAAGAATTTCAGGCCGTGCTTGAACACGCCGTAGCCCATAACCACCAAAATCACGAGCATCGCCAGAGCAAAGGTCACGATGATGTGGCTGGTGAAGGTGAAGCCCTTGAAGCCCGGGGCCGGGAAGTAAGGCAGCATGCCCAGCATGTTGCCCATCAGGATGAAGGCAAACAGTGAGAATACGAGCGGGAAGAATTTCAGGCCGGCATCACCGGTGGTCGACCGGATCATCCCCGCGACAAATTCGTACATCAGCTCAGCAACTGACTGAGCGCGGTTTGGAACCAGGGCCCGCTTGGACATCGCCAAGGCCAGTAGTCCCGTCACCAGAAGCGCTGCCACCAGCATGAAATAGCTGGAATTTGTGAAGGACAGATTCACGCCTCCCACCGACAAATCGGCGACGGTGGAGATCTTGAACTGATCGATCGGGTTGGTGTCAGCCACGCCCGGCCCCTTTGTGTCTCGCGCGAGGATCGCGCTTTAACCTTCGTCTGCGCCATCAGAACCGGTTGATCCCGTGTCGCGATTTAAGTTCTGCGCAGCGCGAACCACATTCAGTGTCCCGGCTGCGAAACCCACTAAGACGCCGATAAATAGTCCCCAGGGCGTCGTTCCAAAGAACCAATCTGCGATAAATCCCAGACCAGCCCCGGTTAGGACGCCGCCGATGAACTCTGATCCATACTTCAGACCTTGGCTCCAACCCGAAGGTTTTTGCTCGGCGTTTGCCTTCCTGCGTGCTTCAAGCTTGGCGTTCAGCCTGCGCTCGAAATCATCACGGTCGGAAGGATCTGGATGCGGATCGTCTCGGCGGGACATGGTTGTCGGCTACCCTTGAGGAGAACCCCCCGTCAGGCGCGCGCACACTATAAGGGGGCCTATACCAAGTCAAGCAAGCTCATCGCTTGATTTACGTATTGATTTTATTGATTAAATTCGACTACTCGGCTGCGAGCATCGCTTCGGCGGTGTTCAGATTAACGCTGACAAGCTGCGAGACGCCGCGCTCACCCATGGTTACACCGAACAGCCGGTCCATCCGGCTCATCGTTACCGGATTGTGGGTAATTACCAAAAAGCGCGTTTCGGTCATGGTGCGCATTTGCTCAAGCATGGTGCAGTAGCGGTCGACATTGGCGTCATCGAGCGGGGCGTCCACTTCGTCCAGAACACACACCGGGGCCGGATTGGCCAGGAAGACCGCAAAGATAAGCGCGGTCGCAGTGAGCGCCTGCTCTCCGCCGCTCATAAGGCTCATCGTCTCCATCTTTTTGCCAGGCGGGCAGGCATAGATTTCCAGCCCGGCTTCCAGAGGGTCATCGCTCTCAGTAAGCGCCAGCTCAGCTCGGCCCCCATCAAACAGGGTGGAGAACAGGGTGCGGAAGTGCCCGTCAACGATTTCAAAGGCTTCAAGGAGGCGGGCCCGCCCTTCACGCGACAGTGTATCGACGGCTTTGCGCAAGCGGGCCACCGCTTCGGTCAGGTCGTCGCGTTCGGCTTTCAGGCGGGTGCGCTCGGTATCGAGCTCTTCTGATTCTTCATCAGCGCGCAGATTGACCGCGCCCAGGCGCTCGCGCGACAGCCGGGCTTCATCCAGGCGGCGCTCCAGCTCGGCCGACGACAGCGCGGCAAACTCATCTGATGTCGCCCGCTGTTGCAGCGTCTCGGGCGCTTCGCCGGTGGCATCGCGCAAACGATGGGTGGTTTCTTCCAACCGTTCGCGCGCAGCCGTCAGGCGCGCATGGGCCCCAGCCCGCGATTCGCGCGCCTCAGCGGCGGCGCGTTCGGCGATCCGAAGGGCGCTGTCGGCTTCGCGCTGGCCAATCTCGCCTTCAGAGACCGCGTCACGCGCGGCGGCCGCTTTGGTCTCTGCTTCGGCAAGGGCCTCTAATAATTCAGGGCGTTTCGCTTCAAGGGCTTCGGGCAGGGGCTCTGCGTCCACCAGCGTTTTGCGGGCTGCGCTGATCTGCGCGCGAATCGCGTCCAGGCGGTCGCGCGCGCTGGTTTCCCGGCGCTGCCAGTCGGCGGATTCGCGTTCCAGCGCGGCAAGTCTGTGCCGCCGGCCTTGGGCTTCGCGTTTCACGTTTTCGAGGAAGGCGCGGGCTTCAGCGGAGCAGGCTCGAGCCGCCTCAGCGCTTGCGCGGGCGGCTTCGACCGCCTCAGAGCCATCATCCGCGGCATCGGCCTCGATTTGAGCTTGATTGGCCAGCTGAAGATCAGAGCGCGCGCCGGTCAGGCGGGCTTCGGCGCGCTCCAAAGCTTCGGCCAGTCCAGCGCGCCGAGCTTCGGCGCGCGCAGCCTGCGCTTCGGCGGCGGACAGGGTGCGCTCGGCGTGACGC
>JANQMI010000195.1 GCA_028280165.1 Oceanicaulis sp. | reverse complement strand
ACGCCACCGAGGTGGGGGAGCGAGAGGTGGTCACCCTGGACGATGGCTCGGTCGTGACGCTGAACACCGCCTCCCAGATCCGGGTGGCGTATACTGCGGATGAGCGCGCCATCACCCTGGTGCGCGGCCAGGCCCATTTCGACGTGGCCCATGGCGATGAGCGCGCTTTCGCGGTGTATGCCGGAGACCGGCGGCTGGTGGCGCTCGGCACGGCGTTTGACGTCCGGCTGGACGGGGATGAAGTCTCCGTCACCCTGGTTGAAGGCCGGCTCGCCGTGGAGCAAAGCACCCCCATCCCGGGTGACGTCTCAGATCCCGAGATGGTGGCGCTGGAGCGCGCCGAGCTGGAGGCCGGTCAGCGCCTGATCGCGTCGGCGCGCGAGGCCCGTCCGGAGATTGAACTGGCCGATTTAGAGGCGGCCACCTTGTGGCGGGAGGGCCGCGTGATTTTCGAGGACGCCCGGCTGGCCGATGCCGTCGCCGAGCTCAATCGCTATGTTGCCGACCCGATCGTGCTCAATGACCCTGAATTGGCCGAGTTGCGGATTAATGGCCTATTCCGGACCGGCGAAACGCGGGTCTTCCTGGGCGCGCTGCGGGCCTATTATCCGGTCGAAACCCGCACGCGCCGCGATGGGGCCATCGTGCTATCCTGGGCCCCGCAAGACGGTGGTGAGTGAGGAAATTGAGCCTGTTCCTGACCGCGTTCTTCACCGGGTCGAAAAGTTTTTTTTACGGGTGTGTGACGGCCCCCGCGTCCAATTCCCCAACAGCGCCCATGATGGGCCTTACCCGGGGGAGGGATAAATGCGTCATACACCGATCACCACCGCTAAGCGTCTGAAGCGTGTTGCACTTTCCAGCTGCGCGGCGATCGCCTTGCTGGCCGCTGCGCCAAGCGCCTTTGCCGATGAAGCTCAAAACTTCGACATTCCGGCCCAGGACCTTGCCGCCGCGCTGACCGCCTTTGCGCGCCAGAGCGACCGGGAAATCCTGTTCTCCACTGAAGCCGTACAAAACCGCCAGAGCCCTGGGGTCGAAGGCGAGCTAGAGCCCGAAGCGGCCCTGGCCCAGCTCCTCACCGGAACGGGCCTGGAATGGTCCTTGACCTCCGAAGGCGCGCTGCTGGTCAACGAAGCGCCGCGCTCCGAGCGCTCCACCGACCAAGCCCAACCCTACCAAGTCGCCTCCCTGGCCCAAGACCGTACCCGCGACGCCGGACGCCAGCCGGTTCCGGTGGCGGAGGATGATGAGGATGAGGGTGATGAGGCGAACACGCCCCAGCGCGATGTGATCACGGTGACGGGGACGAGTATTCGGGGCGTTTATCCGGATTCGGCACCGCTCGAGGTTTATACTTCGGAAGACATAGCGCTCAGCGGCGCTACTACCGTTAACCGTTTTCTCGAAACACTTCCGCAGAACCTGAACAGTCTCACAGCAGGCGCGCAAAGCCTGGGTCCGGGTGACGGTGATCTCATTGCTGGCGGTGGTATTGATCTGAGAGGGCTCGGTGTCGGAACCACGCTTGTGCTTCTTGATGGTCGTCGGCTCACCGCGCCAAGCGGCGGATCGCCGGATACTTCACTGATCCCATTGGGTGCCATTGAGCGTGTCGAGGTGCTGCCGGATGGTGCGTCCGCAATTTATGGCTCTGATGCGATAGCTGGAGTTGTGAATTTTATCCTCAAAGACGATTTCGAAGGAGCGAGCGCTTCGATGTCATATGGTGCTGCTACTCGTGGCGGCCATGATATAGCGCAGGCGGATATTGCAGTTGGTACCTCATGGGGGACCGGTTCGAGTTTTATTTCCTATTCGTATTCAGATACATCTGCGTTAGACTCCAAAGAGCGTGATTTTTCAGATATCGACCCAACACGTACGACTACATTGATCCCTGAAGCGCAGACACGTGGGGCCTTTGCTTCGATACAACAATCAATTTCTGATCGGACAAATGTATCTGGTGGTGTATTTCACTCGACACGAAATTCCTCTCAGCGTGCGACGGGGCTGACTCGGGGGGCACCATTTGCTCAGCTCAATAACGGGGATCAGGAGCAGTTATTCATTTCAGCTGAGTTGGAGCACGAGGTGTTCGATTCAATATTTGCTGAAATTGATTTTGCCTATGTTGACTATGAGCAGGAAAGGTTTCTGGCTACGCGAATTGCTGGCCGGAATAACTCAGATAGACGCCGGATTACAGGTGGCCATTCGATAGATGTCATCGGGAAGGTCGATGGTCCAGTTTTCGCGCTTCCGGGTGGCGAGTTACGTTTTTCGACTGGCGGTGGATACTCTCGCCAAGAATATAAGACGTCCGGATTCGTTTCCCTTCCGAACACGATAGATAGCTTTACCAATCTGGAAAGGGACTCATATTTTGCCTTCGCAGAAGGGTTTGCACCCATTGTCTCTCCAGATCAGAACCTGGGTGGCGTTCACAGGTTCGAGTTAAGTGGCGCGGCTCGTTACACACACTACTCGGATTTTGGTGGTGATTGGACCCCCCGGCTCGGCGTACTCTACAGCCCGATTGAAGGACTCAATTTCAGGGCGACTTATTCTCGTTCGTTCCGCGCCCCCTCTTTGAGTGAAACCGACCCCAATAGTAGCGGTGCGCAAACATTTTCACTTGTTGATCGAGGGTTCCCCGACACCTTTTCCAATGACGGGTCTAGTGTTGTGCTTCGGTGGGTTGGTTCAGGAAGCGACTTAACTCCAGAGTTTTCAGATACCTATACTGTCGGCTTTGACGTTGAACCCGCTGGTATACGAGGCTTGCGGATCTCCGGCACCTATTTCCATATCGATTATACGGACCGGCTTGGAACGGTCGATTTTAATCAGGCTCAATTGGACCAAATCGGTTTCGCATTTGCTTACAATCCTTCCCCAACTCTCGACGACTTTGCAGCGATTGTTGCTACAAACCCATTCTTCTTTGATCGCACAGGCCTGATTTCTGACGTTACAGACCCAGCGGCAATTGCCGATGTCGTAACCGTTATCGCTGACTTCCGCCTAAGGAATTTGGCGGAATCAGTTGCTGAGGGCGTGGATATTGCAATCGACTACGACCGCGATCTCGCGATTGGGGACGCGAGTTACGGCCTACGCCTTACACAGACACTTACATCGAGTGACCGGGCATTTTCTGCGGCTCCTGAGACAATTCGACTTGATACCGTAGGGAACCCCGTTTCGTTGCGATTTAATGCCTATGCGGGATTGGCTACCGGGCCTTGGAGTGGTCGGATATCTGCATACTATATTGACGGATACATGAACGGCTCTGTTATTCCAGATCAGTCGATCGATAGTTGGATCACAACCGATTTGAGTATCCGATATGCGCCTGAGAGTAGCCAGAATGCATTGCTAAAGGATTTGGCGCTATCGCTTACGATCAACAACCTTTTTGATAGTGATCCGCCATTTGTTCAGCGGCAAGACCTGAATATCGGATTGGATGGCCTCACTCGCGAGATCGGCTATGACCCCGTCAACGCGAATCCGGTTGGACGATTTGTGACCCTCGGGTTGAGAAAGCAATTCTGATTACCTGCGCGCGAGCAAGGGTCGATGGATTTGCTCGCGCGCAGCTTCCGTTGATGAGCTGCAGAATGAATACCAAGAAGAGCCGCTTTATAGGCGTTTATAATTATTATAGAATATTTACTATATTGATATTGCTTTTATTTGTAATGTCACCGGGAATGGCCAAGGCGTTAGATTTGCCTCTTGAGCCAAGTAGAGAGCTCCATTTTACCACCGATGAAGGGACATGGATGTCGCTCGATATTAGTCCCGATGGGCGGACCATAGTCTTTGATTTGCTTGGTGATCTTTACCTGCTTTCTGCAGAGGGTGGAGTGGCGCGCCCGATTTCCTCAGGAATTGAGTTTGATGCGCAGCCTCGTTTCTCTCCCGACGGAGGGAGGATCGTTTTTTTGTCTGATCGATCTGGTAGCGAGAATATTTGGATTATGGATCTCGCCACTGAAGAGGTCGAGCAGCTCAGTTTCGGCGATGACAGGAACTATAGGTCGCCTGAGTGGATGCCAAATGGTTCATGTATTGTTGTAGCATCTCAGGGTTCTAGACAGTATATTGGACCCGCTCAACTGTGGCGTTACTGCCTGGATGGTGCTGAGGTTCATCAACTTCTTGATGACTCACGTCGCGACTACGCGGGGCTCGCGTTTGGAAATGACGAGGATAGGCTCTGGTATTCATTTCGGGCGGCTGGCTTTTATCGAAATCTAAGCTATCCAGTTTGGCAAATCGGCTATCTTGACGTGGAGACAAGTGCTCAAACTGTTGTCACTGCGCGTCAGGGTTCCGCCTTTCGGCCTACGCTATCGCCAGATGGCCGATGGCTTGTTTATGGGACGCGGTATGAAACCGAGACGGGCCTCCGGATTCGAGACTTGGCAACCCAAGAAGAGCGATGGCTTGCTTACCCGGTTCAGTATGATGCACAGGACTCCAAGGCCTCCATGGACTTGTTGCCCGGCTTCAGTTTTACGCCTGATTCACAAGCGGTAATCGCCAGCTTTGACGGCGGCTTCTGGCGAATACCTATAAATAGTGGGTCGGTTGAAGCCATTCCATTTGTTGCAAATGTGAGCCTTGAACTGGGCCCCGAGCTTAGATTTTCGCACAGAATTATTGATGAAGCGACATTCACCGCCCGGCGCATCCGCGATCTAAGCTTCTCTCCTGATGGGCACCAACTCGCCTTTTCGGCCGTAAATGCCATTTGGGTTATGGACTTTCCTGATGGGACACCGCGGCGGCTGACGAATGTTGAAAGGCGGGGAGAGGGTGAGTTTTACCCAACTTGGTCGCCAGCGGGAGACTGGATTGCATACGTAACCTTAAGCGATGAGGTTGGAGGGCATATTGAAAAAGTACGCGTTGCGGACGCACCTACAAATCCGGTGCAGCTAACTGAACGACGTGCGCTTTACCAAGATCCGGTCTGGTCCCCTGACGAAAGCTATATCGTTGCAACAAGAGGGCGCACGCTACCTTCAAGCTCTCCTGAGAGGACTCGGTGGCGGGAGTTGATTCATCCTTGGCTTCATGACCCAGTTAAGGAATTTGTTCGTATTCCGAGCGACGGAGGTGCAGCAACCACTATTCGAACTGCGGAGAATATGGGGCTGCCGCATTTTGTTGCCGGTTCCGATAGAGTGTTCGCGTTTGGTCGGCGTGAGGGTCTAGTTTCATTTAACATAGATGGATCAGACTTTCGAAGACATCTTCAAGCCCGTCACTTTCTGATGCCGAGTCCAACACAGAACAACGCGCCTGCACCTCCGAGCTTCGATTCGCAGGTTGCGCTTGGGTCGGCCCTAACAATTGCGAGGGCGGATGGAGAAGCGGCACTCGTTTACTCAATCGGCATGCTTTATTCAGTTGATATCGATTTGGGCCGAGCAGAGGCCGAGATCACCTTGGATCCTGCTCTACCGGAGGTAACACCCCTCTGGCCACATAAGATGAATATCTCGTCATTCGGCTGGACTGCAGGCCCCAGACTTCCCTTTTGGGTCCTAGGTAAAACCGTTTTCGTGCGCGACGAAGCCGGTGGCGTGTCTGAACACGCAATTGACGTTTCGATTGAGAGCGCCAGGCCAACGGGTCGACTATTATTAAGTGGGGCACGGATCATCACGATGAACGGTGATGAGATTTTTGAACAAGGAGATTTGCTGATTGTCGACAATCGAATCGAACAGATCACGAATACCGGTGGTATTCCGGCGGACGCTTATGACGAGACGATTGACCTACGGGGAAAAACCATAATCCCAGGGATGGTAGAAATCCATGGTCACCCATGGACCGACGGCGATGAAGCTCAACAACCTGCTGACTACCTCGCAAATCTAGCCTATGGAATCACAACCCTTCACGCGGTTGGGGCAGGTGCGGAACCAGTGCTTGGGTTGGCTGATCGTATCCAAGCGGGGCTGATGATCGGCCCAAGAGTCTTTAATATAGCAAACATCGTCAGGTTGAGCGACGCTAATCTTGGTGCCTTGGACCATGCCCTGCAAAACGCGCAATATGGTGACTTTGCACAGACCAAGATGTGGTCTGAAATGCAGACACGCACGCAGCGACAATGGTCAGTTCTCGCAAGCGAAAATGCGGAGCTGATGATTACAGCCCATATTGGGGGTGGCTACGATGCGGCTATCACCAATATTTTGGATGGCTACACGGGTTTAGAGCACAATATTCCGTTGGCACCTCTTCACAACGATGTTGTCACTCTAGCTGCACATACGGGTATTACTTATACCCCAACACTGGTCTCGACTTCGAACGGCCCATCGGGCGACTTTCATTTCTTTCTAAATGAAAACCCGGTAGATGATCCGAAGTTGCGGCGGTTTACGCCCGAAGAGCGCATTAATTTGCTCAATCGAGGAATGGCTGGCCGTTTTGGAAGGAGTGATGGTGTTCGCTGGACAGCGCCAGAGGAGTTTTCTCATATTGTACGTGATGCAGAATTCATTACTCGGCTTGTCGAAGCTGGTGGGCGAGCCGGCCTAGGTGGGCATGGCAATCTTCAGGGCTTGGCAAGCCATTGGGAACTCTGGCTTATGGCCTCCGGTGGGCTTTCCAACCATGACGCGCTACGCGTCGCGACCATCTTTGGGGCGGAAGCAATCGGTCGAGGAGAAGACATCGGCAGTCTCGAACCCGGCAAACTCGCCGACCTCGTGATCCTCAATGAGAACCCGCTCGACGATATCCGCAACACCAATACTATTGCCTATGTGATGGTCAATGGCCGCCTCTATAACGGCGATACGCTGGATGAAGTCTGGCCCGAACAGCGGGAACTGCCTTCGTTCTCTTGGCAGTCTGATCCGCCACCGAATGCTGATCTGGACCTTGAGGATCGCTGGCCGCTTTCACAGCATTAAGTCCACTACCTCTACCCTTGCGACCCCAACACCCACTCTGTGCACCACAAAGCGACGTCGCGCGGCCTGAAATCAGTCCCCACAACAAAACCTATCCGCACCCCAGGCCTGCGGTGTTAAACTCCGGTTCTGCGCTTTGACCGTTTGAAGCCGCTCGCACGCGCCGCCTTAGGCTCAATCCGAAGAGGGGCGTGGTAATAGTGGTAATAGGAGGACAAATAGCCGCTGACCGCCTATCACCCAATGTCGATGTCCTGTCTGAAGCCTTGGGCCTGAAATCCCCAGCCCTTCAAACGCCACGGGCCCCGCCGACCCCAAAAAAAGAACGGCACCGCGCTATGACGGTGCCGTTCGGGTGATGGGGTTTGGGCTTCGATCAGGAGAGGTCGAAGCGGTCGGCCATCATCACCTTGTCCCAGGCCGCGATGAAGTCGTGGACGAATTTTTCGCCGGCATCATCGGTGGCATAGGCTTCGGACAGGGCGCGCAGCTCTGAATTGGATCCGAAGATCAGGTCGGTGCGGGTGCCGGTCCATTTGGCTCTGCCGCTGGCGCGATCTTTGCCCTCAAACACCTGATCGCTGTCGTCGATGGCGGACCAGGTGGTGCCCAGATCCAGCACGTTGACGAAGAAGTCTTGGGTCAGAACGCCTGGGCGGTCGGTGAAGACGCCATGGCATTCGCCATCGGCATTGGTGCCCAGGACACGCATCCCGCCCACCAGGGCCGTCATCTCCGGCGCAGTCAGGCCCAAGAGCTGGGCCTTGTCGACCAGGCGCTCTTCGGCCGAGACCGGCGAGACGCGGGCCAGATAATTGCGGAAGCCGTCAGCGATCGGTTCCAGCACCGCAAAGCTGTCCACATCGGTCTGCTCGGCGCTGGCGTCGGTGCGGCCGGGTGTGAAGGGCACGCTTACGGTGTGGCCGGCCTCTTTCGCGGCCGCTTCGATGCCCGCTGCGCCCGCCAGGACGATCAAATCCGCCAGCGAGATCTTCTTCGATCCGTTGGCGTCATTGAAGCCTTTCTGGAGGCCTTCGAGCACACCGAGCACTTTGGCCAGCTGATCGGGCTTGTTCACCGCCCAATCCTTCTGCGGGGCCAGGCGGATGCGCGCGCCATTGGCACCGCCGCGCATATCCGATCCGCGGAAGGTGGAGGCGGAGGCCCAGGCGGTTTCGACAAGCTCGGACACCGACAGACCCGAGGCGAGCACGTCAGCCTTAAGCGCGGCGATGTCGGCCTCGTCCACGAGGGCATGATCCACGGCCGGAACCGGGTCCTGCCAGATCAGCTCCTCAGCGGGAACTTCCTTGCCTTTATAGCGCGGGCGCGGGCCCATATCGCGGTGAGTCAGCTTAAACCAGGCCCGGGCGAACGCGTCGGCGAACTGGTCGGGGTTTTCATGGAAGCGCCGCGAGATTTTCTCGTAATCGGGGTCCATGCGCATGGCCATGTCCGCGGTGGTCATCATCAATTCCACCGTGCCATTGCCGTCCACCTGCGGGGCGTGGTCGCCTTCGGCCAGGTTTTGCGGACGCCACTGGTGCGCACCAGCCGGGCTGGAGGTCAATTCCCACTCATAACCGAACAGCACGTCGAAATAGCCATTGTCCCACTGGGTCGGATTGGCCGTCCAAGGCCCTTCAATCCCAGAGGTGATGGTGTCGACCCCCTTGCCGGAGCCATGGGTGGACAGCCAGCCCTGGCCCATGGCTTCGATCGGTGCGCCTTCCGGCTCTCGGCCGACATGGCTTTCCGGGCCGGCACCGTGGGCTTTGCCGAAGGTGTGGCCGCCGGCAACCAGCGCCACGGTCTCTTCGTCATTCATGGCCATCCGGCCAAAAGTCTCGCGCACATCGCGGGCCGAGCCCAGCGGATCGGGCACGGCGTCCGGGCCCTGCGGGTTGACGTAGATCAAGCCCATCATTACCGCACCCAGCGGGTCTTCAAGCTTGTCCGCATCGCCGCCTGCGGCTTTGTCGGCACGCTCACCGCCATAGCGGCTGTTGGGGTTTTCACTGGTCAGCAGCCAGTCGGTTTCATTGCCCCAATAGACATCTTCTTCGGGCTCCCAGGTGTCGGTGCGGCCCCCGGCAAACCCAAAGGTCTTAAAGCCCATGGATTCCAGCGCGCAATTGCCGGCCAGGATCATCAGGTCGGCCCAGGACAGCGACTTGCCGTATTTCTTCTTGATCGGCCACAGCAGCATCCGGGCCTTATCCAGATTGCCGTTATCCGGCCAAGAATTCAGCGGTGCAAAGCGTTGCTGACCGGTCCCAGCCCCGCCGCGTCCATCGTGGATGCGATAGGTGCCGGCGCTGTGCCAGGCCATGCGGATGAAAAGCGGGCCATAATGTCCATAATCGGCGGGCCACCAGTCCTGGCTGTCGGTCATCAGCGCATAGATGTCGGCCTTGACCGCATCCAGATCGAGGGCCTCGAACGCGGCGGGATAATCAAAATCCGGGTCCATGGGGTCGGACAGGTTTGAGTGTTGGCGCAGAATGTTCAGCTTCAGCTGGTTCGGCCACCAGTCGCGATTGGTCTGACCGCTGCCCGCCGGCTTGTTTACCCGGCCACTGGAGAAGGGGCATCCGCCGCCTGCGCCGTGATCTGATCCATCCATAATAAGTCTCCGCTCGAGGGGTTGCTAAGCAGGCTTGATGCCCGTCACTGCGCCTACGGTGCGCCAAATACTTCGATAGAGCCAATGAAAATTAGCTCTCCAATCCATAAGTTTTTTCAATGATGCGCCGCGTCGAAACTATGTGCGGTGCACTATCGCCTTGTGTGCTTAACTCTGCACGAGCGCCACGCAGACCCTTCGGCTCGGGAAGGACGATCAAAAAAGTGAACACCGGTCCACTCCTATCAATGGTGACGCGCTCGGCCTGGCGCCGGGTGAAGGCGCGCTGGCGATTGGCGCTGAGAGGGCGGTTTGCGCTGCCTGCCCTTTATTTCGGGTCGATCGTGGAGTCTTCGATCCTGCCTTGGCCGATCGAGTTTCCCATGCTGGCCTACATGCTACGCGGACGCCCGCAGACACTGGTGGTCACTTTGGTTGTCACATTGGGCAGTGTGGTGGGCTGCCTGATCTCCTATGGGGTCGGGCGGGCGGCCTTTGGCCTGCTTGAACCTTGGCTCCTGGCCCGGCCCGGTCTTTGGGCGGCGTTGGACGCGGCCCAGGCGCGCATCGATGAAATCGGTGCGCTGGCGATCGGGCTCGCCATGATGGCTCCGGCCCCGGTTCAGATCGCCGCCTTCGCCGCGGGTGTGATGCAGATAAACCCTCTGGTCTTTCTGCTGGCTGCGCTGGCTGGGCGCAGCGTCCGCTATCTGGCGATGGGGCTGTTGGTCTATTTCTTCGGACCGCAGATCATCCTGGCCTGGCGCAAGTTGCCACAGCCGGTTCGCACCGGTGCGGTGACCCTGTTCGTGATGGCCTTCTTTGGCGTGTTCGCCTGGACGCTGGCCCATATTCTTTTTGCTGCTGTGCCGGCCTAGAACCGATTGAACATCTGCCCAGTTTCAAACCCGAACAGAGTGAAGACGTGGGCGAAGAGGAACATGAAAAGCGCGCCCAGCATCAGGGTGATGATCATCCAGGGTATCATGCGGACCTTGGGGGGCTTAGGGGGCCTGCCGGACTGCCACGCGGTGAAGGCGAACAGACACGCTGTCAGCGCCATCAGCATCAAGGTTATTGGCAATGTCATCGGGGGCCTCACGCCTGGTCATCGAGACCCCGTGGCGGGTCTTGACCCAGACATAGGGCGCAGCCCCCAGCTCCTTCAAGGCACGCCAGACAGCCGGCACCTGGCAAAGCCAGTAGATAGGGGCCGTGGCGAGGTCGAAAAGCCGGGATCGCACCTTCGCCCGGTGCGCACACAGGGCCATGCAAATAAGGGCTGAGAGCCAGGCTGAGCACCCCAAAGCCAATCCCGTCACGGTCAGGAGCGTTCCGTGGCCGCTCAAAACAAGGACCAGACCCAGAGCGATCAACACAAGACCGGGAAGTTGGGCCAGTGCACTGAACACATTGGCACACAGGCTGAGCTGAAGCGCGACGACACCTTGCCAGCCTGTTGTGTCGAGAAGCTGGCGCGGCTTGCGCATCTGGACCAGCCACGTGACTAAATGGCCTTTCAGCCATCGGCTGCGCTGGCCCGTCCAGGCGTCGAGCGTCGTTGGAGCTTCCTCTCCAGTCCCAGGCTCGATCAGCCCGGCCTGCCATCCATGCCGGGCCAGGCGGAATCCCAAATCGGCATCTTCAGTCACATTGTGCGGGTCCCAGCCTCCGCTGTCGTTCAAAGCTTCAACCCTGAACACGTTGCTTGTGCCGCCCAAGGGTAAGGGCGCGCCGAGCCTGGCGAATAGGGGCAATAAGCCGTGAAACTGTGCTGCATATTCCAGCGCAAACTGCCGGGTCAGCCAACTTTCCCCAGAATTATACCAACCCAGCGGGGCCTGGACGACGCCAAGCTGCGGATTGGCCGCAAAGCTCTCCGCGGCCGCAATCAGCTGATCAGCGCGCGGCGCGTCTTCGGCGTCATACACCGCCACAAGTTCACCCCGTGCGGCCTGCAGGGCGAAATTCAAGGCTCGAGGCTTGGTTTGGGGCCCGCAAGGCGGCGCGACAAGGACTTGAAACCCATTGCGGCGGGCCGCAGCGCGGGCCGCTATCAGGGTTTCGGTGTCATCCGCTTCCAGAACCAGGAGAACGTCCAGGCGGTCGCGCGGGTATTGGAGGCGGTTTAAGTCCGCACACAGGCCTGCGACGACTTCGCTTTCTTGATAAAGCGCAACAATAATGCTCATCGACGGCAGATGCTCGGGCGCGAGCGGTGCTCGCACGGCCGGGCGGGGCGCGCAAAACGCGGCCGCAAGGCGCAACAGGCTCAGCGCGGCGATATACACATAGGTGAAAATGACAAGGGCCGTGAGCGTTGCCACCGGCGCGCTTAAACCCAGTCCGAGACCAAAACTGCCCGGTCCCCAAATGAGCACTATCGGTGGCGCAAGGCGTCGGCCCGCGCTCGCCAGAGGCTGTGATCCATAAAGGCCGAAGGCAGCCCGTCGCGCTTGCTCATCTGGACAGGGAGGCGCTGCGTTTAGCCCAGACCCGCCGCTCGCACGAATTTCAGCCATCCACGCCCCCTCAAATCCCCCATGAAGGGAATTTAAAGCATAAATAGACTTTTAAAGCGAATCAGGCTTTGGGATCAAACACCATTATGCGCTGTGAGGCTGTGAGCAGACCGTCTTGAGCTTTGACGCTGAACGCCGCAGTCGCACTTGTGGGCCAACCATAGGGCAGGTCGCCGACCTGGCCTGTGTCATCGGCTAGGCCGTGAACCAGTGCGCCGATCCCAGGATTATGCCCGACCAGCACGATATCCTCAGCCCCCTCATCGATGGCGGCGATGACCGCCCGGATGAGCATGTCATGGGTCGCGTGATAGAGCGCCATTGGGTCCTGCACCGGCGGCTCGCCCAATACACCCGCAATATGCTTCCAGGTTTCACGCGTGCGCCGGGCTGGGCTGACCAGACCCAAGCTCGCGGTCAAGCCCGCAGCCTGGATCGCGGTCGCTGCCTCATCGGCGTCGCGATGGCCGCGTCCAGTCAGGCCGCGCTCAAAATCATCCTCAGCCTCCATACGGTCCACGGACTTGGCGTGTCGCATGATGATCAGGGTTGGCATGGGTGAGGCTCCGCTGTGTGCTTCACACTTAAGTTAGATCGCGGTTAGGGGCTTGCACCAATTCGCGCTGAGGCCCAAGTAAACGCGCGTTCGATCCCCGCGGCAAACTTGCTCGCAAACACCGGAGACCTCCTATGTCCCTTCTCCTCGGCGATATCGCTCCCGATTTCGAAATTGAAACCACTGACGGCCCGATCAAATTCCATGACTGGATCGGCGACAACTGGGTGATTTTCTTCTCCCACCCCGCCGACTTCACCCCGGTTTGCACCACTGAGCTGGGCTATACCGCCAAGCTAAAGGACGAATTCGCCAAGCGCGGGGCCAAGGCCATTGCGCTGTCAGTGGACCCGATCGCCGATCACCATGAGTGGGTGAAGGACATTGAAGAAACCCAAGGCGTGACGATGAATTTCCCAATCATCGCTGACGTCGACCGCACCGTGTCCGAGCTCTACACGATGATCCACCCGAACGCTGATCCAAAAGTGACTGTGCGTTCGGTCTATGTCATCGACCCGAACAAGAAGATCCGCGCCACCTTCACCTATCCGCCGAGCGCGGGCCGGAACTTCAACGAAGTGCTGCGCCTGCTGGATTCCCTGCAGCTGACCGATGGCTACAAGGTTGCCACCCCGGTGAACTGGGAAGACGGTGAAGACGTGATTGTGGTGCCGGCGGTTTCCGACGAAGATGCCGACAAGCTCTTCCCCAAGGGCTACACCAAGATCAAGCCTTATCTGCGCACAACGCCGCAGCCGAATAAGTAAGTTCGGTTCGCGCCCATCGGCGTTGAAATGAAGCGGCCGCTCTCAGCTGAGGGCGGCCGTTTTCATGTTTGGGGCTGGTGCTGGACGGTGTGCCAATTCTAAGCTCCCCCCAAACACACAACACCGCCGGGGAGGCTTCACTTGGACACCGTAAAGCTCGACATTTCCGATGGTCTTGGCCTGATCACGCTGAACCGCCCTGACGCCATGAATGCCTTCACGCCGCAGATGGGCCGGGAGGTGGCTGAATGCTTTGACGCTACCGATGCCGATCCCTCCGTGCGTGCAGTGGTCGTGACCGGGGCGGGGCGAGC
>JANQMI010000165.1 GCA_028280165.1 Oceanicaulis sp. | reverse complement strand
ATGCTGCGCTCTGCTATTCCTGGGTCCCCGCCGACGCGGGGATGACGAGGGACAAACGTTATCTCCCCCTGCCCAGCGGGGGGAGTGTCCTCGAAGAGGACGAGGGGGGCTTTACGACGTTGCAATGCCCCCTCCGCCAGCTTCGCTGGCACCTCCCCCGCAAGCAGGGGAGGACATCGAAGCCTCTCTTCCCCACCACCCCCCTTCTCTTTCCCGGCGAAGGCCGGGACCCAGCGATCATTAAACGCTGCGCTTGATGGCTCTGGGCCCCGACCTGCGTCGGGGAAGAGGGAGTATTTAAACGCCCCACTCCTTCGTCATTCCCGCGCAGGCGGGAACCCAGAGCCTTGAAACGCCGAGCCCTGCCATCCCCTGGGTCCCCACCTAAGTGTGGATGGCGAAGGGAAACGACTGAAACGCCGCGCTCTGTGATCTCCACCCCACCCGTCAGCTTCGCCGCCGTACGTTCGCTTCGCGACCTCACCCTCATCAAGGGGAGGGATAGGGCGCAAGCGCTTCGCTCTGAGGGTCCTTCGAGACGCGCTTCGCGCTCCTCAGGATGAGGGTGAAATCAAATGCCCTTCTTCCCTCATCCTGAGGAGGTCCGGCAGGACCGTCTCGAAGGACGCAGAACCTTTCCAACGCTCTCTTTCCCGGCGAAAGCTGGGATCCATGGGTGATCGAACGCTGTGTTTCGGAGCGATGGGCCCCAGCTTTCGCCGGGGAAGAGAGGCCGAGCTTTAACCGCTCACAAACATCTCTCACGCCCCCGTGAGCCAAACTCACGCGCTGCGCACGCCCCTGTGCTTCGTCGTGTAGTGCGCGGCAAAATTGATGCGCCTATGTACTCGCTCGTCGAATGGAAACCCGGCGAGCCATACGGGAGACGCACTGGCTCGCTTCTAGAAGAAGAAGGACTTTGAGCCATGAAAACCTTTGCGATTGCCCTCACCCTGGGTTTGGCTGCTGCCGGTACGGCCGCCCTGCCCTCAACCTCCCATGCCGCCTCTGGCGACCTGATCTATACCGGTCTGTTCTCCAACACCGCCGTGGGCGGCTATGACGCGGTGAGCTATCACACCGACGGTGCGCCTGTGCGCGGATCGCGCGATTTTCGCACTGAATGGAATGGCGCTGAATGGCGTTTTGCCTCCCAGGAAAATCTCGATCTCTTCCTGGCCAATCCGGAAGCCTATGCGCCCGCCTATGGCGGCTATTGCGCCTGGGCCATGGCCCAAGGCTATACCGCCAAGGGCGACCCGGAAGTCTGGCGCATTGTGGACGGCGTGCTCTACCTGAATTTCGACCGTTCGGTTCAAGAGATGTGGGAAGAAGACATCCCCGGCTTCATTGAGCAGGCCAACGCCAACTATCCAGCGATTGTGAGCTAAGTCATGGGCCTTCTCAGCAAGCTCAACCTGCAGCCCCGGCTTTTGGCGACTTACGCCGCCGGGGCCTTCATCGCCGCGATCTTTCTGGATTCCCTGCGGTTTAAATTCACCGGTCATGAAACGCCGGCGCACATCTTCATGACGCTGCGCGATTGGTCGGGGATTGACCTGTTTTATCCCGCCGGGCCGTGGATTATCGGTTTGGGCGAGTTGGGGGCTGCGCTGCTGCTCCTCGCCCTGCCCCTGACCCTGCGCTTTGTGAAGCTGGAGCGTTTTGCGCCGGTGTCCCAAGTGCTGGGCGGCTTAGCAGCCATGGCGATCATGACCGGGGCCATCGGGTTTCACCTGTTCACCCCGCTGGGCATCGAAACCCCGGTGGCGTGGGCCAATGGCGAAGTGGCCGCCACCAGCCCGGCCCTGTTCATTGCCGCCTGCATAACCTGGCTGTCAGGTGGGTTAATTGTCGCCTTGCGTGGCGGTGAAGCTTTGAGCGTCCTCAAGGGCGCTCAGGCTGAACCTTACGCAAATGTAACAGTATAACCCTACCGCTAATGGGTTGTTCCCCCCGGATGGGGCCGTAAAACAGAGCGCAGGTTAACAACTGTGCCCTCTTGAACGGGCCGATCCGGGGAATACTCATGAAGACCCAGCTTTTCCTGTCCTCTGCTGTTGCTGCCATCGCGCTCGCCGCATGCGGTCCGGCTGAAGAGGCCGCGGCACCGGCTGACACCGAGACCGCTGAAACCACCGACGCGACGGACACCGCCGAGACCGCGACGGCCGAAGTCACCAATCCGCTGCTGACGGCCTGGGACACGCCTTACGGCGCACCGCCCTTCGATCAGATCGAGGAAGCCCACTTCCTGCCGGCCTATGAGGTGGCGCTGGCCAGCCACCGCGCCGAGATTGAGGCGATCGCCACCAATCCGGACGCGCCGACCTTTGAAAACACTCTGCTGGCCATGGAAAATGCTGGGGCTGATCTGACCCGTATCAGCCGGGTTTTCTTCAACCTGACCAGCTCGGCCTCCAACGATGAAATCCGCGCCATCCAGCGTGAGATGAGCCCGCGCCTGGCCGCGCACTCCGCGTCGATCACGCTGAATGCCGATCTGTTTGCCCGCATTGAGACGCTGTACAACAGCCTGGATGAGCTGGACTTGACCGCCCAGCAGCGCCGCCTGGTTGAAGTCACCCACCGTAACTTCACGCGCGCTGGTGCCCAGCTGGAAGGGGCCGATCGCGAGCGCTTTGCTGAAGTGCGCTCTCAACTGGCCGGTCTTTACACCCAGTTTTCTCAAAACGAGCAGGCTGACCGCGAAGCCTGGACCCTACCGCTGAGCGAAGAAGACCTGGCGGGCCTGCCCGACTATATCGTGTCGGCCGCAGCCGGTGCCGCCGCAGACCGCGGCATGGACGGCCATGTCATCACCCTGGCCCGGTCCAGCGTGGAGCCTTTCCTGCAAACCTCGCCGAACCGCGAGCAACGCGAGATTGCCTGGCGGGCCTGGAATAGCCGCGGCAGCAATGACAACGCCAATAATAACGCCGACACTATCCGCCAGATCCTGAGCTTGCGCCGGGAACAGGCCAATATGCTCGGCTATGAAAGCTTTGCGCACTACCGCACCGGCGGCACCATGGCGGGCACGCCGGATGCTGCGATTGCGCTGATGGAACAGGTCTGGTGGCCAGCCCGCGAACGCGCGCTGGAAGAAGCCGCCGACATTGAAGCGATGATTGCCGCCGATGGCCTAGATCACGCGCTGGAAGGCTGGGACTGGCGCTACTACACCAGCCAAGTGCGCGCCGAGCGTTTCGATCTCGATGAGACCGAGGTGAAAAACTACTTCGAGCTCGACAAGATGATCGAGGCGCAATTCTACGTCGCCACCCGCCTGTTCGGGGTGACGTTTAACGAGCGCACCGACATCCAGACGTATCACGAGGATGTGCGCGTCTGGGAAATGCTCAATGCTGACGGCGAGGTCGTGGGCCTGTTCTACGGCGACTATTTCGCCCGCCCGGGCAAGCGCGGCGGGGCCTGGATGTCCAGCTTCCGCGCCCAGAACGGCATTAATGGCGACATCCCGATCATCATCAACAACTGCAACTATAACAAACCCGCGGATGGGGAACCGGCATTGGTGAGCTTCACCGATGCGTCCACCCTGTTCCACGAGTTCGGCCATGGCTTGCACGGCCTGTTGTCGTCCACCGACTTCCCGTCCCTGGCGGGGACCTCGGTGGATCGCGACTTCGTGGAATTCCCGGCGCAGATCTATGAGCACTGGCTGGAGCAGCCGGAAATTCTGGAGCGCTTTGCGGTCCACTATGAAACCGGCGAGCCGATCCCGGCGGACATGCTGGAGCGCCTGATGGCCGCCGGCACGTTCAACCAGGGCTTTGCCACGGTGGAATTCCTGAACTCCGGCTTTGTGGACATGGCTTACCACCTGAATGAAGATCCGGCGTCACTGGATATCCCAAGCTTTGAAGCGGCCACCCTGGAAAGCCGTCAGAGCCCGGAACAGATCCCGATGCGTCACCGCTCCACCCACTTCCTGCATACCTTTGCAGGCGAAGGGTATTCAGCGGGCTATTACAGCTATCTGTGGGCCGGCGTGCTGGACACCGATGGCTTTGAAGCCTTCACCGAAGCGGGCGACATCTTCGACCCGGCGACCGCGCAAGCGCTGCTCGACAGCGTCTTCTCGGCGGGCAATTCGGAGCCGGCCATGGACGCCTATGTGGGCTTCCGCGGGCGTGAACCGCAGGTGGGCGCACTCTTGCGCGACCGCGGTTTCGCTGAAGCGGAAGGCTAGGCGATGACGGGAGCGGCGCACGCGCTGCTCCCACCACCGCTTGACTCAACCGCCCAATGAAAAGGCCCGCAGGATGATCCTGCGGGCCTTTGTCTTTGTCCTTAGACGTGCCCTACAGCGTCGGTGGGTTCAGTGCGACCAGCGTGGCCAAATAGCCCACATAGCCCAGCGCGAAGACCGTTCCGATCAAGCGGCCCACGGGACGGCGCGCGAAGATCAGGATCGTGATCAGCACCATCGCAGCGCTCATGATCCAGAAGTCAAACTGCATAAAGGTCGGGTCAAACGGGGCTGGGCCACCGGTTGCCAATTGCGCACTGATCCCGGTTATGCCGCCGACAGCGGCGATGTTGAAGATGTTGGAGCCAATGACATTGCCAATGGCCATCTCCACCTGCTTGCGCATCGCTGCAACAAGCGCGGTCGCAAGCTCTGGCAGGCTGGTGCCAATGGCGACAATGGTCAGACCCACCACAGCTTCGGACACACCAAAGCTGGTCGCAATGTCGACCGCGCCGGTGACGATCAGGTGCGCGCCGAGGGGTAAGAGGACCAGGCCTGCCAGAAGGAAGACACCCACCATGGCAGGGGCCTTCGGCAAGCCGTCCATGTGGTCCACATCGGTCAGTTCAGCCAGAACCGGATCATCGCCCGCCCTTCGCGAAGCGAAGGCCAGATAGACGATGTAGACGATGATGGCGGCGGCCAGCCCCAAGCCCTCATTGAAGGTCAGGACGCCATCCCACCCCATCCAGATGAAAACACCGGTCAGCATCAGCGCGATTGTGGCGTTGGTGCGGACACCGGAGACTTGTGTGGCCAGCGGCGCGAGCAAGGCCGGCACGCCAAGGACCAGCAAGATATTGGCGATATTCGATCCGACGATATTGCCCAGCGCGAGGCCCGGAGCGCCTTCGATAGCCGCAGCGGCGCTGACCACCATTTCAGGCGCGCTGGTTCCGAACGCCACAATGGTCAAGCCAACGATCAGGGCCGGAATGCCCACCCGTCGGGCCAGCGCTGTGGCCCCACGCACCAGAAGATCGCCGCCATACAGCAGCACAATGATGCCAATGGCGACAAAGCCGAATGCAAGGAGCGTGTCGGTCATGAAGGAGTGCGCCTGCTCACCAGCGGCGCTGCCGCCTAGTCGAGGCGCTTATTGTCGATCAGGTTCAGGATCGCAAAGATACCAAATGCCAGACCAAGCGCGATAAGAGCAGCCATTCTTATTTCTCCAAACTGGTCAGAGCCTGTGCAGCTCCTATGGGGCGGGATATAGCGCGCGTTGCCCGGCGATAAAAGACGTGACGCATCCATTTCTCGGCCTATTTCACCCTATTGGTTCAATTCGCCGCCCGACTCCGGGTATGGCCAATAGAGCATCTGGGGGAAATACACACGGTGGCTGACGCAGTCCTGCCTCCCACCGGCTCATCCACGGCCGGTCTTGACGATGTCCATGCCCGCCTTGCGATTGAGGCGGCCGGACTCGGGCTGTGGGAATGGGATATTGACGCCGATCTGGTCTCAATCAACCACATCTTGGCAGACCTGCTTGGACGCCCCGATCTGTTTGCAACGCCCTTTGCTGCACAGGTGCTCACCGATCTCACCCATGTTGACGATCGCGACAAGGTCACGGCCTCGATTCAGCGCTGTATGAGCCAAAGTGAGGGGGTGTTTTTCGTCGAACATCGGATTCATCGCCCCGATGGACAGGAACGCTGGCTGTGGATCCGCGCATCGACCGTGCAGCGCGATCCATCGGGCAGATCGCTTAAGATTGTTGGGGTGGTCCAGGACCGGACCGATGCCAAACTGGCCGAGCTGGAGTTGGAACGCGAGAAGCTGCGCAATGATCTGGCCTTGGCAGGCTCGCTCATCGCCGTGTGGGAATGGGATATCGAGACCGATGAAGTGCGGTGGTCCTCTTATCTCAGCGAAATTCTAGGGCTTCCAACCACTCTATTGTCTGGCGATCGAGGCTTTTTGAGAAAGCGAATTCACGCCGATGACGCAGAGGCGACGCGAAAAGCAACGACCGCACATCTTCGGCAGGGACGGCCCTATGATGTGGAATTTCGTCTGCGTCATGAGGCCGGCCACTACATCACGGTGCGATCGCGCGGCAAGTCTGTGCATAACGAGGCCGGCAGGGTCGTGCGCGTGGCAGGGTCTCTGGTCGACATCACCAAAGAGCGTGAGTCTGAGACCACCCTGCGTCGCTTGGGGCTGCGGTCCCAGCTGGCCGTGGAGGCGGCCCGGCTTGGGACCTGGGAACTCGATCTGGTCGCCGGCCAGGCGGTGATGGACGCGCGCCTGTCCAATTTGCTGGGGCGGTCTGATCTGGCGGGCAAGCCCATTGCCGGGACCTCCATGCTGGATTTCACCGCGCCGGAAGACCGCGACATCGTCCGGGGTCTGTTTTCTGCCTTAATCAAGGGGGAGAGCGAATTCGTTCACAACGAGCACCGGGTTCTGCACGCGGACGGCCATCGGGTCTGGATCTTCGCCCATGTCGGGGTTGCCGAACGCACACCCGACGGCCGCGCTATTCGGTTGGTGGGGGTGACCCAAGATCTGAGCGAGCAGAAAACCACCGAACAAGCCCTGCGCACCGCCAAGGACCGCGCAGAAGCCGCCAATGCCGCGAAATCAGATTTCCTGGCCACGATGAGCCATGAAATCCGAACGCCGCTCAATGGCATACTTGGCGTGGCGCAATTATTGGCGCTTTCAGGCCTGGATGACCGCCAGCGCCGCTATGTGGACACGCTGCAATCGTCCGGACGCATGCTCACCAGCGTCATCGACGATATTCTCGACATTTCCCGCATCGAAGCCGGCAAGCTCACCCTGTCGCTGGAATCGGTCGACACGGCGGCCTGGCTTGAAGAGACCCTGGCCCCCTTCCACCCCATGGCCGCCCAGAAGCGTTTGCGGCTGACCTGCAGCCCCGCGGATACCGCCTGCACGATGCGCCGCTTTGATCCGCGACGGACCGCACAGATTATCGGCAATCTGGTCTCAAACGCGATCAAATTTACCGACACTGGGTCTGTATGCGTGACGCTCACCTGCCCTGACATGGAGACGCTGCGCTTTGGAGTGGCCGATACCGGCCCGGGGATTAGTGAAGATAAACGGTTGAAAGTCTTCGATCGTTTCACCCAGGGCGACATGTCTCCGAGCCGGGAACACGGTGGATCAGGCCTTGGATTGGCGATTTCGCGCGAACTGACCGAGCTGGCCGGCGGGCGGATTGGTCTTCACTCAACTGCGGGTGAAGGCGCGACATTCTGGTTTGAGATTCCCGCCCCCCAGACCGTCGATGAAGCGAGCCCGAACGCCCTTGAAGCACATTTTAGCGATGCCATCGAACGGCGGGCGCTGATTGTTGAAGACAATGCGATCAATCGCGAAACGCTGGCGGAGATGCTGAGCCGGACCGGTATTGAGGCTGAAGCGGTGAGCAGCGGCGAAGCCGCGCTCGATCGCCTGGCAAGCGGGACCTTTGATCTGGTCCTGTTGGACCTTCACATGCCCGGCATGGGCGGATTTGAAACCCTACAGGCCATTCGCTGCAGCCAAACCCTGCCAAACGCGATTCCTGTGCTGCTGGTGTCGGCGGATGTGACACCGGAGGCCCGCCAACAGGCCGGAAAGCTTGGCGCGCAAGACTTTCTCACGAAACCGCTGGATATGGCGGCGCTGATTAACGCCATAGACTCTCTTGAACCGCGACAAAAGGATCAGTGATGGTACGCATAGCCCTCATTGATGATGATCCAACTGAGGCCATGGTGCTGGAGGGCATGCTCCTGCACTGTGATAGCCGGCACACGCTTACCCATTTCAAGACACTGGAAGCCTTCCCCTCAGCCCCTCAAAACAGCGCGTTCGACTTGATCCTGCTGGACCGCCGCATTCCACCCCATGCCGGCTTTGACACCTCATTGCCCATCCTGGCGGCCATGGGATTTGAGGGTCCGGTCATCCCGATCTCGGCGAGCGGTATGGACACCCCGAACGCTCACGGCCTCAAACTTGAGACCCCTGTGATGAAGTCAGACCTTCTCACCCCGGACGCGGTGGCCGCCTTGCTCGATCGGGTCTTGAACCGCGATCAATAGCGCACCCGCACCTGGCGGGCCTCGACCCATTCCAGTGACCGGCTCACGCCCATCAGTGAGAATGTCGCCAAGCGGTCATTGCCAGACACATCTACATATTGGACCGTCAGTCGCGATCCCCGGCGCATGGCATTGATCAGTCGAGCCGTTGAGCCTTGATCGGAAAGAACGAACGCCCCTGACTCGCTGGCGCTATATCCCGAATAGGGTCGGAACACGACAGGGTTTCGGCCATCAACCCGCACCGCAATGGCGCGTGAGGCATCGACCGGATGGCGGTTTGAGGAAAAGATGATGTTCCAGCCATCGCCGCTGGCGCGAAGCGCGGTTTCCAAGCGGTCTGTGGCCTCACCCTGACCCACGGTCGTGAATGCGGTACACAAGCCGCCGCGCCGGCAGCGCGCGGTCCACTCCCGATAGGTCTCGGTCTCCACAGAACAGAACGGACCGACGCATTGGTCAGGATCTGGCGACCATCCCGGATCAACACCGGCAGGGTCGATCTGCCCGGCAAGCTCGGTGAGGCGTTCGGTTTGCGCACGCAGGAGCGACACCCGGCAAGACGTGGCCTGAAGACTGCGCTCCGAATAGCTATCGCCCAGCATGGCCCCTTCAAAGTCGCACTGAAAATCGAGATAGGACCGCCAGGTTTCCCGCGCAAAGCGAAGCGCCTCAGCTTCTTCGGCCTGCTGGAACTGGTCTTCACGCTCCTCCACCATGGTCACCAGGGTCCGGAAGCTGATGTCATAGCGGCTCTCTGCCTCGAGCAGCAGACGCGACAGGCAGGCCCGCAATTCGAGATCGCCCTGCGACCCGCGGCGGCATTCTTCCAGCGGCGTCTGGGTGTAATACCGGGTGATCTGGCCTGAGCTGTATCGCCAATCCGAACTTTGGGACCAATCGGAGTTTTCCGCGATCGCCGGCGTTGCAATAAAGGCGGCAGCAATCACAAGCATGCGCGCGACGCTGGTCAGTTTCATGAATTGTCCCTCCCGTGGCAAACCGCCAAAGCCCCCCTAAGACCCTTTACGATTCGCACACGTTAACCTTAACGCGGTTTGCACCTTAGCAAGCCATGCGCGTGAAAAGTAGGATTTTGTTAACGCCTTTGACGCGGGGCGCGCACGTTCCGGCAATTGTGTTGCCATCGTGTCGACGCGCCGGTCTAACATCCTGAAATATAGACTTTCCTGGTCCTGCACGTCCGAGGACGCGTCGAAATCCGGCCTCAGCGCCAACCTCAGAAACTGCAACACGAGGCCTGCTTTCGCGATCTGACGCGACGCATCTACCCCCCCCAATTTTCATTCTATTTCTGGGCTCTAGCGTTAACGAATGTCAAAAATTTTTATCCGTGTGCAGATTATTCTTTTCAAGCGCGCCATCTTGTATTACGTTTATGTGACAATCGGGTGACGAGATAACGACAGTCGCGGTCACAATGGTCTAAAGGCGGCCTCACCCTCCGCCATGAAAATCAGATCGATCAACCGCGATGATCTCCCTGCCGCGCGCACATTGCGCATGCGACCAGGGAGCGAGAGGAGAGAAGATGATGAAGAAATTACTGTCCGTCCTGACCGCGGCCTGCCTGGCCGGTGCGGCTGCCGTACCCGCCTTGGCAAGCGATGCTGAGACTTTCGTGTTCCGTGTGGATGCCTCGGCTCTACAGACCTCTTCGGATGTAAACGCGGCCTATCAGCGCCTTTCCAATGAGGCGACCCGCTACTGCCGGGCGCTGGGCCTGACTCTGGACCGCGATCTGACCGAATGCCGCGTCGATGTTGTGGAAAACGTGGTTGAAGCGGTCGGTGATGAGCGTTTGAGCGCCCTTCACCGCAATACAACCGAGCAGCTGCGCCTGGCTGCCGCACGCTAACGCATCTCAATTCGTCAGTGCAAATGATCAAACCCGCCTGAGGCATCGGCTTCAGGCGGGTTTTTCTTTGACCGAAGTGGCTTGCTCAAATGATGGCCGTGCCCGCAAAGCAGCTCTGTCGATAAGTCTGGCTTGACGCCGATTGTGGCAATCGAAATGCTCTCGTTCGACAGGCGACTGACGAGGGCTGGGCATGGATCATATCAAGCGCGCAATTCGAACCATTCCGGACTATCCCAAGCCTGGGATTCAGTTCCGGGATGTCACCACTCTGCTGGGCGATGCTGCGGCCCTGCGCGCGACGGTCGATGCGCTGGTCTATCCCTATGCAGGGCGCAAGATCGACAAGGTCGCCGGGATTGAGGCCAGAGGCTTCATTCTGGGTGGGGCCGTGGCCCACCAGCTCTCGGTTGGCTTCATTCCGGTGCGCAAAAAAGGCAAGCTGCCCCATGACACCGTTGGCCAGAGCTATGAGCTGGAATACGGCACGGACGAGGTCGAAATCCACGCCGATGCCGTCACACCCGGCGAATGCGTCCTGGTCGTGGACGACTTGATTGCCACCGGTGGAACGGCTGAAGCCGCGATCCAACTGCTCCAGAAAGTCGGAGCCGAAGTGGTCGGGGCCAGCTTCATTGTCGACCTCCCTGACCTCGGCGGCGCACGCCGGGTGGCTGCAACGGGCGTTCCCGTCACACGCCTGGTCGAATTTGAAGGCGACTAATCCGCCGTGCAGGCCTTAGGCCTTTCGGGTCAGGGCAGATTCAATCAGCTCGATGGTCTGAGGTACGCCGTAAAGGGCGGCCAGTCCCCCAAAGCGCGGGCCCTGGCTTTGACCCAGCAATACCTCGTAGAGGGCTTTGAACCAATCGCGCAGATTGTCGAAGTCCTGGGCTTTGCCGGCGGCGTAGACTTCGGTCTGGATGACTTCTGGGTCATGCTCAGCCGGATCGAGCGCCTTAAGCCGTACCACCAGGTCCTCCATGGCTGCGCGTTCACGGGCATCGGGCTCGCGGAAGACTTTGGAGGGTTTGACGAAATCCTCATAATAAGCCAGCGCATAGCCCGCCAGGCGGTCCAGGAAGGGCTCGCTTTGCGGGGTCGCATCAGGGGCATATTTGGCAATAAAGCCCCACAGCGTGTCCTTATCCTCAGCATTGGCCACAGACACCAGATTCAACATCAGTGAGAAGCTGATATCAGCACCCAGCTTAGGCGGTTCACCCGAATGGATATGCCAGGTCGGGTTCTCGATCTGCTTAGCCGGCTCTTGACCAGCGAACGCATTGGCGTGCTGACGATACTCGTCCACCGCCTTTGGAATGACGTCGAAATGTAACCGCTTGGCGGTGCGGGGCTTCTGGAACATGTAAAGCGCCAGGCTTTCCTGCGGCGCATAGCGGAGCCACTCTTCGACTGAAAGGCCATTGCCCTTGGATTTGGAGATTTTCTCACCCTTATCGTCGAGGAAGAGCTCGTAGACATATTGGACGGGCGGTTCGACCCCCAGAATCCGGCAAATGCGCGAGTAGATCGGCGCGTTCGCCTGGTGGTCCTTACCGAACATTTCAAAGTCGACGCCCAGTGCCGCCCACCGCATGCCGAAGTCCGGCTTCCATTGCAGCTTCACATTCCCGCCCGTGACCGGCAGCGTAATGTCGGTGCCGTCTTCATCCTCAAACGTCACCGTCCCGGCCTTGGGGTCGGTGGCCTTCATCGGCACGTAGAGCACTTTCCCACTGGTCGGCGAGATCGGCAGGAAGGGCGAATAGGTGGCCCGGCGCTCCTCACCCAAGGTCGGCAGCATGACATCCATAATGGCGTCAAACTTCTCCAGCGCCTTTAACAGCACCGCATCAAAGGCCCCCGACCGGTACTGCTCGGTGGCGGAGTAGAAATCATACTCAAACCCGAACCCATCAAGGAAAGCGCGCAGGCGCGCATTATTATGCTGGGCAAAACCCTCATGGGTGCCGAACGGGTCGGGCACATCGGTCAGGGGCTTGTCGATATAGCCCGCCAGCATGTCCTGCTGAGGCAGGTTGGAAGGCACTTTGCGCATGCCATCCATATCATCTGAGAAACAGATCAATTTGGTGGGGTACTGGTCTTCGGTCAGGATCCGGAAGGCGTGCTGAACCATGGTGGTGCGCACCACTTCGCCAAACGTGCCGATATGCGGCAGACCGGACGGGCCATAGCCGGTTTCAAAGATGACCGCCCCGCCCTGCACACCGGATTTTTCCACCCGTTTCTTCACCAGGCGCGCCTGTTCGAAAGGCCAGGCCTTGGCGGTTTGGGCAAAGGTGGAAAGATGGGTCATCAGACAGAGCTCAAAGGGCTAGGGATAATTCAGAGCTCGCAAGTAGGCCCCTGCCCCAGATTGGTCAACTGTCGCCCTGTGCGACGCGCGCTTACCGTTACGGCGTGTCGTCAAAAATCTCTTCGATCGGCATGCCAAAGGCGCGCGCAATCTTGAAGGCTAGCGGCAAGGACGGATCATATTTGCCGTTCTCAATCGAGATGACGGTCTGGCGTGACACATCCAGCATCTCAGCCAGAGCCGCCTGGCTCCAACCGCGATCGGCGCGCAACGCTTTGAGATGGTTCTTCACGCTTCGTCTCGATTTAAAACCGACAATATCGCCACATACAGAACCGTGAAGCTTGGGATGAGGGCCCAGCCGGGCGGCTGCGGCAGACCTCCGGCCACAAGCTCGCCTAAAGTGCTCCAAGCCGCCACGCCCGCCACCAAGGCCCCCGCGCCCATGCTCGAAGCGGTCAGGTGCTGGGCGCGTTGATGCTCATCGGCTTTTGCGATCATCCGCACGAATTCCAGAACCATCACGGCAAAAAACACGATGGGCACCACGATCAGCGCGATGCGCATCAGATCGTTTTCCAAGCTGGGCAGGATGTTGGCTGCAAAGACAAAGCTAAACACATAGCCTAGTACCCAAAGCCCATGCCATTGATCGAAGCGTAGCTTTGCCCGCTCCGGCGTTGTCAGAGACTGACGGCCCGCCATCAATTCGCGGCGCAGCCCAATCGCCATCGCCACCATCCCTGACAGCGTGACCGCCGCGGCCAGAACCAGCCAGAGCCGCCCATCGCTTGCCGTGATCAGGTTCGCCGTTGCCACACAACCGGCGACGAAGGCCAGCAGCCCCCCAAAGCGCAGCAGGGATCCGGGCACGGCTTTCGCCTCGCCCTCGTGATCTGGATCGTTTTCGGACCGGGTCACATTCAGTCTCCGCTTACGCCGCGCTGCCGCCGGTGAATTTCTTCCAGAGTTCGGCCCGGTTCGCAAAAGCCGTCCAGCCCAGGACCACGGCCCCAACCCAGAACATGGCCTCGGTGGAGAAGGCGGCCGCGAAGACCGTGGCGATAAAGATGGCCTGGGGCCAATCGAGCGCCCAGGCTAGGCCGAGCGAGATCCAGGAGGCCGCACAGATCACGACGGCGAGGCCGAAAATTACGCGGCGGGCAGTTTGTCCAAAACTCATGGTGATGTCTCCAAGCTATGAGTGTTCCGGGGAGGAGGTGTCGACGCCTTCATTGAGCGAGGCGAGGTTTGCGGCAGGCTCGGTCAAGAGGCCGCCGGTCATGACCAGGGCGGTGTTCCGCCCGTGTGTCATTTCGGTGAGCGGGTTATCGGTCAGGAAAGCGAAGGCATCGCGCCCTCGCGGCAGACCGTAAAACCCGGTGAGATCAATTTGCGCGATATACGCACCGTCCGGAGGCGTTCCATCACCGTAGCGCACGATTTCGCCACCAATGACAACGATCCAAGCACCGGGGGTCAGCTCGCCCGCCTGGGCATCCACCAGGGTGAAGCCATGATAGAGCGCGCCGGTCAGCAGAGTCGGGCGTTCGGCCTGCGAGCAAGCGCTTGAAAACCAAAGCGCAAATCCAGCAATCAGGGCCAAGCGGCAGCGCATCGCGCATCTCCATAGGTCAAGTTCCCTTTACCTATGACGTAAAGCGCCCTTGTCTGTCAAGCACACTTTACCAAAAAGGTCTGCACCCGAAACCCGAGCGCACTAGCACACATCTAAATCATTGTATTTTATGATATTTAGACCAACGCATCGACGGCATGGCGCAAAGGAAGAGCCGGCTGCGCTCCGGCCCGCGTCGCCGCCAATGCCCCGGCTGCACAGGCAAACCGCAGAGCCTGATCGGCAGGCTGGTTCTCCAACAGCGCCACGGTGAGGGCTGCTGTGAAGGTGTCTCCGGCCCCGGTGGCATCCACCACGTCGACCTTTGGCGGGGCGGCGCGGGCGATCTCTACGCCGTCGGCAAAGAGAATGGCCCCCTCAGCACCCAGCGTGATCGCAACCCGTCCGCCAACCGCCAGCAGGGCCTGGCGCCCATAGAAATCTGCCTCGGTTTTGTTGACGATCACCAGATCGGAGCGCTTGAGCACCGCGTCGGCGGTGTCCATCGCCGGAGCAAGATTGAGCGAAACGAAGCCATTACAGCGCGCAACCGCTTCGGCAAGAGTGTCGAGCGGAACCTCATGCTGGCCCACCAGCGCGCCCTCAATACGCTCGGGAAGATCTTCGGGCCTCAGCACCGCATTCGCGCCCGGTGCAACCACAATCTGGTTTTCCCCGTCGGCCGCCACATTGATCAATGCCACGCCGGTGGGCTGATCTGGGCTAACCCCAACGCCAGACAGATTCACCCCATCGCGCTTGAGCAAAGCGAGCGCTTCCTCAGCATTGGCGTCACGGCCAACCTTGGCAATGAGCGACACCTCAGCCCCCAGGCGGCAAGCGGCGAGCGCCTGATTGGCCCCCTTCCCCCCAGGATGGCTGGAAAAGCTGCCGCCCATAAGGGTTTCGCCCGGTTCCGGCAGCCGCTCAGTGCTCACGACAAGATCCAGATTGACCGACCCGACAACGGTAATCCGAGGTCTGGTCATAGCCGGGATATCCGCTCATGCAGCAGGGCAAACGCCGCTTCCGCATCGATACCCATGGCCCAATCCGCATTGGTTTCATCATCAGCGATATAGATATCCACCGATGTGTGCCCTCGGGTCAGGCCGGCGCGAGTTTCCACTTCGATATAGGCCCGGCGCGTTTCAAACAGATCAGGCTTAAGCAGATAGAGGACCACACACGGGTCGTGCAGGGCCGCGCCCTCAGCGCCGTAGATTTCACCATAAATCGCGTTCACATGACCAATCATCTGGGCGGCCACAGCACCGGCCTCATTGCCCATGGACTCCAGCGCTTCATGGCGCGATGGCGTGCACCGCAGCTGCAGCGTGGTGTCCAAACCAATCGCGGTAATGGGCAGGCCTGACTGGAACACCACACGCGCCGCGTGCGGGTCGGCATACATGTTAAACTCTGCTGAGGCCGTGATGTTGCCGCCTTCACTGCGCGCACCACCCATCAGGACAATGTCTTGAATGCTTTCGGCAATGTCCGGTGCCTTCACCAGCGCGACGGCGATGTTGGTCAGCGGACCGGTGGGAGCCAGAGTGATCGAGCGCGGCTCAGCGTGACGCAATGTCTCCACCAGGAAATCCACCGCGTGCTGCGTTGACGCGGCGTGGGTTGGTTCAGGCAAACGCGCAGCGCCTAATCCCGTCTCGCCATGGATATGAGCCGCAGCCACAGGCTGTTCCACCATGGGGCGCGGGCATCCGGCATAGACCGGCACATCATCACGTCCTGCCAGTGCGGTCAGCTTCAAGGCATTACGGGTACACACCTCCAGCGGCACATTGCCGGCCACAGTGCAGATCCCCAGCACGTCAAAGTCTTCTGGCGAGGCAAGCGCAGCCATCAGTGCGATGCAGTCATCAACACCGGGGTCGCAGTCAAAAATGATCTTCCGGGTCATAATGCCCTAGCTTGCAGGCAAGAATAGCATGCCGGCAATCACCGCACTCATCAGATTGGAGAGTGTGCCGGCCAGAACTGCGCGAAGGCCAAACTTCGCAATATCGCCCAGCCGGTCCGGGATCAGGCTGCCTAACCCGCCCAAAAGAATGCCGATTGAGCTGAGGTTCGCAAACCCGCACAAGGCCACGATCAGGATGGCCTGGGTGCGCGGCGAGAAGTCGTCAGCCACTTCAATGAAGGACAGATAGGCGACGAACTCGTTGATGATGATCTTCTGGCCCAGAATGGCACCAGCATCTTGAGCTTCGGCCCAAGGCACGCTCATGGCCCACATTAAGGGCGAAAAGACAAAGCCGAGGATCATCTCGATGGACAGATCGTCCACATTGATCATGGGCCCGATCAGACCCAGAAAACCGTTCAAAAGCGCGATCAGGGACACAAAAGCGATGAGCATGGCCCCGATATTCAGAGCCAGGTTGAGGCCATCCTTGGCCCCCACGGCAGCGGCCATGATCACATTGGCGTGCCGGTCCGGACCCACTTTGGGCTTTAGGATGTCCTGAGGTTTATCGGCCGCAGTGTCGTCCGGCATCAGGATTTTCGCCATCAGCAGACCGCCGGGTGCGGCCATGAAGCTGGCGGCCAAGAGATAGCTCAGCGGGATACCCATCTGGGCATAGCCCGCCAGCACTGTGCCTGCGACGGAGGCGAGCCCCGAGGTCATGATCGCAAACAGTTGCGGCTTGGTGATGCCTTCCAGATAGGGTTTGACCACAAGCGGGGCTTCGGTCTGGCCTACAAAAATATTCGCCGAGGCATTCAGCGATTCCACCCGACCGGTGCCCAGCACCTTGTTGAGAAACCACCCAACGCCCATCACCACCCACTGCATGATGCCGACATGGTAGAGCACGCTCATCAGCGCAGCAAAAAAGATCACCACCGGCAGGACGTTCAGCGCAAAGCTGAAACCCACTGACTCTCCAATCAGCGGACCGAACATGAACTCGATACCGGCGCTGCCATAGCCCAAGAGCCAGCCAACCCCGTCAGCCATGCCCTGGAGCACAACCTGCCCAATCGGCAGAAAGAAGACGAACACACCAATGCCGACCTGCAGCGCCAAGGCGCATAGAACGATGCGCGGATTGATCGCGCGGCGATTGGTGGAAAACGCAAACGCAATCGCCAGAAGCAAAAGCCCGCCAAGTGCGGCGTGCAGCATGTCGGTCATCAGATGAAAGCCCCAAATTTCAGAGCCCGCCAACCTGCCGCGAGACGCCGCGAAGGGCAAGGTCATCGCTGCGGGATGTATGGGCCGCCCCGGCAGGCAGCCCTAGCAGGCGTAGGCCGCCGTCAATGCCGCCGCGCTCTCATCATCATGGGAAGGAACAAGCAGCAGGTCAGGCAGGACGTCCATCAACACCCGCACCTGTGCATAACTCTTGCGCAAAGCCACGGCGTCGCCAGTTCCGGGAAGCTGGTCGGTGCCGATGAAGCCCGCCCTATAGGCAAGGTCGCCCACCAACAGAACGGGAGGCTTGTCCTTGGACCGGACCAGCAACGAAGTCGAGCCCGGCGTATGCCCGGGCGTTGGCAGCAGAACCAGCGCGCCGTCACCAAACAGGTCAAAACAGCCGTCAAACATCGACAGGGCCGGGTCGGACGGTGCCTGGAACGTAATCGGTTTCCATTTCGCGCCCGGGATTTCGATATGCTCGCGCAAAAACCATTCGCGTTCCGGATGGGGCTCGGACAGCTGCGCCCACTCCGCCTCGCTGACCATCAGTTCGGCATGGGGAATGTCAGCGATCCCGCCAATGTGGTCGAAATGCAGGTGGGAAATCACCGCTGTGTGAATCTGCGCCGGGTCGATACCCAGCTTTAGAAGCTGAACACCGAGCTTGTCTTCCGGTGCAATGTGAAATTGGAAAATCCGATCCACCAACACCCGTCCGATCGCCTGTTGGATATAGGCCGGATCGGTCTTGATGGCGGGATCGAGCCCAGTGTCAAACAGCACAAGTCCACTTTGATGACGGATCAAGAAAGCATTGATCGGCATCTCCACCCAGCTTTGAGACAACAAGGCCCAAACGATGCGCGGCAGCCAACTGCCGTTGCGGTGTTCCGTGTGCTGAGCCCCGCGGCCGGTGGGAATGACTTCAATTGCCTCGACCGGACCTGACATGGGCCTCCCCCTTTTGTGACTGAGATCCCAGACCGCCCAGTGTAGCACGGCCAGGACACCTGGCGGATAAAGCAGGACGCCCAGGGCCAAGATGAAACATCAAACTAGTTTACATTATAAACTTGTTTCTTTATGAGTGAGGCATCTTTAAGGAGACCTACAAGATGTCCCAATCCTCCCCAGACCGCCTGCATGGCCTCGACGCATTGCGCGCCGGGGCCCTGCTGCTTGGCGTGGTTTTGCACGCCGCCATGTCCTTTTTTCCCACCGATGGGATCTGGATGATTGCCGATGCGGACCGCAGCCCGGCTTTGTCAGCGAGCTTCTTCGTCATCCACATCTTTCGGATGGCGCTATTCTTCCTGCTGGCCGGGTTTTTCGGCCGGATGGTGATTGAGCGGATCGGCGCGAGACGCTTCGCTTTCAGCCGACTTAAGCGGATCGCCCTGCCCTTTGCGGTGTTCTGGCCGATCATGATGGTTGCCTTCACGGCGCTGATTATCTGGGCCATCTATGCGCAGCTTGGCTTCTTGCCCGAAGGGGATCCGCCACCTGCGCCAACCTGGCAGACCGTGCCGCTGACCCATCTCTGGTTCTTGTATGTGCTGATGATTTTCTATGCCGTGGCGCTCATCGCGCGGCCTATGCTGCGCCTCCTGGACCGACTGCCGGCATGGTCGAACAGTGTTGACGGCGCGACGCGCGCGCTTCTCGCGACCCCCTTGGGCGCGGTCCTGCTGGGCGCAATTGTGGGTGCGGCCTTAGTGGTCTTCCCCACGCCCGTCCCGATCTGGTTTGGCATACCCTCGCCCGATCACGGCCTGATCCCGAATACGCCCTCGCTGGTGGCCTATGGCTTGGCCTTTAGCCTGGGCTGGACGATGCAGCGCGGCCTTCACGGCTTTACCGCCCTGAAAACTCAAGCGCCCATCTATCTGGTCGCGGCCATGGCGCTGAGCGCCTATTGCCTGAGTGTGGTGGGATTAGCGCCCGACATGACCCAGCAGCTGGATCCCGCTCCCATGTGGCTGTTTTCGCTGGCCTATGGTGTGGGCCTGTGGATGTGGATTTTTGGTCTGATTGGCCTGACCCTGCGCCTGTTCCAGCATGAAAGTGCGCCGGTGCGATACATCGCGGACGCATCCTACTGGATTTATATCATCCACCTGCCGTTGGTGATCGCGCTTCAGATTTGGGTGTCGCAATGGGCGCTGTCGGCTGAAGTAAAATTTAGTCTGATCTTGGCCATCAGCCTGCCAATCATGCTAGCCAGCTATCATCTGCTGGTCCGCGGCAGCTTTATTGGCTGGATGCTCAACGGACGCATGCGCCGCAAGGCAAAACCGCCCGCCTCTGAAATGGAGATGCAGACCCCATGACTATGGACGCCGATACTGCCCGAGAAGACCTCGCGTTTTTAAAGGCCATCGTCGCTGAGCGCCCCGTCAACTTGCAGCTGGCGGGGCTGCTTTATGGTTCGGCCGGTGTGATATACGGCGTGCAAACGCTGATCTGTGCGCTGGCTATGTCCGGGTATGCGATTTTGGGCGAGGCAACCTATGGAATCAGCGCCCTGGTTGCCAATATTGGCTATTTGGCTTTGGTGCTGGTGGTGGAGCTCACCAACCGTAAACGACCGCGCGCCAAAGGCACGGCGGGCCGCGCCTTGACCGCCGCCTTTGCCGGGGTCGGCATTGCCAACGGTGTCACCGCGATTGGATTCGGGCTCGCCAATCTGAACGGCTTTCCGACCGATATCTGGATGCTCTTTCCGATCATTGTCTGCGCATTCCAGGGCGCATGCTGGTTCATAGCCTCTTTCATCATCCGGCGCGGCTGGACGTGGGCGGTGTCTATTGGCTGGTATCTCAGCGCCGCTGGATTGCCACTGCTGGTCGCGTCGACCCTGTCCTACATGTACGCGCTTTCGGCGATCTTGTTCCTGCTATTGGGCGCACCGGGCTACATCATGTGGCGTGCGGGACGGAATAGCTGACCGGATACCCATGAGCGGCTTTGACCTCGACAAGCTGGACGACCTGATCCACAGCCGCCTGCGGCTGGGTGTGACAGCCATTTTGGCCAATGCCGAGAGCGCCAGCTTTACCGAGTTGAAGGACGCGCTGGGCGTCACCCAAGGTAATTTATCCGTCCAACTGCGGAAGCTGGAGGATGCGGGCTATGTTGCGATCGATAAGCGTATTGTCGGGCGCAAGCCGCTGACGACGGTCCGGCTCACCGACCAGGGGCGTGCCGCCTTTCAAGCCTATCTAGAAGCTCTTTCAGGGGTGATTGGGCAGAAGCCGGGCTGACTGTTTTGGGCGCTACGACCAATGTCGCACATGATTCACAGTCATTGTGACATTCTGGCAATTGCAAATCATTTGCATGAGCGTATTAAGGCTCCAATTCTTTTGATTGGACGCCTTTGATGACCCGCCTTGCCCCTTCCCTTCTGTCTGCCGCCGCCCTAGCAATGTCGCTGGGCGCTGCATCTGCCGTTGCCAATGACACCTCTGGTGACATCGCCGATATCGAAACCGATGACGTAATCATCGTTCGCGGAACGGTGCTTTATGCCGATCAGATCAACGCGCTGCGCACCCCAACGCCGATCATCGACGTACCCCAGAGCCTGTCGATCATCACCGGCAACGAAATTGCTCTACGCGGCTTCACCTCCGTCGGCCAGATCATCGACTACACGGTCGGTGTGAATACCTCTCAAGGCGAAGGCCACCGCGATGCGGTGGTGTTCCGCGGCGTACGCTCGACGGCAGACTTCTTCATCGATGGCGTGCGCGACGACGTTCAGTATTACCGCCCGCTCTATAATCTGGAGCAGGTGGAGATTCTGCGCGGTCCTAACGCCCTGCTGTTCGGCCGTGGCGGTACCGGCGGCATCCTGAACCGCGTAACCAAGAAGGCGACGCTCTACGACCAATTCACCGGCTATCAGGCCAGCATCGATAGCTTTGGGGGCTTTGGCATTCAGCTCGATAGCAATATTGCCCTCAATGAACGCTCGGCCTTCCGCCTCAATGCGATGTTTGAAAGCCTGGAAAACCATCGCGATTTCTATGACGGCGAGCGCATCGGTCTTAATCCCACAGCGCGCTTCCAGCTCAGCCCCCATACCCAGCTGGACCTGTCCTACGAATACATCGACCACGCGCGCTTCATCGATCGTGGTATCCCGACCGGGGCCAATGGCGAGCCGGTGGAAGCCTTCCAGGATATCGTCTTTGGCGATCCGTCACTGAACGATAATCGTTTGGAGGCGCACCTGCTGCGCGCCACGCTGCAGCACCAATTCTCCGACAATCTGAAAGGCCGCCTCAGCGCCTTCTACGGCGATTACGACAAATTCTATCAGAACTTCTATGCCTCCAGCTACGACGCGGTGAATACACCAAACACTGTCGGACTGGATGGTTATGTGGACACCACCCAGCGCCAGAATCTGATCCTATCGGGCGACCTGATCGGTCAGTTCCAGACCGGGCGCTTCGGCCACACCCTCGTGACCGGTGTGGAGTATATCGACACGGTCAACAATAACGACCGTTTCAACCCGGTTTGGTCGGACTCAAACGACGATGTGGAGTTTTTCTCCATCCAGCGTCCTTTGCTGATCAGCAACGGCCAAGGCACGGCCGCCAATGGCAACCCAACCACGGTCGCTTTCTCTGACCTCAACGATGACACCGAAGCCGATGTGCGGGTGTTGTCAGCCTATATCCAGGATGAAATCGAGATCTCAGACCAGCTCGACATCATTATCGGCGCGCGCTTCGACAGCTTCGAAATCGAGGTCTTCAACGTAGCGGCCAATGAAACGCGCAAGCGCACCGATGAGGAAGTCACTCCGCGACTGGGCCTCGTTTACAAGCCGCAGGAAAACATCTCGCTTTATGCCAGCTATAGTGAAAGCTTCCTGCCGCGCTCCGGTGAGCAATTCGCCAGTATCAACGGCAACAACAATGCCCTTGATCCCAATGAGTTCACCAATCTGGAAGCCGGTCTGAAATGGGACTTCACTCAGGGCCTCAGCCTCACGGCCGCGATTTTCGAGATCGAACAGAGCTCGCCGCAGGTGGCAGACAATGACCCCTCCACGCTGGATGTGATCGATAGCACCATCGAAGGCTTTGAAGTTCAGCTCCAAGGCCAAGTGACCGAGAACTGGTTCATCACCGGCGGATACAGCTATCTGGACGGCGAACGGGTCAACCGCACCGGCCCGACCGGGCTTCGCCCGCGCGAGCTGCCGGAAAACATGGTCTCCGTGTGGAACAGCTATCAGGTGACAGCGGAATTCGGCCTCGGGTTTGGCCTGACCTATCAGGACGAAAGCTTCATCAATAATTCCAACACCGCCGTGCTGCCAGCCTACACCCGTGTCGACGCGGCGGCGTATTATGATGTGTCCGACAGCCTCCGGGTTCAGCTCAATGTCGAGAATCTGACCGACGAGCTTTACTTCCCGAACGCGCACTCCACCCATCAGGCCAGCGTCGGCGCTCCGCTCAACGCTCGCCTGACGGTCCGCGGACGGTTCTAGGCTTCACTGACATCTGACAGAACAACGCGGGGCCTGAAGGGGCTCCGCGTTTTTGTTTGAGAATTTCAATCCTGAAGCTCCTTCGAGACGCGCTTCGCGCGCCTCAGGAAGAGGGCTGCATAAGGCGAGAGCATTCCTCATCCTGAGGAGGTCCGCTAGGACCGTCTCGAAGGACGCAGGACATCGCCGCGCTCAGTTACCTCGCCGAGCCTAGCCTTGCCCCCATTTCGGGAAGGGATCGGTCATCCCCGCCCAGGCATCGGGCTCAAACGTCTCAGCGTCCACCAGGCAGGAATCCAGCTCTGCACGCAGGGCAGCTTCATCCATGCCGATGCCGATGAAGACCAATTCGTTGCGGCGGTCGCCCCAAATCGGATCCCAATGCTGTTTTAACAGCGTGCTGAACGCATCGCCTGACGGCCAATGCTCATGCGGCACCTCCGCCCACCAGCGCCCCAGCGCCTCGTGACGGACCAAAGCGCCAGCCTGGCTCACCTCGGCAATCCATTCAGGACGTGTTGCGATCCAGAAATGGCCTTTGCACCGGATCACGTTCGGCCAGGCCCGATTAAAGAAGGCATGGAGCTTTTGGGGCTCGAAGGGCCGGCGCGCACGATAGACGAAATGCTCGATCCCATACTCTTCGGTCTCCGGCGTATGGTTTTCGAAATCGTAGAGTTCTTTCGCCCACAGCGGATGGTTTTGCGCGCGTTCAAAGTCGAACAGATTGGTGCGCAAAATGTCGGTCGGTGCCACGCGCGAAAAGTCGGTTTCCAGGATTTTCGCTTCGGGGTTCAAGCCGGTCACGACTTTTCGAACGATATCCATTTGCTCAGGACCGGCGAGCCCGGCCTTGTTGATCACAATGATGTCGGCAAACTCGATTTGATCGACGAGCAGATCAATGACGGCCCGCGTGTCGCCTTCCCCGGCGGTTTCGCCGCGATCGGACAGGAATTCGGTGGACGCGTAGTCTTTGAGCAGATTGACCGCGTCGACCACTGTGACCATGGCATCAATGCGCGCATGGTCGCCGAGGCTCTTGCCCTGCTCATCGCGGAAGTCAAAGGTTGCAGCGACCGGGAGGGGCTCGGAGATGCCGGTCGACTCGATCACCAATCCATCGAAACGTCCCATGTCGGCAATGCGCTTCACCTCGGTCAGCAGGTCTTCGCGCAAGGTGCAGCAGATGCAGCCATTGGTCATTTCAACCAGGTTTTCATCGGTCTTGGTCACCGCGCCGGAGCGTTCGACCAAATCGCTGTCGATATTCACCTCGCTCATATCGTTGACGATCACCGCCAGTTTCAACCCGTCGGTATTCGTCAGCAAGTGATTGAGCAAAGTGGTTTTTCCCGCGCCCAGAAAGCCGGACAATACGGTCACAGGAAGGCGGTCGGCTGGCACGGGCACTGTATTCATCATTGACCTCAAGCGTGTTTCTGAGAATGTTATATTATAACAATAGATGGGATTTCCACCCCGATGATTGAGCTCCTTGTAGTCGACACTCCGCCCGCCAACGCGGTGGAGCAGGTCACCTTCATCCAGGAGGTTGGCCGTGTCGCCAGCTTCCGTCTCCCCCCTGGCGGCGGCGTACCGGAAACCCGATCGACTCCTGTCCTGATGGTGGCCCTGACTGAGTTGGCGATTGATGTTGGGACCCCGCCCCAGCATACCGTCCATGTTCAACTCGAGCCCGGACAAGCGCACTATTTCCCAACTGGGGTCAGCGGTCTGGCCAATACCGGTGACGCGGATATACGCTTCACGCTGATTGATATGGCTGAGGCTCAATAGCCGCTCAGTCGATCGCCGACCGAAAATGGGGGAATGAATATGGCGCACTTCATCCAGCGGCTCGCCAGCCAGTTTGCGTGCCTTACCGGGCTCTTATTGGCGACGGCAATGGTCTCAGCTCCGGCTCAAGCCAGTGAGCAATCGTCTGCAGCGTTGAGCACCCAGGAGCTGATTGCCGCAATGCAAGACGGCGGCCTTGTCCTGCTCGTCCGCCACGAGCGGACCGAAGTGCCCTCCCGCAGCGATGATTACAGCCAGCCGACCGAGTGTCGGGTTCAACGCAATCTGTCGCTGGCCGGTGTGGCCGGAGCGCATGAGACCGGTGTCAGCCTGCGATTGCTGGGAATCGAAGCGGGGCGCGTGCTGACCAGCCCGATGTGCCGTGCAGCCGAAACCGCACGCTACATGTTCGGCGTCGACTACGAACACGACGACAGCCTGATGCACCATGTACCGGGCGGCGACCGAAATCTGGATGTCGCTGAGACTGAGGTCCGGGCCCGTCTAGCGGAGCTGGCACCAGGATTGCCGGGCAGCAATATTGCCATGATCACCCATGGCGGCACTGTTTTTCGCGTTAGCGGCCTGCGGCTGACAGAAGGTGAGATCGCAGTTCTGCGCCTTGATGACGATGGTACGGTCACGACGCTGGGGCAAATTGCCGGGAGCACGCTGGGTGCCTACGCCCGGCTGGCGCTGGAAGCCGCGGAGGCGAATTAGGCGAGGATCGGTCTGGTCCTTCTGTCCTCACTGGGACGCGCAGCGAGAGCTAGCTTGCTCACCGCAAGCGAGGGGCCGACGGCATGGACGTTACGGAGCAGGAGAGGACGGAAAAAGAATGGTGGCGGGGGAGGGACTCGAACCCTCGACCTCAGGATTATGAGTCCTGCGCTCTAACCAGCTGAGCTACCCAGCCATCCTTTGCCGCGAACACGCGTTCGCATCGCGGAGGACGGGCTATACCCGCGCGAAGCCGCCAATTCAAGCGTTCCGCGCGGGTAAGCTTCAGTCATCCGGACCTTAGGCCGCACGCACCCCGGTAAGGAATTCAGACACTGCCTTTTCCAGACCGTCCGATTCACTGTTCAGGGCGTTCGAAGCCGCGTTGACCTGGGCTGCGCACTGGCCCGTTTCAGCCGCCGCCGCATCGACGCTGGCGATGGATTGGCTGACCTCGCGGGCCCCGGAAGCGGCATCCTGCGCGGCGCGGGTGATTTCGCTAGCCGCCGCACGTTGCTCTTCCATGGCCGCAGCGATGGCTGCTGAGATGTTGTTCATCTCGCTGATCACTTCGCCGATATTGGCAATGGCCGAAACGGCCTTGCCCGTGGCCCCTTGAATGCCGCCAATCTGCTCAGAGATCGAGCTTGTGGCCTTGCTGGTCTGTTCAGCCAGGGTTTTAACCTCGCTGGCCACCACGGCAAAGCCCTTGCCGGCTTCACCGGCCCGCGCGGCCTCGATCGTGGCATTCAGAGCCAGCAGGTTGGTTTGCTCAGCAATGTCATTGATCAGGCTGACAATGTCGCCAATTTTGGTTGCAGCCTCATTCAGGGCCGCCACATCAGTATTGGTCTGCTCGACGCGATCGGCCGCGTTTTGGGCGATTTCGGTAGAGTGCGAGATTTGCTGAGCAATCTCGGCAATCGAACCGGTCATCTCTTCAGCGGCTGCCGCAACCGTATCGACATTTTCAGCAGCGCGAGCCCCAGCCGAGTTCACCTGAGCGGTGGTTTCGCCTGCACTTCGGCTGGATTGGTCGAGGGCATGGGCGGCCGATTCCATTTCGCCTGCGGCATCGCTCACCGCACCCAGTGCGCGGTTGGAC
>JANQMI010000155.1 GCA_028280165.1 Oceanicaulis sp. | reverse complement strand
TGGGGTCAGACATAGGCCTAAACGCCGGGCTTCGCCACGGCCTTTGCGGACATTATTCCGGCCTGCGATAAATCCCGCTCATGGGCGCGTGGTGAAAGGCGATCCGCTTAGCGGCCCGGCGCAGGGATTCGGCCACAGTTTTCATGTGAAAGCCATTGGCGTGCAGCAGCGTATCCGCATCGGTCATGATGCCGACATGTCCGGGCCAGAAGACCAGATCACCGCGTTTCAACCCGTCCAGATCGTCGTGGATCTCAACTGAGTGCCAGTTGGCCTTCGCCCAGGCTTCTTGCGGTCCGGTATCGCGCGGCACCATGATGCCGGCCGCCTCCAAGGACGATTGGACCAGGCCCGAGCAATCCAGCCCCAGGCTTTCTTTACCGCCCCAGAAATACGGGGTGTGTTCGAAGCGCTCGGCCACCGCGACATAGTCGCTTTCCCAGGCGTCTCCGACCGGACGCAGATGATCGTCGAACACCCAGCCCATGCGCTGCGCCTCAATGAATTTGCCCGCGCGTGCCCCCCCGACGATCTTGGCATTCAAACTGATCAAACAGATCGGTGCGGATTTCAGGTCAGGCTCTGAGAACACATAACTTCTCAGCGCCTTGACCTGGTGGGTTGGGATTAGAACCGGCGCGGACAGCGCGGCCATATCCACCCAGCCCGGATAATCATCCTGCGCGGTGCGCCCCTTCGCCCAGCCGTCCTCCTCGGCCTCCACCAAGAAGACCTCTCCAGCCAGAAGCTGGGTGTCCTGCGGGCCATCATCGGCGGGCGTCTGACGCACCGGCGCAACGCCGGCGGTGACCTGAAACGGGGTCGGCCTATCCACCATAGCGGGCCTTCAGCATGGACCAGAGGGCTCGCGCGCCGAGCATTTCCCCACCTTGCGGACGCCCCGGCCTTGCGGTGGGGTTCCAGGCGAAGATGTCGAAATGCACCCAGCTTTTCGCCCCTTCGGCAAAGCGGCGCAGGAAAAGCGCGGCGGTGATGGAGCCGGCAAACCGGCCCTGCCCCGTCGATGACAGGTCCGCGATGGGACTGTCGAGCCAGGCATCATAGCCGTCCCAAAGCGGCATGCGCCAAACCGGGTCATCAATCTGTGCGCCAGCCTCGGCAATCGCGCCGGCGAGGTCTTCATCATCGGTGTAGAAGGGCGAGACCTGCGGTCCCAAGGCGATACGCGCCGCACCGGTCAGTGTGGCCATATCGATCAGCAAGTCCGGCTCGTCCTCGAGGGCCTTGGTCAGGGCATCGGCCAGCACAAGCCGGCCTTCGGCGTCAGTATTGCCAACCTCAACAGTCAGGCCTTTGCGGCTATCCAGGATATCGCCCGGGCGGAAAGCATTGCCGGCGATCGCATTTTCTACCGCCGGGATCAGAACATGCAGTCGAACGGGAAGCTTCGCGTCCATGATCATAGAGGCCAGCCCCAAGACGTTTGCGGCTCCGCCCATGTCTTTTTTCATCAGCAGCATGCCATCGGCCGGCTTGATGTCGAGACCGCCGGAATCAAAGCATACGCCCTTTCCCACCAAGGTCAGGCGCGGATGGCGCGATTCACCCCAGCCCATTTCGATCAGGCGTGGCGCATCCACCGAAGCCCGGCCGACCGCGTGGATCATCGGATAATTCTGCTCGACCAGGTCCTCACCCACGGTCACGGTGACCTCAGCGCCATAGCGATCAGCCAGAACGCGGGTTTCCGCTTCCAGATCGCTGGGCAACATGTCCCCGGCGGGCGTGTTGACGAGATCGCGGGTCAAACGCGCGCCATCGACAACACGGGACGCTTCAGACCCATCAGCCCCTTCGGGCGCAACGAAGCGGGCGGGCGCGCGTTTGGGCGCTTTATAGTCAGCGAACTGATAGCCGCCAAACGCCAGCGCAATGGCCGCCTGTGTGGCATCCCAGCTTTCCGGCAGACCTGACACCGCCCAGTCGCCTTCGGGTAACTTCATTGCCGCGGCCGCGATATCAAACGGACTTTGAGCCTTGCCGGCTCCGATTAAGGCCTCAGCGCCCTCGCCCGCCGGAAGCATCAACACCTCGCCGGCGCTGGCCTTAAACCCCGACGCGGCGACATGGGCCGACGCAGCAGTCGGCAGGGCCGCGATCTGATCGTCAAACCCCACTTGAGTCACGATATGGACGGTGCGCTCTGCGCTCGGGGCGAAGTATTCAGGCTGGCTCATCAAGGCTCTCAACTCTGCAAGGCGATTACGATCAACCGTTAACGGCTTCTTGACCGGCATCGGTCAGGCTATCGCACTGACTTAGTCCGTTTCAGGATCAAGAGGTAGAGCATGCGCGCGCATCTGTCCGCAATCGCCCTGACTGCAACGCTTGTTGCTGGCTGTGCCACGTCCGGCGAACTGGCGCTGACCGAGGAGGAAGAAGCGGTCGTGATGGATCTGCAGTCGCGCACGCTGGCTCCTGCCACCGCCGAAGAACGCGCTGCGATCGCCAACCAGGATCTGCTCACCCAGGCTGCCTTTTGGGCCGAGGCCTATGAGCTGAACCCCGGTGACCGGGAAGCGGCCTTGAAGCTGTCCATCGTCTTGCGCCAGCTCAACAGCGCCCCGCGGGCTGCCGAAATCGCCCGCCAGGCCCTGGCGCTGTATCCAGAAGACGCAGAGCTGCAAGCCTCTTTCGGCATGGCTCTGGTCGCCTCCGGCATGGGAGCCCAGGGCGTGGAACCCTTAAGCCGGGCCGTTCGCAGCACGCCAGATGATTGGCGCTTGCTGAATGCGCTGGGTGTCGCGCTTGAGCAATCAGGGCGCGCCGAGCTGGCGCGGGCCCGCTTCACCGAGGCGTTGAGCTTGTCTGGCGGTGAGCCCAGCGTTTTGAATAATCTTGCGCTTTCCTTGATGCTCGATGGTGATCCGGAATCTGCGGAAGGCTATTTGCGCCAGGCCGCCATTCGGGAGATCGCTGGGCCGGAAATTCGTCAAAACCTCGCCATGGCGGTCGCTCTGCAAGGCCGGTTTGACGAGGCCGAGGCGATTGCTCTGATCGATTCAACCCCAGACATGGCCGAACAAAACCTCGCCTATATCCGCGCGCTAATGAGCAGCCCGCGCAGCTATGACCGACTGCGCCGCGCTGAGATGGAAGATCTGCGCTAGCTCAAAAATCTATCATTGCCCGGACAAGCCGGGACAGGACACTTTTTGAAGCGCGAGACTATCACCCTTCCGGTGGCGGGCTCATGGGTGGAGGGGCAGGCTCACTCGCCTCAACCTTTTTCAGCGGGAAGCGCTGCTTGAGCCAGGTCGATACCAAGGTCTGATCGAAGCGGAAGTCTTCGGCATGGGCGCGCAGCTCAGAGGGGGCACGACCATCCTTGGAGGCATCAATGGCGCGGTACAGCGCGTAGAGCCGAAGATAGCCCTTTTCGTCCTTGGAAAGATTGGTCTCATCCAGACCCGCGCAAACATCAATGAGACGCGCCAATCCGGACCGGCGCTTGCCTTCGGCGAGATCCACAACTGCGAGCGCCAGGGCCGGCTTCCATCCCCCATCGGCATATTTTAAGCGCTTGGGGACCGCCGCCAGTTCGCGGCGCGCGGTCTTCACATCGCCTTCGGCCAATGCATCCAAT
>JANQMI010000152.1 GCA_028280165.1 Oceanicaulis sp. | reverse complement strand
CGCATAGAGCTCTTCAGCGGCCTCCGGATTCAAACCCGGTGGACGGCGCTTGGTCTTGCGAGGATTGGAGGACTGGGTCATGCCCCGCGAGGTAACCGGCCAGCGCGCTGTGGGCAAGTCAGAACTGGCCCGCCTGCGGCGAAGGTCGCCCTTGTGCTCGGCGCACCGAGGGTGCAAATAACCAGAAAGCAATTATGGGATTAAGCCATGGCGTCTCGTCGCGACACGCTCCTGGCCTTCGCCAGCCAGCGCAGCCCGCGCTATACCAGCTACCCCACCGCACCGCATTTCCATGACGGTGTCGGCACCGATATCTATGGCCAATGGCTGGAACAGCTTGATCCGGGCGAGCCGGTTTCGCTTTATCTGCACGTGCCCTATTGCCGGACCTTGTGCTGGTATTGCGGGTGCAACACGCGGGCCACCACCAAGCCGGCCCCGGTTGCGGCTTACCTGGACACACTCCTCCAAGAACTCACACTCGTCGCGGATCGCTTGCCTGCGCGCATGAAGATCACCCATCTGGCGATGGGCGGCGGCACGCCTGCGATCCTGACCCCTGCGCAGATCGACCGGCTCATGGCCGTGATCCGGGCCCGCTTCGACTTCACCGTCGATGCTGAAATCTCCATTGAGATCGATCCGCGTCATTTCACCCGCGAAGACGCCGAAGCTCTGGGCCGCAATGGCTTCACCCGTGCGAGCACCGGCGTGCAGAGCTTTGATCCCGCAGTGCAGGCCGCAATCAATCGAATCCAGCCCATTGAGCTGGTCGAAGCGGCGTTCAATCGCCTGCGCCAGGTCGGTGTGATGAAAATCAATGCCGACCTGCTTTACGGCTTGCCCAAGCAGACGGTCGACAGCGCGCGGGCGAGCGCTCAGGCTGCTGCGGCGCTGAACCCCAGCCGTCTGGCGGTGTTCGGTTATGCCCATGTGCCTCATATGATGGCGCATCAAAGGCTGATTTTGGACGAGGACTTGCCGGGTCCTGAAACGCGTATCGATCAGGCCGATGCCATGGACGAGGCTTTGAAACAGGCCGGCTTCCACGCCATCGGCATTGATCACTATGCCCGGCCGGCCGACCCCATGACGCTGGCGCTTGAGGCCGGGGTTCTGAAGCGCAATTTCCAGGGTTATACGACGGACCGCGCCTGTACGATGATTGGCGTCGGGGCGTCAGCGATTGGCGAAAGCCCGGCCGGCTATGTTCAGAATATCACGGACGTGCGCACATGGCGTGAGGCTGTGGTCGCCGGCCAGCTGCCCGTCGCGCGCGGTGTGGCGGTATCGCGTGAAGACCTTATGCGCCGGGCCATTATTGAGCGGATCATGACTGATCTCACTGTGGACGCCGCTGCCATTGCCAGAACCTATGGATTGCCTATGCCGGACTTTGACGTTTCTGAGCTGGAGGCCGCTGGGATTGTGACGCGCGACGGATCGGTATTGAGCGTGAATCCAGCATTCAAACCGCTCGCCCGCCTCGCAGCGGCGGCGTTTGATACCTACCTCGCCAAAGGCCCGGTGAAGCACTCGGTGAGTGTTTAGGAACGAGGGGGTATTGCGACGCTGCAAAGCCCCCTCCGTCAGCTTCGCTGACACCTCCCCCGCAAGCAGGGGAGGACATCGAGACCTCGTTCCTCCACCTCTAACTTCTCTTTCCCGGCGAAGGCCGGGACCCAGAGAAGACCGGACGCCGCGCTTAGTGGCTCTGGGCCCCGGCCTTCGCCGGGGAAGAGGGAGTTTTTTTGGAGCCCCCCACCCGACCCGGAGCAAGCTCCGGCCCACCCTCCCCACAAGGGGGAGGGACGGGAGCAAGCCCTAAGCTCGGTCGAACTTCCATCCCTCCCCTTGATGGGGAGGGTGTCAGCGAAGCTGTCGGGTGGGGTGGAGATCACAGAGCGCCGGCAGAGCCCCCACCCGACATCTGCGCCTATCCACCTCAAACCCGTTTCTCTTTCCCGACGAAAGTCGGGATCCAGAGATCCTCAAATGCTGCGCTTGACGGCTCTGGGCCCCGACCTGCGTCGGGGAAGAGGGAGTTTTTTACCTTCGTCATTCCCGCGCAGGCGGGAACCCAGAGCCATGAAATGCCGCGCCCTGCCATCCCTGGGTCCTCGCCTGCGCGGGGATGACGAGGGTATGGGATGAATCTGGGTATCGCTTCCCCAGTGGAAGCTGGGGCCCATGGGGATTTAGCGCCGGCGCTGCCCCCCACCCGACCGAAGCTGGGCTTCGCCCGTCGATCAGTTTCACTGATCAACCCCCACAAGGGGGAGGGACGGGTGTAAGCCCTAAGCTCGGTCGAACTTCCATCCCTCCCCTTGATGGGGAGGGTGTCAGCGAAGCTGACGG
>JANQMI010000147.1 GCA_028280165.1 Oceanicaulis sp. | reverse complement strand
GTTGTGCTCGCCCTTGGCATCGCCTGGATCGTTCCGAAGGGGCGCATGGCGATCTAACACTCAACAGTGCCTGTTGATTGTGCACGTGCGAAAAACCGATAGGGTGCGGGCCTGAGCTAACGCAAGGGCCCTTTCCATGTCCGCACAGACCCCCTCGGTCAAACGCCTCACCCCGCCCGATATCCGTGCCCGTAAAGGCGGTGAGCCGCTGGTCTGCCTGACTGCCTATGATGCGCCGATGGCCAAGCTGCTGGACCCGCACTGTGATTTCATTCTGGTCGGGGATTCGGTGGGCATGGTGGTCCACGGCCTCCCCAACACGATTGGCGTCACCCTGGACATGATGATCCTGCACGGTCAGGCCGTCATGCGAGGCTCAGATCGTGCCCTGGTGTGCGTAGATATGCCATTCTCCTCCTATGAGCGCTCCAAAGAGCAAGCCTTCGACAATGCCGCGCGCGTGCTGCAGGATACCGGCTGTCAGGCTGTGAAGGTGGAAAGCGGCGTCTATGTCGCTGAAACGATTCGCTATCTGGCCGAGCGCGCCATTCCGGTTGTTGGCCATGTGGGGCTGCGCCCTCAGGCGGCGCTGGCTGAAGGCGGCTTTAAAGCCAAGGGCCGCGATGACGCCTCCCGCGCGCGTGTTTTGGAAGAGGCCATTGCCACCGATGAGGCTGGGGCCTTTGCCATTGTGGTGGAAGGTGTGGCTGAAGATCTGGCCCGCGAGATCAGTGAGACTGTCAAAGCACCGACCATCGGCATTGGCGCATCGGCCCGCTGTGACGGGCAGATCCTGGTGACCCAGGATATGATGGGCTTGTTCGATTGGACGCCGCGTTTTGTGAAGCGATATGCGGATTTGAAGACGGCCATGGAAGCCGGCGTCGAAGCTTACGCCGCCGAGGTTCGTGCGCGCAGCTTCCCAGGACCGGACCAGGTCTATAAGGCCCGCAAGGGCTGATACAGCACCATCATGTTGCCCCTGCGGTGCGGCCCGGCTAGGGTCCGGCGCAACATCATGTTTTTTTAAAAGCGGAGCGCGGCATTGGTCGACGTTTTCGACGAAGTTGAAGAAGAGCTGCGGCGCGAGAAACTCAACGCGGTTTATCGCAAGTGGGCCCCTTGGGTGATCGGTGGTGCCGTGGCCATTGTGGTCGGTGTTGCTGGCCAGCAATTCTGGAGCTACCAGACACGCACCGCCGCGGAGACGGCCTCTGACGCCTATATTGAGGCGTCGCGCCTCTATGAAGAGGGCAATCTGGAAGAGGCCCGCAGCGCCTTTACCGAGATGGCTGAGACGGGGGCCAGCGGGTACGCAGCCTTGTCCTATATGCGCCTGGGTGAGATTGCGATTTCACAGAATGATGCGCAGGCTGCGGCGCGCTATTTCGAGCAGGCCGCTGCACGCTCGCCGGAGCCTTTGACCCGTCAGCTGGCTCAATACAAAGCCGCGCTCGCCCTGTTTGATACCTTGTCTTATGACGATCTGAGTGTGCGCCTTACGCCGCTGACCGAAGGCGAGGCGTTGTTTGGCACGCTGGCGCGCGAACTCATTGCGGCGGCGGCGATCCGCGACGAGCGGTGGGAGGATGCGCGCAGCCAATACCGCCTCCTCCAGGTGAGTTTGGACGCTCCACCGGGCGTGGCACGCCGGGCAAGCGAAGGCTTGGCCTATATTCGCCAGAATGCCCCCCAGGACGCAGCTGAAGCCCCGGTTGAGACCGCTGAGACCGCAGCGCCAGAGGGCGTCGATCAGGATGCTGATCCGTCTGCTGACGCTGAATCTGCTGACACTGAAGGCGATACCCCTGAAGCGGACGGTGAAGCGCCGACCAATGACTCTGAGGAGGGCGGCCAGTGAGCGCTCACCGTTCAAAACTGTTTCTGGCCTTGGCGGCCAGCGTCCTGTTGGCCGGCTGTGGGGCCGGTGAGCGCCTGTCCAATCTGAATCCGTTTGACCGCGAGACCGATGATCCCGATGCGCCGGCGCAATCGGATCGGATTTCGGTTCTGGAGCTGGAAGAGCGTCTGAATATTGCCGACGACAGCGTACCGATTGTGCTGCCGCGCGCTTATGTGAATACCGCCTGGCCCCAGGCGGATGGCTATCCCACACACGCCATGCAGCATACTGAAGCGAGTGGGGGCCTGAACCGCATCTGGCGTACCCGTGTCGGCGATGGCTCCAACAATGACCGGCGCGTCAATGCGCGCCCGGTGATCGCTGATGGCGTGGTGTACACGATTACCGCCGAAGGCCGGGTGTCCGCCCATCGTCTTGAAAGCGGGGATGAGGTTTGGGCGACCCGCATTCGTGGCGTTGAACGCGAAGCTGAGGATGACAGCTTTCTGCCCTTTATCGGGCGCGGCGATCGCGTGCTGACTTTTGGGGGCGCGATTTCCTTTGATGGCGGGCGGATCTACGCTCACTCTGGGGGTAAATTCGTCGTCGCGCTTAACGCAGCAACGGGCGAGGAAGTCTGGCGCCAGACCGCTTTGACGCCTTTCCACTCTGCGCCCACCATCGCCGATGGCCGGGTTTATGTGACCACCGACGATAACGAGCTGTTCGCGCTCGACGCCCAAGACGGCACGGTGCTGTGGACTCACCGCTCGATTTCCGAAACCGCACGCCTGATCACCGCACCCAGCCCGGCTGTGCTGGGTGAAATTGTGGTGGCCCCCTTCACCTCTGGTGAAATTGTGGCCCTGCGGGCTCAAAATGGCACCGTCCTGTGGTCGGACTCCCTGACCCGCACCGGGGGGCTGACGCCGCTCTCGTCCATCAACGATATTGCGGCCAGCCCGGTCATTCTGGGCAATTCGGTCTATGCGCTGAGCCATTCGGGGATTATGGCGGCCTTTGATCTGCGCACCGGTGAGCGCCAATGGGAATTGCCGGCCGGGGGGCTGCATGCCCCGGCTCTGGTGGGCAATTATCTGTTTGTCGTCACCGTGGATGCCGACGTGGCCGCCATCCAGCGCGATACCGGTCAGGTGCGTTGGATCACCGAGCTTCCGTCCTTCAAAAATGAGCGCCGCCGCCGCGACCGTATCAGCTGGGCTGGCCCGGTCATGGCCGGCGGGCGGCTGGCTCTGGCCAGCTCAGAAGGCGAGCTGGTCTTCCTAGACCCGGTCACTGGTGAGCGCTCAGGCGATCGCAGTCTCGGCGATCCGGTCTTCATCGCGCCGGTGATCGCAGACGAGACGCTTGTGGTGCTCACTGATGAAGGCCGCTTGATTGCGCTGCGCTAAAGGCGCACTTACATCGCTTCAGTTTTAAAAACCCCCGTCGCGTGCTACGCGGCGGGGCTTTCTTTGTCTTTGGAGCGCGCCCGTCGTGTCACGTTTGCCATCCCTTGCCATTGTTGGACGGCCCAATGTGGGCAAGTCGACGCTGTTTAATCGCCTTGCGGGTAAGCCGTTGGCGATTGTCGACGACCGTCCTGGCGTCACCCGCGACCGCCGTCAGGCCAAAGGCCGGATTGGCGATCTGCAGCTGCGCCTGATCGACACTGCCGGCTATGAGGATGACAAGGCGGGCATCGAGGCCCGCATGCGCGCTCAGACCGAAGCCGCGCTGGATGAAGCCGATGTGTGCGTCTTCCTGATCGATGGGCGTGAAGGCGTCACCGCCATGGATGAGCGCTTTGCCGAGATCCTGCGTAAGTCCGACAAGCCGGTGCTGCTGGCGGTGAATAAATGCGAAGGCTCTAAGGGTGAGGGCGGGGTCTCCGACGCCTGGGCCATCGGGCTGGGCGAGCCCATCCCGGTGTCCGCCGCCCACGGTGAAGGCATGGGCGATCTGTATGCCGCGCTGATCAAGACCCTCGAAACCGAGGTCGAGGACGACGAGATCGACCTTGAGCCGGACTATGATCCCGACGATGACAAAGCGCCGCTGCGCATCGCCGTGGTGGGCCGCCCCAATGCAGGCAAGTCCACCCTGGTCAATGCCATGATTGGTCAGGAGCGCTTGATCACCGGCCCGGAAGCCGGGCTCACCCGCGATGCCATCGCTGTGGAATGGGAGTGGGACGGCCGCAAGGTGCGTCTTCACGATACTGCTGGGTTGCGCAAGCGCGGCAAGGTGGATGACCGGCTGGAGCGCATGAGCGCCGCCGACACGCTGCGCGCGATCAAATTCGCGGAGGTGGTCCTGCTGCTCACCGAAGCCGATGCGCCGTTTGAGAAGCAGGATCTGACCATCGCCGACCGTGTCGTCCAGGAGGGGCGGGGCCTGATCGTTCTGGTGTCCAAATGGGATCTGGTCGAAGACAAGCAGGCTAAGATGGCCGAGCTGCGGGAGAAGTTCGAACGCTTGCTGCCGCAGGTCAAAGGTGCGCCGCTGATCGCGGTGTCGGGTGTGACCGGCCGCGGCTTGGATCGCATCATGCCCGCGGTGGCGGCGCTGCACCGCGACTGGTGTGCCAAGGTGAAGACCCGCGATCTGAATGACTGGTTGTTCGAAATGACCCAGCGTCACCCGCCGCCCGCCGTGGACGGCAAGCGGGTCAAGCCGCGCTATTTAAGCCAAACCAAAGCCCGCCCGCCCACCTTTGTCTTAATGGCCAGCCGCGCCGCGCACCTGCCCGAAAGCTATAAGCGCTATCTGATCAATGGCCTGCGCGAAGCCTTCGACCTCCCCGGCGTCCCCATCCGCCTGATCGTCAAAGGCCAGAAAAACCCGTACGCGAAGGGGTAGGGGGCGGTGACGTGTGGGTCCCCCTGCCGCTTGGGTGAAGGGGGTAGAGCCTCACCGGTACTCGGGCGTCAACACGGACACTCGCACTCAGGACGCGCGTATCACTGCAAGTTCGCTGACACAGAAGCGCAGGGCTGATTTGTAGCCCGAGCTTGAAGCACAGGGTCGTCCGACGCGGCCAGCCTGGCGATCTGTTGCTCGCACAGTCCCAGCCAGTGCTCCAATTGCGCCTCGCTCATCGTGTCAGGGTCGACCTCGCCTTGCAGCCAGAATTGCATCCAGGCCAGAGATCGCTCGATCGCGGCATACCGGTTCTGGGGCCACCATTTAGAGTGATATTCATCGCGGAACACATACATGTCGATCGGGACATCTTCTTCGTTCAACGTGACGTAGTTGAAGATCGTACCCATGAGTTCGTTGTCTGACACCTGAACCAGAATGGGCGTATTCACATGTTCGGCGTTGAGCCCTAAAGACATGTTTTCAAGATTGCGCCCATCGCTTGTGCCCCACCGCCCGGTACCTGCACGTCGCATGCGCTCCTTGCCAAAACGCCCCTCCTGGGCGGAGTAGTAGGACAAGGGGCTGAAGGGCATCCACGCCATAATTGCCGAGCTGAAGATGTTCGTTCGGCTCAGGCCATAACTCATGTTATCGGCACCTGCGCTGAACCCTGTAACTCCGACGCGGTCCGGATCGATATCACCTCGCTCCGCCAAATTCCCAATAATGCTTTCCCAAGACGATACGACACTGCTACGGCGGTGATAGGTGTCACCCCCCTCGCCGTTTTCATCTGGCGGGCGGGAACCCGGTTGGTTCATGCACAAAACCATAATCCCCTGGTTCGCGTAGAGCTGTGCGGGGTGCTCACGGCCAGTGCCACCACTAAAGCAGAGCTGCGCATTATACTGCACAATCACGAGCGGATACCTTCCGTCAGCCTGATATCCAACCGGTCGAATGAGCCAACCCATCGCGCTTATTCCAAACTCGTTCTCCCATGTGATGAGCTCCGCATCGCCCACGGAAACGTCCTCAAACCATGGATTGGGATTAAAGAGCTGCGTCAGCGCCCCGTCTTCGAATTGAACTTCCACCAACACACGGGGATGGGTTGCATTATCTGAAAAACAGATCAGTGAAGCGCCGGTCGACGAACACGCCGTGAGGTGCCGATTGTCTTCGGTGTAAATCTGACGGATGGAGTCTGTTTCGAAATTCCAAGCATAAATAACGTTATACCTGAGACCTTCGCCCTCACGGCGCGCAAAGACGATTTCAGGCGCACTCTGGCTCCAAAACAAGCCGTCTAGCGGACCAGAACATTGGCTGTGCATGCAGACAGAGATGCTAGAGGCACCAGCATTGGTTTGGACTTTCAACTGTAGTCCCTGTTCAGATACCTCAAACCAGGCGGCGGCAGTCCCGTCTGTCATCGGCGTATATCGCAATGTCCCGGCCCGGTCCGGGTGCGCGCTTGAGCGGCTGGCGGCGACGAAAAGCTCACGTATGGTGACTGGATAGCGGGCGAAGTGCCACTCTGCTTCTTCTTGCGTCGCCATTCTTACTGACCCCGAGGCCAGATCCCCGATCCAAAGCGTTGGTTGGCCGCCAATCGCGGAATATGGCCTTGCGCGATACGACTGAGTCAGGGGCCAAAAGCGCTCGTTGCGCGCCGATAGTCCACTCTGCCAAACGCCTTCCAAATAATCGCGTCTTCCTTCTGGGCTCACATCTGTCTCAAACCAGATCTCAGACCCGTCGTCAGACCAGTAGAAAGCTTCGACATCTGCTTCGCTGTGCGTAAGCTGCTCTTGAACGCGTCCGTCTACACTGCTGCGCCAAACCTGCGTTCGCCCACCGTCTGAGCGCAAATAAGCTACCCACCGGCTGTCCGGGGACCATTGAGGATTGTGCGGCATCCAAGCGCCATTTACCCGCTCGCCTTGTCGGCCCCTGAATAACAACGGGTCGCCCGCATCCCCAATAAATGTTGGCGCGACGTCATCGGTCCGTAGATCTAAGACATACCAACCCACCTGATAGGTGTTTTCGCCCAGGTTCTCGCAACGCAACTGCAAAGCGACAAAACTGCCGTTCGCCGACAGACCCATCCTTAGGCCACCGCCCAAAGACGTGACGCTGGTGACATGCCCTCCCAATTTTGCAGTCGAAAAGACATGATCGATTCCAAGTTCCGTAGATGAAGGCATGTCCGGCGCGTCGTCAGCTGATGATGATACACCAACGGATAAGCACGACTGTGCTTGTATCGAGGTCGACAACATTGGCTGTGCGTCGCCTTCATCCACCCAAGCGCTTGAAAGCAAGAGCACAGCTAAACCCGCAATGATCACCACCAGAACCACCTTCTTCTAATGAATTGAAAGTTTTTTCGCATTCATCTCTTCCCGTGCACGCTCCTATAGAAGATCAACAATGCCCTATCCAAGCGCCGCGAGGCCAAAGCGGTTGCTAAGGCCTCGCGGTTCACTCGGTTGATGACCGGAGACTACCAGTCCTTCGTGACTCTCACGGAAACGAACCGGCCCAGAGGGTCGGCGTTCGAAGGATCGAATCCGCGGCTCCGCCCGAACGCCGCCGCACTGCCTTCGATAAAGGGCGGCGCTTCATCAAACAGATTCTGTATGTTGAGTGAGATCTGAAAGTTGCTCAGGATACCCTGAGAACCACGGTCACCAGTTTCGAAACCAAGACTGGCGTCGACCGTTGTCCAAGCCTCAACCGGCACGTCGCCAACACCACCCAGATTACGATCATCCGTATACTCATCGACAAAGTTGACGAATGCGGACGCACGCCATCGACTTTCCTGCCAAGACACGCCCCCACGAAGTCGCAGATCTGCCGGGTAAAAAATCGTATCAATAACGTCAAAGACTGGCGAGGTGCTCGTAATCCGCTGCTCTTGCTGAAAAACATACGCGCCCGAGAGGTCGAAATCGAACCGACCTAACTCAGTCTCAAAGAGATAGCTAAGACTGATGTCAAGCCCGCTCGTATCCTGTGTGGCGAGGTTGCGGAAGCGTTGATCCAGTAGGAAATCTTCATCACCGACCATGGTCCACGCGCCGCGAGAGAAGTTAAAAAAGTCGAGATTAGGGTTATTGACCAGCGCATCGATTGCGCTGGCTGATGGATTGGGTGTGATGAGATCGGCGAAGACGATCGGCTCGTTTAGAAATCTGCTGGCGGCACCAGGAAAGCCGATTCGATCTACATAGCTGATATCATACCAAGTTGCTGACAGTTCAAAGTCTCCGCGACCCAGTTGGGATGCGTAATCAAAACCTGCGGTCCAGTTTGTGGAGGACTCTGGCCCCAGATCCGGCGGCCGGAAGTCAATAATCGCGACTGATGTGCCAGTAGGGGAGGCGGGGTTCGGAATCACTTGCGCAAAAACGCGCCCTGAGACGCTCCCCGAATCTCCCAGATTGGGTGGATTGAAGGATTCGCCATAGGTTCCCCGGAAATTTAGGCCGTCAAATGGCGACCAAAGCAGTCCGACCTTGGGGTTAAAGGCATCACCAAAATCGCTGAAATCGTCGTAACGCCCTGACAATGTGAGCTCTAGGCGCTCCACCCCTGAGATTCTATTGGCCTCTCCTATCAATGGAATGAAACCCTCAGCGAATACCGAAAGGGAATCCCGCGCCCCATCTGAAATGGGCCCTAACGAGCTTGATGCCTGGAAGTCCTCTTCGCGAAATCCGACACCCAATGCCATTCGAACTTTACCGCCGGGCACGTCTGCAACGGCTCCGTCCGCGCGCGCATCAACAGATAAAATGCTCGAATCCGTTTGCGTTGTTCGGTCAACGACATTTGAATTCGCGTTTGAAATCGTACTATTTGCGATGTTCTCGCTATACGAAGCAGAGAAGTCTAGTTGCCAATCCCCCCATAGATCCGCGATAAGGCCACCAGAAACGCTGAGTTGTTCAACCACGCTGATATTGGATCGAGGATCGACCTGACGTGGGGATGTGGAGAGCGCTTCTGCGGTCCTCTCCGTGAATGCAGCCTCGGCGTTGAATGAAAGCCGATCCGTCAAATCCTGACCAACAGTTAGTAGAAAACTATGGGACCTTTGACCGGGCAGGAGTGAATTAGGGCCACCCTGGGCCGCCGAGAATTCTCGATCCAATACGCTCAAGCTGTCTCGATCATAGAATTCATAAGAGGCCAAAACGTTTCCGTGACCCCAAGCCCGCCCGAGTGTCAGGCCCGCCCGGTGCTCCGTTAACTCCCCCTCCGTGACAATGCCCAGGCCCGCGAAGGATTGAAGACCGGTGTAATTGTCCCGAAGTACGATGTTAACGACACCGCCAATGGCGTCGGCTCCATAAATCGCTGAAGCTCCGTCTGTAACGACTTCAATTCTTTCTATCGCCGAGAGCGGGATCATGGAAATGTCGACGAAATCACCAAGGAGGCCTGAAGGAGCGATCCGGCGACCATTTAACAGGACGAGTGTTGAACCCGATCCGGTGCCGCGAAGGTTGATGCTGGAACCCGCGCTAAAATTCGCCGAGCTCGTCCGATCAGTAGGCAAGGAAATAATGTCCTGCTGCGATCCCCCCCCAAAATTTTGGGGCAGCCGGTCAATGAATTCCGCCAGCGTGCTGACACCGGAAAGCTCAATGTCTTCGCGGCCGAAGATAAATAATGGCGATGAGTCCGGCGTCACTCCCCGAATATTCGTCCCTGTCACGACAATACGGTCGCTGACGTCACTCGCGTTCCGCGCTTCACCCTCAGCATCCTCGCCGCGATCATCCGTTGTTTCTGGCGCGTTTGGCTGAGGTTGGCGCTGGATCACGACGACGCCGGCTTCGGTGGTGGTGTAGCTGAGGCCGCTGCCGGCCAGGAGGCGGGTCAGGGCTTGGTCGGGGGTGAGGGTGCCGGTGACGGCCGGGGCGTTCAGGCCTCTGACCAGATCCGGGGCGAAGACGAGCTGGCGGTCGGTGGCGACGCCGTAGCTGCGCAGCGCTTCGCCCAGCGGGCGGGCCGGGCTTTCAAATTCGATGCGCGCCGGGGCATTGCCTGATTGGGCCATGACCAGGCTGGGCGCGGTCAGGCTCAAGCTTAGCGCACTCAACGCCGCCGCGCTGAGCCATTTGGTTTTCCGGCTGCGAATACTCTTCCCCATGGTCGTCATGTTTCGTCCCCAAGATTATGATCTTTGCACTCAATTTGCCCAGCAGGCGGATGCGGTTCAGCGATCCAGTCGTAGATCACCAGGCCCCGAACCCGGTCCTGTGCGGGCGTCTCACTTGGGGGAACGCGCAGGTCCGCCGAACCCGTAAAGAAAACTTATTCGCCGGTTCAAATTTCTGTCTTATCGGGTCGAAACAGAGCTCAGCGCAGGGCGCATGGGGTGAGCGTGTGGGGGAGGGGCACACCGGACTCTGGCCGCGTATCGTGGTGTCCGCGTCGATCGTAACTGGCCCGGGGTGAAGCGCTAATCGCGCTGGCGCAGGACGATGAGATCATCGTCGACGCGTTCGGCCTCAATCTCGAAGGCGGCTTCCAGCGCGCCCACGAAAGCCTCCACATCGCCCGCGTTAAACACGCCGCCGATTTGCACATCGTCGAGCCGGGAATCCAGCACCATGATCCGGATCCGCGAATAGCGGTTCATGCGCGCCACAGCGACCTCCAGCGGATCACCCTCTAAGAAGACCCGGCCCTGACGCCACGCGGCGGCTTTTTCCAGATTGGCCCCGTCAGCGATTTCAACGTCGCCAGACCGCCTTAAGACGGCCTGCTGGCCCGCGGCAAGCGCGTGGTCTGTGCCCGCGCCGGTGATCTGGAGCGCGCCCTCAAACAGGGTCACGAGGGTCTCATTGTCGACCCGCTCGATATTAAACGCGGTCCCAAGCGCGGTGACGGTGAAGGAGCCGACATCGACCGCGAAGGGGCGGTCTGGATCCGATGCGACTTCGAAATGGGCTTGCCCGCTGAGCAATTCGAGCGCGCGCTCGGTCTCGCCATAGCGCACACGCACCGCCGAGGCGGCGTCCAGTGACAGGCGCGTATTGTCTGCGAGCGTGACGACGCGGGTTTCAGCGGTTTGGGTTTCATACCGGTCCGCCGCCACATAGCTTTGCTGGGGCGCGGTTGGACGCTCCGCCATCCAAAGCCCGCCAACGATCACCCCGGGGATGACCGCGATCAGCGCGGCGGCTGCCGCAATCGCGATCCAGGGCCGGGGGCGCTCAGGCGCGGCCGGCCTTGCGCCTAAGGGCCGCCAGCGATTGGCCGCAGCGGTCGTCGCGCGCGACAGCGCATCACTGCGCGCCCGGGTGAGCTCTGGAGACCGGGCCGCATCGCCCAGCACGCCCCAGGCGATGCGCGCGCGGATCATGGCCTCCTCATGGGCCTCATCGCGCTCCAGCCAGGCCTGATAATCCGGTGACGCCTCAGTGACCTCGCCAGACTGGAAGCGCAACAGCCAGCCGGCGGCCTCATCGAGGGCCTGGTCATCCGGCAGGGTCGTATCGGGGCGCTTGGCGGTCATCTACAGCTCAATACTCTTCATGACGTGTCGCATGGCCACACGCAGATTTTTTTCCACCGAGCTTAAGGACAGGCCGTAAAGCTCTGCGATGTCTTTTTGCTTCATGCCATCCAGGCGATGCAGGATCAGCATGTCGCGCTGGCGCTCATCCAGGCCTTCCAGCGCGGTCATGACGGCGCTGAGATCCTGGCGGCCCTGAAGCACGCGCTCGGGGTGGAGCACTTCGATCTGCGCCGCGCGCGCTTCCACATCGGCTTGATTGCGGTGGCGCACATCAGCGCGGCGAGCCCGGTCGCGCAACCGGTTGCGGGCCGCAGTGAAGACGAAGGCGTCGATATCCTCGACCGCATCCAAT
>JANQMI010000127.1 GCA_028280165.1 Oceanicaulis sp. | reverse complement strand
CGCTGATCGTGGAGGCGTAGCCCGGTCGACGCGAGCGCGCTACGCCCCGATCGGCAAAGCGGTGGAGCGCTTAATCACGCCCAATGAAAAACTCGTCTCGATGGCCGCCACACCGGCCACATGATTGAGCCGCTCGCGCAGGAAACGCTCATATCCGCGATGGGAATCCACGACCACTTCGAGCAGATAATCCTCGCTGCCGGTCATCAGATGGCATTGCAACACCTCGTCCATCGCCGCCACGGCACGCTCAAAGCCTGAGACGACTTTGGAGGTATGCTCGGTCAGCTTCACCCGGACAAAAGCTGTGATCGGCAGGCCGGCCTGTTCACGGTCCAGCGTCGCCGCATATCCGGTGATCAGGCCCGCCTCCTCCAGCGCGCGCACGCGCCGAAGACACGGCGAAGGTGACAGACCCACGGCATCGGCGAGCGCCTGATTGGTCATGCGCCCATCTTGCTGCAATGCAGCGATAATCTTTTGATCCATGCGGTCCATGGAACTTTACTAGCAGATAATTGCTCAAAGGCGACCCATTTGAGCTGATTTTGCAAGCACCTGCCCCATACTCAGCGCTATGATGCGCCTCAAGGCCCGACAATCAGAGGCCAGTCAGGGAGACCACCCCCTTGAGGTTCGCCTCAAGGGGGACACTCCAGGGAGATCATCATGGACGGATCGAACGTGTTCCAGCGCAAAGCCGGCTTTGCCACGCGCGCCATTCATTCGGGCTACACGCCCAGCGATGCAAATGGCGCGCTGACCCCGCCGGTGCATCTGTCTTCGACCTTCACCTTCGATACCGTGCAGGCGGCCGGAGCCGCCTTTTCCGGTGAGCAGCCGGCGCACATCTATTCACGCATCTCCAACCCGACGCTGGACCTGCTAGAGCGCCGCGTGGCCGATCTGGAAGGGGCCGAAGCCGCCGTCAGCTTTGCCTCGGGCATGGGCGCAATCACCTCGGTGCTGTGGAGCCTGCTGGAGCCGGGTCAGGAAATCCTCGCCGATACGACGCTGTATGGCTGTACCTTCGCCTTCCTGCACCATGGGCTGAAGAAGTTTGGCGTGAAGGTCCGCCATGTGGACATGACCGACGCTGAGGCCGTCGCCTCGGCCCTGCGGCCTGAAACCCGCGTGGTGTATTGTGAGACGCCGGCCAATCCGACCATGTCGCTGGTGGACATTGCCGCGATCAGTGCCCTGGCCCGCAATGCCGGAGCCATCAGCGTGGTCGACAACACCTATGCCACCCCGGCCCTGACCCGTCCGATCGAGCTGGGGGCAGACATTGTCGTACACTCGGCCACCAAATATCTCGGCGGCCATGGCGATCTGGTCGCCGGTCTCGCGGCGGGCCGCAAAGAGGTGATGGACGAGGTGCGTCTTTATGGCCTGAAGGACATGACCGGGGCCGCGCTCGCCCCCCTCAATGCCATGCTGATCCTGCGCGGTCTGAAAACGCTGGACCTGCGCATGGACCGGCACAGCCAAACCGCCCTGGCGGTGGCCCAGTGGCTGCAGGCGCGCCCCGACGTCAAATCAGTGAGCTATCCGGGCCTGCCGGACCACCCTCAACACGCCCTCGCCCAGCGCCAGATGGATCGCTCTGGCGGTATGATCGCCTTTGAGCTGGAAAGCCTAGACGCGGGTATCGCCTTCATGAATGCGCTGGACATGATCCAGCGCGCGGTGAGCCTGGGCGATGCCGAAACCCTGATCCAGCATCCGGCCAGCATGACCCACTCCACCTATACCCCCGAGGAGCGCGCCGCCCATGGCATCCGCGAAGGGCTGATCCGGCTTTCGGTGGGGCTGGAGGATGTGGCGGACATCCTGGCCGATCTGGATGCGGCGCTGGCAGCAGTGGGTTAGGTCCATTGCAGGCGCAGGGCGCTTTGTTCTGAAGGTCCTTCGAGACGGCCTGCGGCCTCCTCAGGATGAGGCTTCGAGACGCGCTTCGCGCTCCTCAGGATGAGGATGTCATAGAGCTTCAACTTCCCTCATCCTGAGGAGCGAGCCCTTGGCGAGCGTCTCGAAGGACGCACGTCATCTGCCCAGCGAAAACCAGACGCACTCAAGAATGCGGACGCCTCAGTCTGACCGGGTTTCACGCGCGCTGGAAATGGTCTACATCCCAGCGCTCTTGCCCGCCTTCCAGACATGTGATGACACCCGCCATGAAACCGTTTCCGCAGAAATATGATGTGAAAGCCTCTGAAGCCGCTCTGAAAGCCCGGTGGGCAGACGAAGTCGCGTTTCAATGGGATCCGAACGCCGCAGCGGACAGCGATTATGTCATCGACACGCCGCCACCGACCGTGTCCGGCGCGCTGCATATCGGGCATGTCTATTCCTACACCCAGACCGACATCATGGCGCGCTATATGCGCATGAGCGGTCGCAATGTGCTTTACCCCATCGGCTGGGACGATAACGGCCTGCCGACCGAGCGGCTGGTGGAAAAGGTCAAGAAGGTGCGCGGCGGGACCATGGCGCGCGATGAATTCGTCGCGCTTTGCCGGGAGGTCATCCCCGAATACGAGCAGCAATATCGCGATCTTTTCACTCGCCTGGCGCTGAGCGTGGACTGGAGCCGCGAATACCAAACCATTTCAGATGAGAGCCGTACCGTCAGCCAGATGTCCTTCCTGGACCTGTATCACAAGGGCCTGATGGAGCGCCGTCTGGAGCCCTCGCTCTGGGATCCGGCCGACCGCACGGCGCTGGCCCAGGCCGAAGTGGAAGATTCAGAACGCGAAGGCCTTTTGAACTACATCCCCTTCGCCATTGAAGGCGGTGACGTGGAGCCGGTAACGATCGCCACGACCCGTCCCGAATTGATCGGGGCCTGTGGCGGTCTGATGATCCATCCCGAGCACCCGCGGGCCAAAGAGCTGATCGGCAAGCGTGCGATCAGCCCGCTCTATAATGTGCCGGTGGAGATTTACGCCGAAGGCAGTGTCGATCCGGAAAAGGGTACTGGCGTTGTGATGTGCTGTACCTTTGGTGACGTGACTGACATTCAGTGGTGGCGCACCCACAAGCTGCCCTTGCGCCTGGTGATCGACCAGGCCGGCAAGATGATCGGCGATCTGAACATCGGGTCGGAAGACTGGCCGAGCCTGGATCTGGGCAGCGCCAAGGCGACGATGGACGCGCTGGCCGGCCTGAAAGCGGCCAAAGCCAAAGAGACGATCCTGGAGCTCCTGAAAGACAAGGACCTGGTCCTAAAGCAGGAAAAGACCCAGCAGGTCATCCCGGTGGCGGAACGCTCTGGCGCGCCGCTGGAAATCATCGTCACGCCGCAATGGTTCATCAAGACGCTGGAGTTCAAGGATCAGATCCTGGAAAAAGCCAGCGAGATCACCTGGCGTCCCGCCTATATGAAGCAGCGCCTGGAAAGCTGGGTGGACGGCCTGAAATGGGACTGGCTGATCAGCCGTCAGCGCCATTTCGGTGTGCCGATCCCGGTTTGGTATTCCAAGCGTGACGGCGAAGAGGGCAAGGTGATCCTGCCCACCAAGGACGAGCTACCGGTCGACCCCACTCTGACGCCGCCCGCCGGCTATTCCATGGACGAAGTCATCGGCGAGAAAGACGTGATGGACACCTGGGCGACCAGCTCGGTGAGCCCGCAGCTCAACACCCGCTCGATCAATGAAGACTATGCGTTGGATTATGAGGTCCATCAGCGGCAATTCCCGATGGCGCTGCGTCCGCAAGCCCACGAGATCATCCGCACCTGGGCCTTCTACACCATTGTCAAAGCGCTGCATCACGAAGACAGCGTGCCGTGGACGAATATCGCGATCTCGGGCTGGTGCCGGGCCGCCGACGGCTCGAAGATGAGTAAATCCAAGGGCAATATCGTCGACCCGGTCAAGCTCTTGGATCAATACGGCACCGACCCGGTGCGCTACTGGACCGGCACCTCTCAGCTCGGCCAGGACACGGCGCTGAGCGAGAACACGCTGAAGCAGGGCAAGCGCCTGGTCACCAAGCTGTGGAACGCCACGAAGCTGGCGCATATGAGCTTCAGCGCCGCTGCTGAGGCGGGCGATTTCGCGCCGACGACGCCTGCGGCTGACATTGCGTCCGGGGCGATCAGCCATCCGCTGGATCGGTGGCTGCTGGGCAAGCTGGCTGAGACCGTGGAGCAAGCCACGCAGGCGTTTGAGAATTACGAATACGCCGCCGCCCAGCGCATCATCGAGGACAGCTTCTGGCGCACCTATTGCGATAATTATCTGGAGATCGTGAAGCGCCGCACACGGTTTGA
>JANQMI010000126.1 GCA_028280165.1 Oceanicaulis sp. | reverse complement strand
GTGCGGCAAAGCGGCGAGCATTGCGTCCGCCGTTGAAGCGAATGGCCACGACGCGCTTTGCTTCGACTTCACGCAGCTTCACATCCGGATTATTAGGGGTTGGCAATGTCTCCATCGACCACTCGGACGGCATCACAAAAGCAACCGTCCAACGGCCGTCAGTGCCCGGATCGTAGGTCACAGGCGCCGTCATCGCGATTTCCTGACCGCGAGAGGCGCGCGCCGTCACCGGCGCGGTCATGGCAATGTCCTGGCGTGGCGCGTTATTGCCGAAAATATAATCGGCTAGCGGGCGAAAGCCGCGATTGCTGGCACGCGTTTGGTCGCCAGAGACCTCCACCTCTGCCACGATCATGGCGTCATATTCGCGGATCTCGATATTGCCTGCGCGCTCAACGACGCGATGAGCGGGCTCTTCAGTCGCCACGGCCGGTGCCGGGTTCAGCGCAAACAGCGCAACGCTGGTGGCGAAGACAAAGAGGGCAAGGCGCATAAGGGTCTCCAGAATTGGGCATGTCTGGAGATACGAGAGTTGGAGGAGATTGGATTGGTTTATCGGCCATCGCACACAATTGCGTGGAGCCTACCTCAGTGACCTTCGTCCTCCTGACGCAAGTCAGGACCCAGAAGTATCGCCGCGACCTCTGGGTCGCAAATCAAGTTTGGGATGACGATGGAGGGAGCGAAACCCTACATCCGAAACACGCCGAACTTGGTGTCCTCGACCGGGGCATTCAGGCAGGCGCTCAGCGCCAGGCTGACCACACGGCGGGTGTCTTCTGGCGCGATAACGCCATCGTCCCAGATGCGGGCGGTGGAGTAGTAGGGCGAACCCTCTTCCTCATACTTCTCTCGGATCGGAGCCTTGAAGGCCTCTTCGTCCGCTGCAGACCAGTCTTCGCCCCGCAACTCCATACCGTCGCGCTTAACCGTGGCGAGCACGCTGGCAGCTTGCTCACCGCCCATCACCGAAATGCGCGCATTCGGCCACATGAAGAGGAAGCGCGGACCGAAGGCGCGGCCGCACATGCCGTAATTACCGGCACCATAGGAGCCGCCGATCACGACGGTGATCTTCGGCACCTTGGCGGTGGACACCGCGGTCACCAGCTTCGCCCCGTCCTTCGCGATGCCGCCTGCCTCATACTTTGAGCCGACCATGAAGCCGGTGATATTCTGCAGAAAGAGCAGCGGGATTTTGCGCTGGCAGCACAGCTCAATGAAGTGCGCACCTTTCAGGGCACTTTCTGAGAACAGCACGCCGTTATTGGCGATAATGCCGACTGGCATCCCTGAGATGCGGGCAAAACCGGTCACAAGGGTTTCGCCATAGAGCTTTTTAAACTCGTCAAACTCTGAGCCATCGACCAGGCGCGCGATCACTTCGCGCACGTCGAAGGGCTGACGTACATCCGCCGGTATCACGCCGCCGAGCGTGGTCGGATCAACGGCCGGGTCCACGCTTTCAATGATGTGCAGTTCAGGCGATTTGACCGTGTTCAACCCGGCCACAATGCGACGTGCGGTCTGAAGTGCGTGATCGTCATTGGCCGCATAATGGTCCACCACGCCAGAGGTACGCGCGTGCACATCAGCCCCGCCGAGGTCTTCTGCGGAGATCACCTCACCGGTCGCGGCTTTTACCAAGGGTGGGCCGCCCAGGAAGATTGTGCCCTGCTTACGCACGATGATGCTTTCATCGCTCATGGCGGGCACATAGGCCCCGCCGGCGGTACAACTGCCCATCACGACGGCGATCTGCGGGATGCCTTCAGAGGACAGGTTGGCCTGATTAAAGAAGATGCGGCCGAAATGCTCTTTGTCTGGAAAGACTTCAGCCTGATGGGGCAAGTTCGCGCCGCCTGAATCGACCAGATAGATGCACGGTAGACGGTTTTCGCGGGCGACCTCTTGCGCTCGCAAATGCTTCTTCACCGTCATCGGGTAGTAGGTACCGCCCTTCACCGTAGCGTCATTGCAGACAATCACGCACTCGCGGCCCGATACCCGGCCAATGCCGGTGATCATGCCAGCCCCGTGCACATCGCCTTCATACATGCCATTGGCGGCCAGCGCAGAGAGCTCCAAGAACGCAGATCCTGGGTCGAGCAGGCGCTGGACCCGGTCACGCGACAACAGCTTGCCGCGCTTCAGATGCTTTTCCCGGGCGCGATCAGAGCCGCCTTTGGCCGCAGCCGCAGTCTTTTCGCGAAGCTCAGCAACCAGATCGGCCATGGCTTGAGCATTGGCTTTGAAGCCGTCGGAGTTCACATCGAGCTGGGTGGAAAGCTGGGTCATGGGCCGCCATCAGGTCTGCGGGAAATTTCAACGCTGCTGATTAGCCCGCCATGGGGCCTAAGCGCAATGTCTGGGCACTTGCCCTGTTCGCTTTGGCACAGGATGCTGTCACCGAAGGATCCGCTTTTGGAGGCGACCATGCCTGATGCTGCAAACCCCGCTGATTTTGAAACCTTTGCGCTGATCGAGGATGGGCCGATCGCGCGTATCCGCTTAAATCGCCCCGAAAAGCGCAACACCATGACACCCGCCTTCTGGCGCGAGCTTCCTGAAGCGGTGATGGCGCTCTCCGACGCTGGCCGCACGCGGGTGTTGATTCTCGAAGCTGAAGGCACTGTCTTCACAGCCGGTATGGATATCTCGGTTTTCACCGATCCCAACGCTCTGACCACCGATAGCGCATCCGCGCGCGAAGCTTTCATGACCGCGGCAACCGCCCTTCAAGACGCTTTCACGGCATTTGAGCGTGCCCGCTTCCCCGTCATCGCAAGCATACAGGGCCCTTGCGTGGGCGGCGGGGTCGATATGATCTGTGCCGCCGACATGCGCTTCGGCACACACCAGGCCTGGATGCGCATTGAGGAGACCAATATCGGCATGTTTGCCGACGTCGGCACCCTGCAACGCCTACCGGGCTTAATCCCTGAGGGCGTTGCCAGAGAGCTGGCCTATACCGGCGAAACCCTAAGCCCCACACGTGCGGAAAAACTTGGGCTTTACAATGCTTTGTTTGAAACTCCTGAGGCGTTGGATGAGCATGTAGATGCGGTCGCTGAAAAGATTGCTTCCAAAGCCCCACTGACCATTTCAGGAACGAAGCGCTCCTTCCTCTATGCCCGCGACCACACCATCGCCGACAGCTTGGAGCACGCCATGATGTTGCAGTCCTCGCTCTGGAGTACCGAAGACATCATGGAGGCCATCACGGCCCGCGGTGAAAAACGCGAAGGCGAATTCAAGGCGCTAAGCCCCGTGAAACGCATGGGACGAGGGTAGTGAGCCACGGCTCTTTTCAGACGTCCTCCACCATGTTGAGGAGCGGGCCCTTGGCGAGAGTCTCGAAGGGCGCACCCCGACAATGAAGTTTCGTCTCAATCGCCTCCCCTTCCTGAACAGGATTGAGAAAGCCGCCCTGTCTGCGGTCGAAGCGGAGGTGGAGTGGTTTTGCCTGCCAGCGGGTCAGACCTTGTTCAAAAAGGGTGAGCCTGCGGATGCCTTTTATTTGGTGCGGTCCGGGGCGCTAGCGGCGTTTCGCACCGGCGCGGACGGACGCCCGGAGCTGGTCGGCCATATCCGGGCCGGCGAACCGATTGGCGAAATGGCGCTCGTTGAGGACCGCCCCCACACCGCCAGCGTGTATGCATTGCGCGACTGTGAGCTGGTGCGTCTGCCCAAATCAGCATTCCACCGCCTGACGCGCGAGCATGGCTCACTGATGCAGGAACTCGCGCGCATGATGCTGTTTCGCATGCGTGGCGGCTCGCTCAATGCGCGCGCCGAACCGAATGTCTTCGCACTTATTTCCACCTCTCCGACCATTGATCTGACTTATCGCTCGCGCAAGCTGAAGGCGGCCTTGGAACGCCTGGGTCGCAAAGTCGCGATCGCCGATGAAGCGTGTGCTGACTGGCCGACAGACCAGCTGGACGCGATGGAGGCCGAGCACGACATCGTTTTGATCATCGCACGCCTGCCCGATGTGAAATGGGCGCGCCGGGCGATGGGACGTGCAGACCGTATCTGGATGCTCGCGCGGGCAGATGCCCGCCCCTCTGTGCCACTGATGCCCGACGACCCCTCTCCGGCCGCCAAGCTGAAGCTCATCGATGTTGTGATGGTTCACCATGGTGGCGAGAAAATCACCTCGAGCCCCGACGATTGGGTCCATGGTGCCGATGCCGCTCGCTGCTTTCACTGGGGCCAGGGCTCGGATGCGGACGTGGAGCACCTGGCGCGAGTAATCACTGGCACATCGGTGGGTCTGGCTCTGTCAGGTGGGGGTAGCCGAGCCTACGCCCATGTCGGCGCGATCAAAGCCCTGCGACAATCCGGTATCAAGTTTGATGTCTTCTGCGGTTCATCCATGGGCGGGATCATTGCCGCCGGAGCCGCTCTTGGATGGGATCAAGTTGAGCTGGAAAGCCGCATGCGCCAGGCTTTCGTGGACTCAAACCCTATGTCGGATTGGCAGCTGCCCGTAGTCAGCATGATCCGGGGCAAACGCGTGGACCGCCGTTTGAAACGGCATTTCGGCGAAATCACCATCAGCGAAATGCGCCGGCCTTATTTCTGCATCTCGTCCAACCTTACTGACGGCAGCGTGCGGGTGCATCGCACCGGCAAGCTGCGCGAGGCGCTGCGCTGTTCCATCGCTATTCCAGGCCTGTTGCCGCCGGTGGTCGAAGACAAAAACGTGCTGGTCGATGGCGCGGTGTTCAACAACTTCCCCGTCGAAGAGCTGCGCGCCTTCCATCGCGGCAAGAATA
>JANQMI010000121.1 GCA_028280165.1 Oceanicaulis sp. | reverse complement strand
TCTTCCAGATAGTGCGTGGTCAGGACCACGCGGGCTCCCGCGTCAGCCGCCTGGCGAACAATGGCCCACAGGCCGCGGCGCGCCTCAGCGTCCAGCCCGGTGGTGGGTTCGTCCAGGAAAATCAGATCGGGCTGGCCGACCAAAGCGAGCGCAAACTGGATTCGACGCTTTTGACCGCCGGACAGCCGTCCATAGCGGGCATCCACGAAGGTGGTCAGGTCGCATCGCTCGATCAACGCGTCAGAGGCGACCGGATTGGAATAATAGCTGGAGAACAGGCCAATCAGCTCCCGGCCGGTCAACCGATCGGGCAAGTCGGCATCCTGCATCATTACGCCAATCCGCTGTCGGACGGGACGGCTTCCAGGTGCGTCCCCGAAAAGCGTCAGCCTGCCTTTGCTCGGCGCAATCAGTCCAAGGGCGGCGTTCACAAAACTGGTTTTGCCAGCGCCATTGGGGCCCAGCAGGGCCAGCACGCCGGGCCCCTCGACTTGCAGATCTACGCCGCTCAAGGCGGTCTTGCGCCCAAATGATTTGGTTAGGCCCTTGGCCTCAATGATGGCGGCGGTCATGGCGTGTCAGGTCCTGTCTTAGCGTGACAGTCTTTCTGACAGGTGCGCGGGGTGTCCGGGATTGATCGCCGTCACCGATTGCGGGTGACAGATGTCATAAAAAACGCCGCGCGAGGATGATCCTCACGCGGCGTTTCAGGTCTCGACTGAGATTTGAGCCTAGTCGGCCAAGCTCAGATTGACCGCTTTGGGACCCTTGCCGCGACGATCGGCTTCGGTCTCGTAGTTGACGCGCTGATTATCGCTCAGCTCGTTCAGGCCAGCATCTTTCACTGCGGTGATGTGCACGAAGACGTCATTGCCGCCCTCGTCCGGAGTGATGAAGCCGAAGCCCTTTTCCATATTGAAGAATTTGACAGTACCAGTGGCCATGGAGGGAGTCCTTATACCCGACCTGCGCGGCGTCCCGTGCAAAAGATAAGCGCATTCGGCGTCCCAAATGCGGCATGCGGACTGGCGGTCGGGGAAGGGAAAACGTTGGCGTTCGGCACGCGGTATGCTCACTCTACTCCACCGGGCCTTGTTCAGGCCGCTCGTGCGGCACACACTATGCCCGAAAGTTAACGACCTCACAAGCAAATGCGCCAAATGCGCACACCCTTTTTGCGAGGCCCCATGCCGCGACGCCGCAGCCGTATTCTGGAAAGCCGAGAGGCCCGACGCTCGGGGAGCGATGGATTTGATCCGTCCACAGCCATTCGTCTTGCGGGCTTTGTGGCCATGGTCTTGGTTGCGATTGCCGTGGCGGCCGGATTTCAGGGTGAGCGCCTGGCCCTGGTCATGGCCGACGCGCTGAGCCGGTTGTCACCCTTGGTCGAACCCGCGCTCTTTGGCATCAGCCTAATGGAATGGATGGTCCTGGCTCTGGTCGCTGGGGTTGCGGGCTATGTGGTCTGGCGCGGCTTTCGCCGCTAGCCCATTCACACAGCCATCACAGTCGCGCGAGGCGACTTTGCAAGCTTGCGGCCTTCGCGCATGGTCCCGGCCAATCTGGGCGCTGAGGCCCTGTTCTTGACCGGAGAGTTATCCATGCTTCGTACCTTTGCTGCGCTTGCGCTCGCGGCCTTCACCCTGGCCCCGGCCATCGCTCAGGAGAGTGCCGCCGACGCCGCCATGGAGGCGGCTGCTGAGTTTGGACCGGAAGTGGGCACTATGGCTCCCGCCTTTACGGTGCTCGACGCGACCGGCACCAGCCGGACTCTGGCCGATCTGTCTGGACCGGAAGGGGCGGTGATTTATTTCAATCGTTCGCTGGATTGGTGCCCGATCTGCTTGCGCCAGACCTTGGAAATTGAAGCAGCGCTTGAAGGCTTCGAAGCCGCCGGTTGGGGCGTCGCTGTGCTGACCTATGATAGTTCAGACACACTCGCACGTGTTGCGGATCAACGTCAGCTGACAGTCACTTTGCTGGGCGATAACAGCCTTGAAGCCATTGATGCGTTCGATGTCCGCGACCCGATCTATGCGGATCCGGACCATATGGCCCATGGTGTACCCTATCCGATCGCATTTGCGATCCGCAGCGATGGTACCATCGCCGCCAAATTCTGGCATGAGGCCGGATTGGGAGAGCAGCGCGGCTATGCGACCCGTATTTCGACCGCCGATGTGATCGCCACATTGACGGCTGGCTGAACCCGTTCTGTCATGGTCGGCGACGAAGCCGAGCTGCGAAGGCCGACCATGACCGACACGCCGATCCTAGAAACCCAACGTCTGATTTTGCGCCGGCCTGCGGGCGATGACTTTGCCGGGTTTCGCGACTTCATGGCAGACCCCGTCAGTGCTGAATTCGTGGGTGGGCCGATGGTGGCTCCCCTGACCTGGCGGGCGATGTGTTCCTTCATCGGGCATTGGGAGGTCCGCGGTTATGGATTCTTCTCAGTCATTGAGAAACGTAGCGGTGCATGGGTGGGCCGGGTTGGTCCCTGGTATCCCTTAGGCTGGCCCGAGCCGGAAGTGGGTTGGGGCATTGCCCGACCGTATTGGGGAAAGGGCTACGGCCCCGAAGCGGCTGCTGCCTGCTTGGACCATGTGTTCGATACGCTGGGCTGGGATGTCGTTACCCATATGATCGATCCGAAAAATGCCAACTCCAAAGCTGTTGCGACTAAGCTCGGGTCTGCAGATACCGGACGCAGCCATGTGATTGAGGGCATGGGCTTCACCGTCGACGAATGGGCGCAGAGCCGCGAAGACTGGGCGCAGAATCGCAAACGCTTTAAGGATGCGCTGATCGCCTAAGACCAGCCGGCCTCTTTCAGAGACTTTGCATAGGTGCGGCTGACCGGGGCCGTGAGGCCTCCTTTCAGGCGGGCCTGCCCTGATCCGCGCTTGAAGGAGACATTCTCAAGCCAAGCCTCGCTGGCCCACCAGGAACGGTGCAGGCGAAAACCCTTCGACGTTGTCTCAGCGTCCGCGACGGCATCCGAGAAGCGCATGAGAATGAGCGTGGACCCGATTTCGGTATGGACGCGGACATAGTGATCTTCGGCCTGCAACGCGATCAGAGGCGAGGACCGATATTTCGCCGGAAGATGGCGAGCGAGCGCCTGGGGCATGCCGGTCGGGGATTCCACCGTGTCCGCTTTACCTGGTGCGGCGCGTAAAGCCGACATGCGCAGCAATTCCAAAATGGCAATCACCACGATGGTGATGATCCAGACCGCAGGCAGAAGCGTGAAATAGAAGGTCGCGTTGATCCCGTTGGTGAAAATGAGCAGCCCGGCAAACATCACCACAAGGGTCTGAAGCGGTGTGACCGCCAGCGTTACCGCAAGCCCGCGCACCACCCGGTTTTCAATGGGCCAAATCCGATCGATACCGAACTCGATCGCCTTAATGATTAAGCCGCCAACGATCATTGTGGTCAGCCAATAGACCATACGCGGACCGATAGGTGCATCAATGGTGTCAAACGGGCCGATCGAGGCGAAGAACAGCCCAAACAACACCATGAGACCCAGGATGCTCACCACGCCGTTGGGCTTAAGGGTCAAGCGACGGTTGCCGGGTGAATGAGAGCGGGCGTCGGTCATCGCCTCCACTCTATCGGCAAAGCGCCCACCAAGGTCAATCAAAGCGTTACGCTTCGCGAAGCGCGAGATGTGAATTGGGCAGGTTTCACGTGTCTGTAAAGGCGTTCACGAAGGTCGACCTAGGCGAGCGAGGAACAAGCGGGCACCGATTGGCCATCACCTGACGCAATGGAGTCCGCCCGATGACGAACGTGAACCTGACCTTCTCCCCAGCTCGCTTGAATTTCACGGCCCGGGCCGGAATCACAGTCTTGATCTTGCTATCTATCCCCATTGCCGTGGCCGCGATGCGGTATCTCTTGCCCAGCTTGCCCGGCGCACCCCGCGACGTCTTGGCCAACGCGTTTGCGCTCCCAACCCTGCCGATCCACGCCGGCATGGGCGCTGTGGCGCTCCTGGTCGGCCCGTTTCAATTCCTGCCACGCCTGCGCCGCTTCCACACGAAGCTCCATCGCACAATCGGCGTGGTCTATCTGGTGACCTGCCTGGTCTCGGGCTTTGCCGGTTTGCTACTGGCATTCGGGTCGAGCTCGGGGATTGGCGCGACACTGGGCTTCGGGAGTGTGGCGATCATCTGGATTTCTTCCACAATGGCCGGCTTTATCACCGCTATGCGCCGGGATTTCACTGCGCACCGGCGATGGATGGTTCGCAGCTTCGCGCTGACATTTAGTGCCGTGACGCTGCGTTTGATGCTGCCGCTCGATGACGTATTTGGTCTGCCGTTCCAGACTTGGTTCGTCATCATTTCCTTTCTGTGCTGGATACCCAACCTCATGGTCGCGGAGCTGTATTTGATCCTGACCGGGCCTCGCCCTCAGAACCAGCCTGTTTCGCGCAGCTTAGCATAATAGGAGCGGCTGACGGGCGCTTCGGTCCCATCGCTGAGAATCAGCGTCGCGCGCCCGTCGCCCTTGTGTGCATCGACGACAGCATCGCGCGCCACCCACCAGGACCGGTGGGTGCGCGCGCCATCTAGAGTCTCGCAGGCCGCCACTGCATCAGACAAGCGCATCAGGATCAACGCGTCTCCTACGTCGGTTCGCACCCGCAGATAATGGTCTTCGGCCGTCATCGACAGGAGCGCCGTTTTACGCAAGCGATGGGGCAGTTTGTCTAGAAGCGCAGACGATGCTGCGGGAACCGCTTCAGTCGCACTTGCCGGGCTGGTGAGCCTTTCAATCGCCCAGACTACCGCGGTTACAAACGTGGAGATGACCAGAACCAGCACATAGGTGGTCAAGGTCTGGTTCAAGCCCGGTGCGCGAGAAAACAGATTTGTTTCCAAGCCAATCACCGCGACCGTGACAGGCACAGACACGGTCATGATGGCGGCGATATAGACCAGCCATTCCGGCAAACCTGGAAGCAGCCGTGGCAGAAAGTGGCCGGTAAGAAATCCAAAGGCCCCGCCGAGCCCAATCAAGCTGGTCCAATAGACCCAGACCCAAGGCCAGCCGATCCGGCTGCTGCCATAAGGGCCCAGAATGGCCAGAAAAGTGCCCACGCCCAGAACGATCATCAGGGGCCGAAGCCATCCGTTGGTCCATAGTCGTGAAAAGTCGACGCTACCCACTGATTCAATATCCTGCCGTTCGCGAAGCGTGAGCGGTAGGGTGGCCGCTGTTGGCGAATGGGTCCAGTCCATCCACGCACTTACGGTTTAGGGGCGAGCAATTTCAGGGCTTTGTCACCGGCGTCGCTGCAGCACGCCGCCGCAGCTTTTCTCAACAATGACAGGAGCGATGTGATGAACCCGATCTTGAAATCTGTCTCTGCCGCTGCTCTGGCCGGGGCCGCGCTTGTAGCCTTTGCGCCACCGCAAATCGCCACCGCCGCGACCGTGCTCCACGCGGCCGCCCAGTCCAACGATCACAGTCTTACGGTACGGGTGGTATATCCCGCCAATCAGTCCGGAGAGGTCTGGGTCGGGCTTTATAACGGGCAGGAGAGCTTCGACGCTGGTGACGAGATACGGTCGGCGCGCATTCCAGCTCATCTGGACGACCTCCACGCTGTTTTCGAAGGCCTTCCTGCGGGCGAGTACGGAATCATCGCCTTCCATGACAGCAATTCTGATGGCGACTTCAACCGCAACTTCATGGGCATCCCGTCCGAACGCTATGGCTTTTCGAACAATCCGCGCCCCCGCTTTCGGGCCGCCACCTGGTCTGAATCCCGCTTCACCCTCTCTGAGGATGGTGAGGTCGAGCTGACAATCGAGCTGATGGGAGCGATGGGGTGAGCGTAGACAGCTTTTTCTCCGCGCCGTGGCATATCCAGCTTCATGCTGCCAGCGCGATCGGAGCACTGCTCTTGGGGGTGGTCCAGTTCACCGCCCCCAAGGGCACGCTGCCCCACCGAACGCTGGGTTATATCTGGGTCGCGCTGATGGCGACGACGGCACTTACGGCGATTTTCATCCGGAGCGGAGGGTCATTTAGCTGGATCCACATCTTTGTCCCGATCGTTTTGATCAGCATCGTGGATTTGTCCTGGCGCGCCCGTAAGGGCCTGGTTGGAAAGCATCAACGTACCGCTCTAACGCTTTTTTTTGGAGCCCTTCTTATCCCTGGCGCGTTCGCGTTTATGCCTGGCCGCCTAATGCATGAAGTGGTGTTCGGCTAGCGCTGGTTTCCCGCCATCAGGACCGCTAGGGTCTGGCTCAAACTTGCGTGAGAGACCGTCCATGATTAGCCAGCTTGTTGCCAGCCTCTTGTCGATAACCCAGCCGGCTGGCCCACCCGAGCCTCTTGTCGTTGAGTTATGCAACACCACGCCATCACGGGTGGCCTTTTCCGTAGTTTATCCCGGTGCGACGGTTACCCACCGGCGTCGGGGCTGGTTGACGGTGGAGCCCAATGACTGCTTGTCCGGTGCCATTGGCACCTCGGTCGGTGGCGATGCGTATGTCCATGCCATCAGCGGCGAATATCGTTGGCCGGCCGATGGCGGTGATATCAGCTCGTGCATCCCGCCCAATGCGCATGACAGCTTGGCCGAAGCCCCCGCCTGTCAACAGGGGCTCCGCGAAACCCGATTCGAACGGGTCCCGCTAACCGATCGCCGCGGCCGCTATGAGCTGAGCCATAGCGTTTCCTGCGCCGACTTGATCGGATCAGATATTGAAACCTGCCGGACCGGACGTCGTGATCGCGACGGGTTCGCAGAACCGGTCCGGACGCTTGAAGTCTGCAACTTTTCTACCGGTGCTGTCGAAGTCGCCACGGCTGCTGAAGCCCGTGGTGGCGCTGGACGTCAAATCACAGGTTGGACGTCGATTGAAGGCGGCGGCCAATGCGCGCGCGTCTGGCGGGGATTGAGTGTCCATCCAGAGGTCTATCTCCACATTCGCGGCGATGTGCCGTTTCGCGCAGGGCCTGAACCGGCGCGGCACTGTGTGCCAATCGAGGGTGATTTCGATCTGGTTATCGGCTCGGTCGGAGAGTCTGAGTGTGCGGACGGCCAGACAGGCCTGGCCTTTCGAGCGGTCAGATTTGCGCCGAATGTGGCCTTGATGAGCTTCGATATCGGCAATTGAGGGCTAGACGCCTTTCTCCAAGACTCCGCCACGTCATTGATATGTCGCGAGATTTGATTAAACCCTAGTCTCTGACTGGGCATTAGGGGGTATGGATATGGTCCGCGCATCTCATTTTTTCGCAGCTGCCGGTCTGGCAGCGCTAGCAGTGGCATGTTCGGAGCCGGTGGCCCCGGATGCCAGCGTATCAGACGCGGCGACGCCTGCGGCGGTACCCACTGATCCGCCCCGCACAGCGGTTGAAGCGCTCGCGCCCTTCTATGCTCAGCTGGAGTATGAAAAGCCCCTCGCAGCCGAAGGCCCCGCCTTGCCGTTGGCCAGCACCACCCTGACCTCCATTGCTTTTGGGTCCTGCAACACTGCGGAACGGGAGATCCCGATCCTGAATACGATTGCCGCCGAAGACCACGACCTCTTTATGTATATCGGCGACAACGTTTACGGAGATGTCTACTCCGATGACGCAACGATGCCGGAGTTGCGCGAGGCCTATCACATGCTGGCTGATCGTCCGGAGTTTCAGGCTCTGCGCGCCCGCTTTCCGATGCTGGCGACCTGGGACGATCATGATTATGGCCAAAATGATATGGGCGGTCGCTTTGCCTTTAAGGGCTTTGCCCAACAGCTCTTTTTGGACTTCTGGCGGGCTCCGGAAGACGATGTCCGCCGGACCCGTGAGGGCATTTATGATGCGCACATCTATGGCGAGGCTGGTCAGCGCGTGCAGATCATCCTGCTCGATACCCGCTATTTCCGCTCGGACCTGACCATCACCGACAACCGTGGTGCGGTTGGCCGCGAGCGCTACCTGCCCAGTGCTGATCCTGAACAGGACATGCTAGGCGCGGCCCAATGGGCGTGGCTGGAAGAGCAGCTGCGCCAGCCTGCGGACGTACGGCTGATCGTAACTTCGATCCAGGTCCATGCCGACGGCCACGGCTGGGAAGCCTGGCGCACCATGCCGCTGGAACGTGATCGTCTGTATCGGCTTGTGGGCGAGACCGGTGCTGAAGGCGTGGTGTTTGTCTCCGGTGACCGACACTCCTCAGGGCTCTATGTGCGCGATGACGTTGCGCCTTACCCGCTCTACGAAATCACCTCTTCGGCGCTCAATATGAGTTTCCGTGATGAGAATAATGAGCCTGGCCCGAACCGGATCGGCGATATGTATGCGCTTGAAAACTATGGCGTGATCGGGCTCGATTGGGATGCAGGCGAGATCGCGCTGCAGATCAAGTCAAATACCGGCGAGGTCGTGCGCGAGCAGATCGTATCCATGGCCGAGATTGGGTCGCGCTGAACCAGCGTTGGGCTTCGCAGATGCTTCCCCTCAAGCAGGCTGGGCTGCTGGCATCAGGTTTGCGTGCACACAAAGATCGGTGAACATCACCGCGCCTTGAGGGGAGGCTGAACGCCGAAATGGTGGAAAAGGGTCGTTTTCGAACTTTGTTTGACGACGCGGATATGTCGGAGTTGGCCGACGTAGACGAGGCGGCTATGCGCCACGACGTCGCCAGAGCCAATGGGCTGATTGATTTGGCTGTTGGCCTGGCGCTGCGGTTTGCGTTGGTTGTGCAGTTCTACACGTGGGCCCGCGCAAATGCGCAGCCGGTGTCGGACCCCTTTGATTGGCGTGACTGGCTTAATCCAGCCCCGGGCCTTGAGCTTGCGGTTGAGGTTTGGACATTGGGCCGAATTGATCCGATGCTTGGTGCCTTCCTCCTCCTCGCTGCGGCAACACTGTGCGCCCTGTCGCTCGGGTTGGGCCTGTTCACGCGCGTAACGGCTTCGCTCGTGGCACTGGGCTCAGTTTGGCACATGATCGCGCTGGCACCGGAAGCCTGGAGCCAAACTCTGGCTTATGCGGCGATCGCCCTAGCGCTGGTGCTTCGAGGCGGTGGCGGGGCCTCCATCGACTGGATTCTATCGCGTCTGACCCGCTTCGGCTAAGCAGCTCTGAGCTTGTTTCTGCCCTCAGCCCATGGTGACTTTAGCGCCTCAGGGGGCACGCCTCTGCGCCTGAGAATGGTGAGGAACCGACTCCATGATGATAGCCGCAATTGCTTTGCCCGCTTTGATTTGCGCGCTCTTGGCGATCCCGCTTCGGGCGCGGCTCCGGGCCGCAAGCTGGACCACCTGGCTGGGCTATACCCTAATCGGCGCAGGCATTCCTGTTCTTGCGGGCCAGGGGGCTGCCTTGCTGGTGATCAACACTGGATCGCCGACAAATGCCGCCATCCTGCTGGCTGCTGGGCTGTCGGGGGGATTAGGCTGGACCGCCGGTGCCCTAAGTGCGCGATTCACCGCGCCCAACCAGGACAGCTGAACCTCGACCAAAGCCGTACAGGTTCGCCGCATTGCGCGCGCCCTATGCGGTGTTATAACCCGCCGCGACCCTTCGCTGTGTGTGGCCAAAAGTGAGTCGTACGCAGCCTTCATATTCATCTTTGATCTGCGAGCACCAGGCCCCATGAATATTCACGAGCACCAGGCCAAGGCCCTCCTGAAATCCTTCGGCGCCCCTGTGGCTGAAGGCGTTGCCGTCTTCACCGTTGATGAAGCGGTCAAAGCGGCCGATACGCTTCCCGGGCCGCTTTACGTGGTGAAGTCGCAGATCCACGCGGGTGGCCGCGGCAAGGGCAAATTTAAAGAGCTTAATCCTGACGCCAAAGGCGGGGTGCGCTTGGCTTTCTCTAAGGATGAAGTGCGCGCCCACGCTGAGGACATGCTCGGCAATACTTTGGTGACCCACCAGACCGGCCCCGCAGGCAAACAGGTCAACCGCCTCTACATTGAAGACGGCGCGGATATCGCGACCGAACTCTACCTGTCTCTTCTGGTGAACCGTGAAACCGGGCGTGTCGCCTTTGTGGTCTCCACCGAAGGCGGCATGGATATCGAGCAGGTCGCCGAAGACACGCCTGAGAAAATCCTCACGTTGAACATCGACCCGAAAACCGGCGTGACCGGCGATGATGCCTCGGCAATCGCCTCTGCGCTGGAGCTGGATGGTCAGGCGCGTGAAGACATGCTGAGCTTGGCACCGACGCTGTATCGCGCGTTTACCGAGAAGGATATGAGCCTTCTAGAGGTCAATCCGCTGATCGTCATGGACAATGGCCGCCTGCGCGTGTTGGACGCGAAAGTCAGCTTCGATGGAAACGCGCTATTCCGCCATGATGACATCATGGAATTGCGCGACCTGACCGAAGAAGACGAAAAAGAGATCGAAGCGTCGAAATATGACCTGGCCTACATCGCGCTCGACGGTGATATCGGATGTATGGTGAACGGCGCAGGCCTCGCCATGGCGACCATGGATATCATCAAGCTCTATGGCGCGGAGCCGGCCAACTTCCTGGACGTTGGCGGCGGCGCGTCGAAGGAGAAAGTGACGGCAGCCTTCAAGATCATTACCGCGGATCCGAACGTCAAAGGCATTCTGGTCAACATTTTTGGCGGCATCATGCGCTGTGATGTGATCGCCGAGGGTGTTGTGGCCGCGGTGAAGGAAGTCGGCCTGACAGTCCCGCTAGTGGTGCGCCTGGAAGGCACGAATGTGCAGCAGGGTAAGGCGATCCTGGACCAAAGCGGCCTGGATATCACTTCAGCCGATGACTTGGATGATGCAGCCAAGAAGATCACCGCTGCGGTGAAGGGCTAAGGCCTATCGGGCCTGTTGCCCTGAGACCCCGCTTCAATCCTCTCATCTTCTCTCTTGAGCCGGCAGACCTTGGTCATCGCTTAACGGCGGGTTAAGGTTTAGGCCAAGATGAGCGGGTGAGGGGTTTTTATGTCGATCATCTTCATGGCGACCAGTCTCTCTGCGGTCGGGGCCTCAGTGTTGACCGTCGGAGCGCTTGCGCTGCGTCAGCGCCTGATCGCCCGTGCCAGGGCTAAAGTGGCTGAAGTCAGTCCGATTCAGGCCTTCGCTGCTGACCATGCAGCACTGTTGAGTGTGTCTCATGGCACGGTGATCTCCGAGACCAGTGACACCTTCCGGTGGAATTCGGTTCGGCTGGACGACCCCCATAACGCGTTGGCGGAGATGGGGGCGCTGCAGAGCCGCCTCACGAGCCTGGCTGAGCCCGGCCTCGACCGCTTCAACACATCGATCGCGCTTTTAGGGGGAAGAAGCGATGACGCTTAGCCGCAATCAGATTGAGGCTGCGGTTCGCCGCACGGGCGCGACCTTCGTGGGAGAGGAAGCAACCACTGACGATACCAAGGCGTTGGTGTTTGAAACTGAAGGCCTCCGCTTTGTGGTCTTTTTGAGTCTGGAAGAGCGTGGTCGCTATGGAGCCATGAAGCTCTGGTCCGGGTTCCAGGGTAGCTATGATCCCGGCTTCGCGAACCAGCTGAACCGGCGCCTCGCGGTCGGTAAAGCGGTGGCAATGGAGGATGGTGGTTTGGTGATCACCTTTGACGTGTTGCTGCACGGGCTTTCGGAGCTGGCGGTGACCAAATCGGCCAGCTTGTTTGTGCTCGATATCGTCGGTCAGCTGCAATCGTCTTGAGATTAAGGGTGTTTGGGCCATCTGACCCCTCGCCAAAGGGCTAGCTGCGCCCTAAACACTCACTCGTGATTGGAACGCTGTTTAATCTCGTACGCTTGGCGCGGGCTGGCTGGACGCTGGCGCGCCATGACGCAATCTTCCCGGTGGAATATCAACAGGCCTTTCCGTGGCCTGCGCGCCAGCTGGGCAAGTTCGCGCGGCTGATCGCCATCCGCGACCGTGCCGATAATCCCGGTGAACGTTTGGCGCGCGCTCTGGAGAAGCTTGGTCCCTCCTATGTGAAATTCGGTCAGGTATTGGCGACGCGCGCCGACGTGATTGGACCTCGCTTTGCCCGTGGCCTCGCTCGCCTTCAGGATAAGATGGAGCCTTTTGAAAGCGCGATCGCACGTCAAACGATCGAGGATGAGTTCGGCAAGCCGGTCGACGCCTTGTTCAGCGAGTTTGGAGAGCCGGTAGCGGCAGCTTCGATTGCCCAGGTACACAAAGCGATCACTATCGACGGCAAGACCGTTGCGGTTAAAGTTCTGCGCCCCGACATTGACGCGAAGATCCGGCGCGACGTCTCGGTCATGCGATTGGGCGCGAAGCTGGCTGAAGGCCTGATCGCGCAGTCGAAACGCATGGAGCCTAAGGCCTTTGTTGAAACGGTCGCGCGTTCGCTGGTCTTGGAACTCGATCTGCGTCTGGAGGCGGCCAGTGCCAGCGAGCTGGCTGAGGCGGCGTTGGCGGCCCAGAATTTCCACTTGCCGGAGATTGATTGGACCCGCAGCGGCAAGCGCGTTCTGACCACCCAATGGATTGACGCCATTCCGATGACCGATATGGAGCGGGTGAAGGCCTCTGGGGTCGATGTGGTTAAACTGGCTGCTGACCTCACCGATGCCTTTCTCACCACGGCGTTGGAGCGCGGTGTCTTCCACGCCGATATGCATGCCGGTAATCTCTTTGTCGGCGAGGGTGGCCGGCTTTGGGCCGTCGATTTCGGGATTATGGGTCGGTTGGGCAAGGATGAGCGGCGCTATCTGGCGGCCATTCTCCACGGTTTCCTGTTTAAGAATTACGAGGCGGCGGCCGACGCGCATTTTGAAGCCGGTTATGTGCCTGGGCGTTTCTCGAAGGCTGACTTTGCCAGCGCCCTACGCGCGGTTGCCGAGCCGATCTTCGGCAAGACCGCGTCTGAAACGCCCATGAGCCGGGTTCTGATGCAGCTGTTTGAGATCACCGACCTGTTTGATATGCATCTACAGCCCCAGCTCGTATTGCTTCAAAAGACCATGGTGCAGGCTGAAGGCGTCTGCCGCCTGCTCACCGACGATCATAATATGTGGGAAGCCTCGGCACCGGCCGTGGAACGCTTCATGCGCCGGGAGCTCGGTCCAGAAGCCCGCATTCGCGACGCGTTGGAGCAGCTCGACCGCCTGAAAGACGCCGTGCTGGACCTGCCGCAGACTTTGGAGCGTGCCAGCACCATCGCCGAGACCTTGGCCAAGGCTGAGCGACAGAAATCTGAGCGGCTCTCGTTGGGAGGGTGGGTGCTGCGTGGGCTGGCGGGCGTGGGGTTGGTTGCTATTGGGACGATTGTCGCAGCAGTGGTTTTTGGATCGACATAAACCCACCCACGCACTCTTGATCGGTCTGAGAGGTGACGCGCCGAGCGTTCATCGCTAGACCTTCACGTGAATTGAATTTGCTACGGAGCGCTTACGGCCATGGCCGATCATCGCATCCTTCTCATCATCGGCGGCGGTGTGGCCGCCTTTAAAGCTCTGGAGCTGATCCGGACTTTGAAGAAGCGGGGCATCGCTTCTCGCTGCATCCTGACCGAAGCTGGCAAGCAATTCGTCACGCCGATGAGCGTCTCGGCGCTCTCTGGCGACAAGGTCTATGACGACTTGTTTTCGCTCACCGACGAGGCGGAGATGGGCCATATCGAATTGTCCCGCTCGGCCGATCTGGTCGTTGTGTGTCCGGCCACAGCCAATCTGATGGCCAAAGCGGCCCATGGCTTGGCTGATGACATGGCCTCAACCGCATTGCTGGCGACGGACAAGGCTGTTCTGATGGCTCCAGCGATGAATGTGCGCATGTGGGACCATCCTGCCACGAAGGCCAATGTGGAAACCCTTCGCGGCTATGGCCATACCATTATGGAGCCTGACGAAGGTGAGATGGCCTGTGGTGAATTTGGCCCAGGCCGGTTGCCGGAGCCTGATCGCATCGCCGATGCCATCCAGGCTGGATTGAAAGCCTGACCCATGCGCGCCGTTCTGACTGCTGGTCCGACACTGGAGCCCATTGATCCCGTTCGCTTCCTGTCCAACCGATCTTCAGGCCAGCAAGGTTATGCGCTTGCCGCCGCGCTGGCCGACGAGGGCTTTGAGGTGACACTCGTGTCAGGTCCAACCGTTTTGCCGGATCTTGCTGGCGTGACCATGGTCCGGGTGGAGACGGCGCTGGAGATGATGGCTGCGGTGGACGCTGCACTGCCCGCCGATGTTTTTATTGCGGTCGCAGCGGTCGCGGACTGGCGTCCGTCTGAGGTTTCAGCGGTCAAGCTAAAGCTTGATAAATCGGCGATGGCGAGTCTCCCGCTGATTGAGAACCCCGACATCCTGAAAACCATTTCTCGCCGCGAAGGCCATGCCCGCCCAAGTCTCGTGGTTGGGTTCGCGGCGGAGACCCATGATGTCGCTGCGCACGCGCGCGCCAAGCGCATCCGTAAGGGCTGTGACTGGATTGTCGCCAATGATGTCTCCGGTGATGCCATGGGCGGGGCGCAAAACGCTGCGCTTCTCATTACGCCGGATGGAGAAGAGGCCTTTCCGCGTGCCGCAAAAGCTGAGATCGCGGCTCAGCTGGCGACCCGCATTGCCGACGCGGTACGCGCCTAGCCGAATCGTCCTAGGTCACCTCGTGTGGAAAACAGACGGGAGAGGCGTTCATGAAGCTCCGGGTGAAAACGCTGGACCATTTCGACGGCCTTGAGCTACCGGCCTATCAGACGCTTGGGTCCGCCGGCTTAGACCTGCCCGCTGCGGTGCCTGAGAATGCGCCTGAGACCATACAGCCTGGCGAATGGAAGCTTATCCCAACCGGCATCTGTATCGCGTTGGACGAAGGCTATGAAGCTCAGATTCGGCCCCGTTCAGGGTTGGCGGCGAAGAAAGGTATCACCTGTCTCAATACGCCGGGCACCGTCGATGCGGACTATCGCGGCGAGCTACGCGTCAACCTGATCAATCATGGCAAGGAGCCCTTTGTGGTCCAACGCGGCGAGCGTATTGCCCAGATGATTATTGCCCCAGTGATGCAAATCTCATGGGACCCTGTAGACAGCCTGGATGAAACCGAGCGCGGTGCCGGCGGTTTCGGATCGACCGGCGTCTAAGAGACCCGCCCGATCCGCATGGCGATCGGCCACTCGATGAGGCGCGTGCCGGTGCCCCATGCCTCTTTTGCAGCATCCATATGCTTGGTGATCAGCGCGTCCTGGCCATCCTGTTGCGCCATGCGTAGAGCAGACCAAGTCTGAACGTAGGCGCTCATCGCTTCGACCGACCATTCGCGCCGGATCGGATCGACCGGCAACTGAAATTCGTCAAATGGAAATTCGAAGGCTGCATAGCCGGTTTCCACATCGGTGCGCTCGGGTCGCCACCAGGGATCCAGTGCGTCGTATAGGGCTCTGAACGGGGCCAGCGCCGCCTCATCACCAACAGGGTTGTTGTAGGTGATCAGAGCGACGACAGCGCCTGGCTTCGCGATGCGTCGCGCTTCGGCGTAGAAACGCGGCCGGTCAAACCAGTGGGCAGCCTGGGCGGCGGTGATGAGGTCAGTTGAAGCATCGGCAACGGGAAGGTCTTCGGCCGGAGCCTCACGATAGCGGACGCGCGGATGCGTCTGTGCGCCAGAAAGCTGGCTGTCGCTCGGATCAAGGGCCTCGACCTGCTCAAAATGCTCGCCGAGCAGCGCGGACAATTGCCCGGATCCACACCCCACATCCACGGCCAGGTCTCGCCCCGGTGCCACGCGGGCGAGGGCTTCAGCGAGTTGTGGCGCGTAGGATGGGCGATGGGCGGCGTAGGCGCTGCCACCGGCGGTGAAAGGATTTGTGCTCATACCCTGAAGGTGGGCTGGAATGCTGGGGCCAGCAAGGGGTCCACTAGCTCACCAAAGCTTCGAAGCGCGCTGCGACCGAGGCGACGGCGGTGGTCTCGCGCTGATCCCAGTCTCCGCTAAGGCGCTGAAACGCCACGCCATAGGCCTTGAGCGTCTGTTCGCTGAGCTCAAAAAAGCGCCTGCGGCTGTCGTCTTGGCAATAGATCCGAAGATCATCCTGAACAAAGGGCGTATCGATATCGGTGAGCAGGTAGAGCGCCCCGGACACGCGCGGCGGGGTGGTTGAAAAACAGCTTTCACCGAGCATCATCTTGGACCAAACCTCAGTAAGCAGCGCGTCGGTGTCAGAGATAATCAGCTGGTCGCTTTGCCGACCCGCAGCATCGATCGCGGCGTCCTGTCCGGCCGCGATGTTAAGCAAATCCTGCGCGTCGCAGTCAGTGCCATGAATTTCACAATATGTGCGGCCATATTCAGGGACCCATACGCCGCCAAAGCGGTCAGCGAGCGTCTTTGACAGGACAGATTTACCCGTACTTTCCGGGCCGTGCAGGACAACCGTTCGGGCTTGAAAGGGGGCAGTTGTCCTCATGCGGTTTCGGGCTCGGACCGGCTCTGACCGTGCCGCCACTCCCAATACCCCCACACGCACATGAGCAGGAACAGAGTGTAAAGCCCGCTGGTCCAATACAGCTCTTGGCTGAAATAGAGCCCGATCGCGACGACATTCACACCCATCCAGATCAGCCAGTTCTGCAGATATTTGCGCGCCAGCAGCACCTGGGCGACCAGCGAGAAACTGACAATATAGGCATCCCAAAAGGGAAGGACCCCATCGGTGAAGCGGTCCATGATCGCGCCGATCGTGACCAGTCCAACTGCGCCGGCAGCCAGCCAGAGCGCCAGCGCTTTGCCGCTAAGGCTTTTGATCGGAGCCTTGTCGCTGGCTTCGGCTTTGTCTTGATGGGATAGCCAATACCACCAGCCATAGGCCAGCAGACAGCAGAATACCGCTTGCAGCCCCACATTGCCGTAGAGCTGGGCGTCAAAGAAAATCACCGCATAAAGGCTGACCATGCCAATGCCCGCAGGGAAGGCCCACAGGCTCTGCCGGATCAGCAGGAACAGGTGGACCACCCCCAACACGGTGGCGATGGGTTCAAGATAGCCCATGGGGCCGGAGCGCGCCGCCTAAGCGCCGCTCTCCATGTCTTCATTCCACTCGCCTATGCTGGCCAGGCCATTCATGCGGGCGCGGTGGTTGAAGGCGGTTTGACCGGCTTCAACATTCGATCCGCCCCAGGCCTTCAGCGGCGCAGCCTGCAGCGCGCGGCCATAGGAGAAGGTCATCAGCCAGGGCAGGTCGAAGCCTTCATTCATGATGTTCAGGTGCGCAGTGGCATCAATGTCGGACTGACCGCCGGACAGATAGGCGATGCCAGGGATTGCGGCCGGAACCGAATTGAGCAGGCATTGAACGGTCAATTCAGCCACATCTTCGCGGCTCGACTGTTCGGCGGCCTTGGCACCGGCGATGACCATATTCGGCTTTAGCACCGCGCCTTCCAGGAAAACGCCTTGCTCGTAGAGCTCTTCGAACAGGCGTTTCAGGCCAAATTCGGTCACTTCATAACAACGCTCAATGGAGTGGTCGCCGTCCATCAGGACTTCAGGTTCCACGATCGGAACGATGTTGGCTTCCTGGCACAGTGCGGCATAGCGGGCCAGGGCGTGCATATTGGTGTTGATGCAGTAGGGCGAGGGGATGGTCTCGTCACCATCGCGGCCGATATCGATGACCGCGCGCCATTTCGCAAATCGGGCCCCGAGCTCATAGTATTCGTTCAGGCGCTCACGCAGGCCATCCAGGCCCTCGGTGATGGTTTCACCCGGTGCGCCCGCCAGCGGCTTGGCTCCAGAATCCACCTTGATGCCTGGGATGGAGCCGGCGTCTTCGATCAGCTTGGTCAGCGCGGTGCCATCGGCGGCCTTCTGGCGGATGGTCTCGTCAAACAAGATCACGCCGGAAATGTGCTCGCTCATCGCCGGTTCGGTGCGAAACAGCATTTCGCGCCAGTCGCGGCGGCTATCCTCGGTGCTTTCCAGACCAATAGAATCAAAGCGTTTCTTGATGGTGCGCGTGGATTCGTCGGCGGCGAGAATGCCCTTGCCCGGCGCGACCATGCGCGTGGCAATATCGTGAAGCTGGTCGAGATCCATGTCCATGGTGGTCCCCCAAAAGAGTTCTTTGAAATGCCGCGCGCGGCGGCCCTTGATTGCGTTGGCAGGCCGTCAGGTCAAGCCTCGTTGTCCTTCAGCGCTTCAATCCCCGGCAAGGCCTTGCCTTCTAGCCACTCCAGAAAGGCTCCACCAGCTGTTGAAATAAAGGTGAAATCGTCTGCCGCCTTGGCGTGATTAAGCGCCGCTACGGTGTCGCCTCCTCCGGCCACGGCGGTCAGGCCGTGCTTCTTTGCCCGGTCGGCGGCAAATCGCGCGGCTTCCACCGTTGCAGTGTCAAATGGAGCGATCTCAAACGCGCCCAGCGGGCCGTTCCAGACCAGGGTTCGCGCAGTCGCGATCGCATCGGCCAGCAAATCGACCGTGTCCGGTCCGCAGTCGAGCATCATCTCGTCCGCGCCGATCGCGTCAACGGCGACCACGCGGCGGTCGGCGTGGGCCTTGAACTCTTTGGCGACAACGCCGTCGACGGGCAGCAGGATTTCTGACCCGGATTGCCCGGCGATGTCGAGAATCTCCCGTGCAGTGTCGACCAGGTCGGCTTCATAAAGGCTCACGCCGACATCATAGCCGTTGGCGGCCAGGAAGGTGTTGGCCATGGCTCCACCTACGAATAAGCGGTCCACCTTGGTCACCAGATTCTTCAGAAGGTCGATCTTGGTGGAGACCTTTGCGCCCCCAACCACCGCCAGCAGCGGGCGTGACGGGTTTTCCAGCGCGGCTGTCACATGGTCGATCTCGCGCTGCAGGGCCAAACCCGCATAGCCCGGGATGTGCTGGGTCACACCTTCGGTCGAGGCGTGGGCCCGGTGCGCCGCAGAGAAGGCGTCGTTGACATAAAGATCAGCCAGGTTGGCAAGCTCAGCAGCAAAGGCTGTGTCATTCTTCTCTTCGCCAGGGTGGAAGCGTGTGTTCTCAAGAAGCAGGACGCCGCCCGGCTGCAAGCTGGATGCGGCCTGCTGCACATCGCTGCCCACACAATCGGAGACGAAGCGGACGTCCACCCCGTCGATCAGCGCGTCGAGGGCCGTGGCAACAGGGGCCAGGCTCATCTCCATCTTCCGCTCTCCCTTCGGACGGCCGAAATGGGCGGCGAGGATGGTTTTGGCCCCCGCGTCATGCAGGTGCTGAATCGTGGGCAGAGCGGAGCGCAGCCGGGTGTCGTCGGTGACGTGCCCACCCTTCATCGGCACGTTGAAATCCACGCGCACAAGCACGCGCTTGCCCGCAATATCAGCATCTTGAAGGCGGCGGATCATGGTTCGTTCACTTCCGTTTTGCGCCCAATCCTGGGCTGTGACCGTGCTCCCTCCCCATCAAGGGGGGCGGGCGGCTAGAGCAAACGCCCCATGGCCACCGCCGTGTCCAGCATGCGACAGGCAAAGCCCCACTCATTGTCATACCAGGTCATCACACGCACCAGCTTCTCATCGATGACCTTGGTCTTGTCGATGGCGACGATGGATGAGCGCGGGTCGTGATTATAATCGATCGAGACCAGCGGGATGTCGTCATAGCCCAGCACGCCCTTCAGTGGGCCGTCCGCCGCAGCCTTCACCGCAGCGTTGATTTCGTCTGCGCTGGTGGCTTTGCTGGCTGTGAACACCAGATCGATGAGCGACACATTCGGCGTCGGTACGCGCACGGCGGCCCCGTCGAGCTTGCCGACCAGTTCCGGCAGGACCAGGCCAACGGCTTTCGCCGCTCCGGTCGTGGTTGGGATCATCGACATGGCCGCAGCCCGGGCGCGGTGCAGATCCTTGTGGTTTTTGTCCAAGGTGTATTGGTCGCCAGTATAGGCGTGGATCGTGGTCATGTGACCGCGCTCAATACCCACCGCGTCGTTAAGCACTTTGGCGACCGGGGCCAGACCATTCGTGGTGCACGAGGCGTTGGAGACCACGGTGTCTTCAGCCGTCAGCTGGTCGTGATTGACGCCATAGACGATGGTCTTGTCAGCGTTCTTGGCCGGGGCCGAGCACAGCACGCGCTTGGCCCCGGCTTTCAGGTGGGCCGAGGCCTTGTCCTTGTCATTGAACTTGCCGGTGCATTCCATGACCAGGTCGATGCCCATATCACCCCAGGGCAGCTTGGCCGGGTCGCGGTCATTGACCTTGGTGATTTTGCCTTGGCCCAGATCGATCCAGTCATCTCCGACCGTGACATCGCCAGTATAGCGGCCATGGACGCTGTCATATTTCAACAGATGGGCGATCACTTCAGCGTCGCCGGAATTATTGATCGCAACGACTTCAATCTCGCCGGTGCGCTGGTGCTCCAGCACCGCGCGCAAAGCCAGACGGCCGATCCGGCCAAACCCGTTGATCGCCACACGAAGGGCCATGATGCGCTCCTGATCTTCTAACTGTGCAAGTTATTTGCGCGGCAGCCTGCCGCACCAATTTGCGGGCGGTTTAGCCCCTTCGCGAAGAAAGGTCCAGAAGCGGCGACGGAGTGGGGCAGTTTGGTCCGTACAGTCCAAACAACAGGGGTGAAATCTGGAGGCTTCCATGAGTGCGATGGATGCTGCAATTGCCGCGACGCGGTTTGGTTTGGGGGCCAAGCCCGAAGAGCTAGGGTCGATTGGGAGCGATGCTGAAGGCTGGCTTTCCCAGCAGATCGGGGCGCAATCGGTGCACGCGCTCGGTGAGGTTCCAACCGCTGCTGAAAGCCTGACCTATCTGCAAACCGAATACCCGGCACTGCGCCGCCAGATCGAAGAAACAGGTTCGGATCCCGAAGAAGTTCAGCGCCGGGTCCGCGAATTCATTCGCGAGCCCCGCGTCGCTCACATCTCAGCGCGTACCAATCTGGCGCTGACCACTCCGGACAGTTTCGCTGAACGCTGGGTGCGTTTCTGGTCCAATCATTTCTCGGTGAGCGCCAACTCGCTTCAAATGGGCATGATTGCGCCTACGCTGGAGGCTGAAGTCATTCGCCCTCTGTCCTTTGGCCGGTTTGAAGATTTGCTGGTTGCGGCTGAAACTCACGTCGCCATGCTGATCTATCTCGATCAGGCGACGTCCATTGGGCCGAATTCCCGCGCCGGACGCCGGCTCGATCGCGGGATCAATGAAAATCTCGCCCGGGAAATCCTGGAATTACATACGCTGGGTGTGGATGGCGGCTATGGCCAGGATGATGTGGAGGCGTTAGCACGCATCCTCACGGGCTGGACGGTCGCGTCTCGGCGCTTGCGGTCTGAGCCGGCCGACTATGGCAAAACGGTTTTTGAAGTCCGCATCCAGGAGCCGGGCACGCATCAATTGCTCGGACGTAATTTCCGAGGCGAAGGCCCTGATCGCTCCCGCGAGGCCCTGCGGTATCTGGCCAGTCGGCCCCAGACAGCCACTTTCATCGCCACCAAGCTGGCGCGTCACTTCTTCCGCGATGAGCCCGATGCGCGCGACATCAATCACATCGCGTCTGCCTTCAGTCAGAGCGATGGCGAGCTGGCAGAGGTGGCCCGTGCTGTGATCACCGCGCCATCGGCATTCGACCCCGCACTCGTTAAATTCAAAACGCCGGAGGAATCCCTGCTCTCCTCGCTGCGCGCGCTGAACTCGCAGGGGCTCAATCCGCGCCAGCTCTACACCGGCTATGTTTCATTGGGACAGGCCCCTTTTTCTGCCCCGTCACCGGCCGGCTGGCCGGACCGGGCCGAGGACTGGGCGAGCCCGGACGCGGTCTTAAAGCGCCTCGATTTCGCATCCACGCTAGCGGAGCGTGTCGGTCGGACAGGTCGGCCCCGCGAGCGCGCTGAAGCGGTTCTTGGTGACCGTCTAAGCCCGGATACTGCGCTATCCATATCACGCGCTGAAACGGCTGAGCAGGGGCTGACACTTTTGTTGATGAGCC
>JANQMI010000068.1 GCA_028280165.1 Oceanicaulis sp. | reverse complement strand
GAGTGGGATTTCGCCGTTCAGCAGATCGAAGGCCGGGAGCTGATCTTGCGCGGCGACCGGGCTGGCCATCCAACCCAACGCCACAGCGCTAGTCAGCGCGATCATCCACCGGCCCGCTCCAGTCTCAGACCAGGGCCCATAGTCGCGAGGTCGTGACGCATTCATTTCGCCTGCTCCCCTGACCGGCCATCGAAACGCAGGCTGATCTGACCGTTATTCAGACGGATACGCCGGTTCTCTTGGCCGCCATGGTCATAGACCACTCTGACCGTGGCTTCGGAGAAAGCGGTTTGCTGATTGGAGCTGAACTCACCAGGCACCATCACGCCCGGCTGGTAGCGTGTTGTGAAGAAGGTGTGTTCCAGGGGAGTTTCACCGATAAAGACGAATGCGGTGTCAGCCTGACCCATGGGGATGCTACCCGCGACGCCGGTCCCGGACACCCCAATGGAACGACTGCCATGCAAGGCGAGATAGACCTCAGCGCCGGGCTCCGGCGTTGTGACCGAGATGACTTGCTGCGGCATGATGGCTGAACACGCTGAGACCGCCAGAACAGCGCCGCCAAGGATTACGTTACGAATATCCATCATCGATATACTCCTTTCCTCAATGTGATTGGTTTTTGGAATTTGAGGGCTGGCTAGAAGCGCCGGCTGGCACGCACACGGCCGCTGAACGTGTCAGCCGCCTCCTCGGCGTCAGAGGCCCGGCCCGACACCGTTCCAGACAAGGTCCACGCGTCGAACGCACCGCTGAGGCCGAAGCCAAACTCGCCGGCCAGTCCGGACAGCTGTGCAGTGTCTGTGTAGCCGCTGGCGAGGAAGGTCCGTCCAGCGTCGCGGGTATTGTGATCGGCCATCGCAAAGGCATTGAGTGACCAGGATTCGCCGAGCGCATGACGCAGGATCGCGCCCGCCCGCAGGCGCAAGCTCGCACTGTCACCGGGCTGCATCCGATTGCCGGTGATACCATCGATAAAGCTATCGATTTCAGCATGCGACCAAACGACTTGCGCCAGCGGCTGGATGTCCGTCGCCGCTCCGATGCTGAGACTGTGTCCTGCCTCGGCGGTGACTACCGAACCCTGGCTGCGGATCGACTGCCCAGCGAACTCGATCTCGCGATCGGTCAGCCACGCCCCTAGATCGATGTAAGCCTTTGCGCCCGCCGGCGACCAGCCGAGCGACGCTCCGACGGCGAAGGTGTCGATGTCGAGCACGGACTGTCCGAGACCGGCTTGATCAATGTCGAACTCAGCTTGAGACGACTGTAGCATCAGGCTGGCCGTCAGGCTGGGCGGCAGCGGCAGATCCACACCCAGCACCACGCCGGTTTGTTCGCCGCCATAGCCGAAGCCGTCCACGCTTCCATCGAAGTCATCATAGACCGCCTGAGCCCAGAAGCTCGGCCCCTCGCTGACGAGGCTGCGGTGAAGCAGAAGACCGGTCGCCAGGCTTGAATCCAGGCCATCAAACACGGCCGGAAGCGCAACCGCAGCGGCACCGGAGCTGGTGAAACCGGTCGCAGCCAACGACACCGAAACCCCAGTGCTGGCTGGGCCACTTGACGCTGAGGCTGAGGTTGAAGCGGCTGCAGCCGCCGGCGCAGCGCCGAACTCGAGATCAAACACCTGCCCGCCCCAGCTCAACGGACCATCGCGAAGCGTTATGTTTCCAACCGGTCCGCCGAAGGTGAAAAGCGGTCCAGCAACACCGTCGCCCGGCGTAGCACCATAGGGCCGGAGAATAACGCTTACGTCGCCCAACACGCCGCCGCCTACGGTCAGCGCGTCGGCTTCGATGATCTGACCGGAGCCAATGCCGACATCGAAACCCACCAACACGTCGCCTGTGATGGATCCGATGATGATGGCCTGATCATTGCCATCCGGCCGGAACGCCTCGGAATCGAGGAGGCCAAGGATGAGCTGACCGCCTCCAATGAAGATGTCGCCGTCCAACATGGCCGAACTCGCGCCCGGATTGGCGAAGTTGATAGCGGCAAGCTCTCCAACTTCATTCGCTATAACGTCGCCCGCCAGGGACGCGCCATTTGAGAACGCTAGAATGGAGTCGCTGAGTGAAACCTGCTCGAAACGCCAATCGCCGCGCAGCGTAAGCCAGGAATTCTCAACGAGAATGAGCTCTTCAAAGCTGTCGAATTGCGAGGCATTGATGCTCCCCGACCAGCTGCCAAACTGCAGGATGTCCGAGCCTGAGCCTCCTTCGACACAGCCCAGCTCAGACAGGTCGGCCCCAGCTCCTGAGATCAGGAACCAGTCATCGCCATTTCCGAAGCGGACATCGCCAGCGAGTGTGCCGAAGAGATTGAGACGATCATCGCCCGCCGTTTCAACCGCCCCGTCCGGGCCCTGAAGGGTCCGATCCAGAGCCAGGTAGGCGTAGCCGTTTTGCGCTGAGACACGCGCGCCTTCGGCGATGGACACGGTGGTGGATTGCCCATGCACCATGATGGCATTGCCGAGGGTCGGAAAGTCAGGATCAACGGCGTTCAGCTCACCCACCACATCGATATCGCCGCTAATGGTGAGATTCACAGTCCCTGAAGCCTCGCCCTCAGCGGGGTTCCAGAATGCGATGCCGGCAACACCGCTTCCGTTTTCACCCGTCGAGATGACATCGCCCAGCTGGACGATTGAGATATCTCCGCCCCCGTCGGATGTCGCGACGACGCCAAATGAATTAAAGCCTTCCGCGACGACATCGCTGGCCACGATGTTGATGGTCCCACTGTCTGTACGAACGCCAATGCCATTTCCCCAGGCACCATGAGCGTGGACCTGGCCGGTCGTCGACACCGCGATATCGCCGGTTCGGGTGCGCACATCGATCCCGTCCGAGAGGTTGCCGAAGGCCTCAACGTCACCGGCCCTGACGGTGACATCCGCCGAGCGACTGCTGACCCGAATTGCGGACGCGTCGCGGCCCTGGGTCTGCACATCATCGGCTAGGACTTGTACGAATCGAGGCGCGTCCCCTTCACCGGCACCCCAACGGTTGGTGACATGGATGCCTTCGGCTCCATTCCCAAGCGTACGCACCATCGCAGCCGTGACATTGATGTTGCCAAGTGAGACGAGACGAATGGCGTCAGAACGCGCCCCGCCCGTCGCAATAATCCCTGTTGAATCAACGGTGATATCGCTCGCTCCAGCATTCGCGGCAACGCCAAAGCTTCGAAGGCCTTGGGTGGTAACGTCACCGACAGCGATGGAGACTTGGGTTTGGCCGTTTTGATCAAGCAGAAGCAGCCCAGAGGCCTCTTCACCCAGCGTGCTGATCGCGTCTGCAGACAGCGTAATCGGCCCGGCGGTCCCATTGCCTTCAAGATCGGGGTCCACCTCCAGTCTAAGCCCGATGGCTTGATCGCCGGAGGTGTTGATGGATCCTGCATTGACTGTGATGCCACTATGCCGAGGCGCATCCAGATCGGCACCAGCGTTGGGGATCAGGCGAAAATCCAATCCATTCACACCAAATCCGGACGTTGAGACACCCTCGACTTGAACACCGATCGCGCCCCCGTCTGATCTAACGATTAACCCGGCGTCCGCGCCGTCGCCGCTGACCGCCATGGTTCCAATCTCAGCAACCAAATCAGAACCGAAGGCGTCGATTTCAATACCAGACGACCCAAAGCCGCGCGCTTCGACGCTTTCGACGTCGAGGGTCAGGATGCTGTTATGGCCAGTAATTTCGATTGCAGACGCATCGTCACCGGTGGTGATGACAGTCCCACCTCTCAGCTCCAGAGCGCCATCGCGAACACTGACGCCAACACCGGTGCTGAATTCGCCAGCCGTTGAGACGTCGATGAAGTCAAGAATGACGCCCTGGCCATTTGCGAGAATGCCGGATGACCGGTCCCCGCCGGTCGCAATCAGGTCAAACGCTTCAAAGTCGATAAAGCTTCCTGCCAGCGCGACACCGGATGAAAAATCGCCCATGGTTATCACCGAACCCACATTGACCTGGACCGCGCCCTCAAAGGCGGTCGCATCCACCCCAATCGCCGCATTGCCAAAGGTCTGGATGGCGTTGGCTTCGATGTAGATGTCGCCTTCAAACGCCAGAGCGCTCACGGCACCGGCATTCTGGCCACTGGTTGTGACAAGGCCGGATAGGCTGATGTCGATATCGCCTGCTTCTGAGACCGCAAAGACGCCAAAGGAGTCCCGACCCAGCGCGCCGACATCACCCGCGACCGCGATCAAAATATTTTCGCTGGCATTCGCACGCAGAGCACTCGAGGCGTCGCCGCTGGAAAAGACGTCGCCATCCACAAAAAGCGTCACCTCACCATCAAACGTGGCTAAGCGTATGGCAGGGGCGTCATCGCCCGTCGTGGAGGCCCCGAGCAGAGATACAAAGATGTCGCCGCTCAAAATATCGACGTCTACGGCGGGCGCGCCCGCATTGCTGACCACACCGTCATTGATTGTGACATCCTGGGCCACCGCTGGTGCCGAAAGGGTCAGGCCCGCCAGCGCTGACGTCGTAAGAAGGTGGCGCATCCAACCGCGCCCCGCAGACCGATGCTTCGCGGTTTTGATCTCATTGCTCATAGCGAGCCTCCACATTCAGGGCCGACACGCGGCCACATGTCTCCGTTCACACACCTCATCAGTGCGCGCCGCCTCCCGGTGAGGCCGGTTCCAAATTGCTGTTGCTGGCCGGTCTGAATTCGGACCTATGCCCAGGCTCAGATCATTTTCAGCTCCAGGTGGGTGCCGGCGTCACAGCCGTACCCCGAGCGTCGCCGGACAGGCGAGCCCCCGATTATGATCGGCGCAAAGCCGAACCGGATGTCCTGTGATGTCTATCTTCGCCATGCCAGCCTCCACGCACTCCGTAGCACGC
>JANQMI010000061.1 GCA_028280165.1 Oceanicaulis sp. | reverse complement strand
GATCGCTGCGTGCCAGCAGGTCCAATTCCTGTTCATCGCCCGCCGGCCAGGCGTCCTGCCTTAACCGCACCCGCTCATAGCGCGGATCGTAATTGCTGGGGTCGTCAATCCAGCGCTGGTTCAGCATCTTCAGATAGCTGCGCAATTGGGACCGGCGCAGAGTCAAAAAGGGGCGCGCCAGCGTGACCCCACCGCCTTGTGGCCACAGCGGAGAGGGATCAACACGCGTCGGTCCGGTCAGCTGCCTTAGCCCCCCTGAGCGATCGGCCCGCATGCGCAGCGTCTCAACCCGGTCATCAAGGGTGGGGGCCAAGCATAACAGGCCAACATCTCGCTCAAGGCAGGCGTCCGCCAAAAGCCGATGGCGCGCCAGGCGGGCATGGCCTTGGCCCGCGCGCGGGGTTGTCCATGTCATCAGGCTTGGCTTGGCCCCGGCCTTGCGCGCCCAGTCTGCTGCCTGTTCAGCTTCCGCGCGGCTGCCCTCTCGCAGACCATGATCCACGATCAGGGCATGGAGCTCAGCATGGCTATGGGTTGAGCGCAGCGCATGGAGCAGAGCAAGAGAATCTCCGCCGCCCGACAGCCCCAGCGCCAGCTTTTGGGTCATGCGAAGCTAGCAGCCCAGACGGGCGACTTCGCGCTGCGCCTTGCGACGGGCATCTTCGCTCGCGCGCGGAAACTCCGCAGGGAAGGTCGCCAGAACCTGGCACGCGCGTGTCGTATCGCCCAGCGCGGCAAAAGAGGCCCCCAGGCGCACGAGCGCATCCGGTGCCCGCGACCCCTGTCGGTCTTGCTGGAGCGAGGCAATATACGCATTGGCCGCAGCATCATATTCGCCATTGATGAAGTGGGTTTCCCCCAGCCAATACCAAGCCTCACCCGCCTGCTCGCCATCGGGGAATTGCTCGGTGTAATCGGCAAAGGCTTCGCGCGCCCCGCCGAAATCACCGTCCAGAAGGCGAGCCCGGCCTTCATTGAACACCGCATCGGGATCCACCGACGCCGTGGTCGGTGCCGCCAGCTCTTGAGCGGTAAAGCTTTGCTCCACGCGGCCAGGATTGGTCGCTGGCGGCAACTCGTCGGCTGGGCGCTGAGGCTGCAGCCCGGCCGGGGCCTGGAGCGGTTGAACGCTTTGAGCGCGCGCTTCGCCAAAGGGATCATTGGGATCGATCTGGGATGGATCGAGGACGGCTGGACCGGTCAGCGGCTGAACGGGCGTTGCGAGCAAGGCATCCACATCGCGGCCCATGGCCTCCACCTCCGTGCGCAGGCGGCGGTTTTCAAACGCCAGGCGCTCCAGTTCGCCGGTCATCACACGCTGTTCACGCTCCAGCGCATCCAGTCGGCCCATCAGGGTCTCAGCCACCGGATCGCCCTGAAGCGCGCGCGCTTCAATTTCGGCCAGCCGGGCTTCGGCGGCATCAAGCCTGGCCGCCAGCTCACGCCGGGACTGGGCATCGGCCGGAGCCGTGATCGCGAAAACAAGAATGACAAAGCTTAGCACGCGCACCATGGCGAAGCTCCCGTGGCAAAAGACAGGCATAAACAAAAACCGGGATGACAGAGCATCCCGGTTTGAAAGGCGAAATCAAGGCGAGTGTCAGTTCACCTCATAGGTCCGCACATTGCCGTCCGGGATTTCATATCCGCCCTCGGCATTGTTTTGCAGGCCGAAGCCGTAACGGACGTCGGCGACTTCATCGATCAGATTGCAGTGGAAGGCCACATGGCTGGAGTCGCAGGTCACACTGGCCCCATCACCGGCCGCCGCGCGCGCTGCAATCGCGGCAATGTCCACGCTTTGCCCATCGACATCATAGGGTCCGCTTCCCGCCAAAGCGTCAGCCAGCCAGCCAGCCGCATCACCCTCGCCATAGGGCAGCGGCAGGCGGACGTCATAGATCGGCTCGTCTTCACCGGCGTCATCTGGCATCGGGTCAATTGACGCAGTGTCTGGTCCGACATCGCCCTCGGGCTCGCCGGGTTCGATATCGGCGATCTCGTGTGCGGTCGCCCCGCGAATGCCCAGAAATTCGCCTGCGCCATACAGCGCACCGATGGTCAGGCCGCCGCTTAACACGAGGCCCAGAATGGCTCTGATAATCATGATGCTCCCCTTGCCCCAACGTCTGCCGCGCCCCCACGCAACATTCATAGCCCGGGATCGAAGCACAGGATCGACCGTAAGGAAACGGTCATGTGGATATGACCGCGCACAAAAACACCCGCCCAGGATGTCCCAGGCGGGTGTTTGTGTGTGGCGATCGCGCTCTAAATTAAGAGCTAGCGCCGGCCTGGATCACCGTGGTGCCATTGCGGTTCAACGCCCAGCACCGCTCGGTCGACTGGCGGCATACCGGACGCTCTTTGCCGTAGGACACGGTGTTGATGCGCGACGGGTCAACGCCCTGGCTGATCAGGAAGTCGCGAACCGACGCGGCGCGGCGTGCGCCCAGCGCCAGATTGTATTCACGGGTGCCGCGTTCGTCGGCATTGCCGGCAATCAGCACACGCATACCTGGGTAGGAGCTTAGCCAGGCGGCCTGTCCACGCAGCGTTGCGCGCGCCGAACTGGTCAGCGTGCTCTGGTCGAAATCGAAGAAGACGCGGTCACCCGCATTGACTTCAAAGTCTTCAACAGAACCAGGGATCGGGCCGGCGGGCTCAGGAGCCGGAGCCGGTGCAGGAATCGGAGCAGGCGCTGGAGCCGGTGCCGGTGGTTCAGGCTCGGGCTGGGTCGCACAACCGGCCGCAAACAAGCCGCAGGCGGCAATCGCTGCAAATACAAAACGCTTCATAATATTGTCCCTCTGCTCGGTCCGGCGGGCAGGTCCCTTAAGACCCTGCTCTATTTAAAGCCGTGTTTTATTCGGTTTTTTTGCGGGCGCGTCTAACCCCTCTCGACGTTGCGCACGCGCTCGTCGGGCAGTTAGACACGTGACGGCTAATCGATCAAGGGTGACCAGGCGGGATCAGAGGCTGCGCCTTGCGTTGGAAGCCGTCTGAGATTGAAACCCGCCAGGTCCACGCTCCAAATCGAGTAGCGGGTTCCGTCCCGGGACGCATCACCGCGCGTGAACAGGATCACCCGGCCATTGGGCGACCAGGCCGGCGTATCCACAAAATAACCTTCGTAGAGGATGCGTTCTTCACCAGACCCGTCAGCGGCCACAACACCAAGCATAAAGCGGCCTTGCAGCTGTTTGGTGAAGGCAATGAGATCCCCGCGCGGCGACCACACCGGGGTGGTGTAGCGGCCCTCGCCAAAGGTGATGCGCACCGGGTCGGTGCCATCGGCATTCATCACGTAAAGCTGGGATTGACCGGAGCGCGAGGAGGAGAAAACCACTTGTTCACCATCGGGTGAATAAGACGGCTCCACATCGTCGGACGGGTGGGTCGTCAACTGGCTGAGCGTGCGGGCGCGCAGGTCAAAGCGGAACAGGTCATGCCCGCCGCGGCGCTCTGCCGATACCACCAGCTCGGGTGCGGTGGGGTGGAAACGCGCCGACAGCGATTGGCCCTCATTGGCGCGCTGATCAAACAGCGCTTCCTGGCGGCCGGTCTCCAGATCATACAGATAGCTGGTCGCCTGGCCGTCGCGGAAGCTGACATAGGTGATCTGCTGCGCGTTCGGGGAATAATTCGGCAACAGCGCCATATAGCTGCGGTCGGTCAGGAAAGAGGGATTGGCCCCATCCTGGTCCATGGCCGCCAGGCGGCGGATCGGTTCGCCATCCGGACCAATGCCTTCAGACACATAGACGATGCGCGTATCGAAATAGCCCTCTTCACCGGTCAGGCGCTGATAGACCGCGTCGGACACCTTGTGGGCAATGCGCCGCCAATTGTCCGGCGAGGTCACAAATTGCAAGCCCAGCATTTGTTGCTCAGTGGCGGTATCCCACAGGCGGAAAGCCACCACCATGCGATCATCCTGATCAATCGTCACCCGGCCCACCAGAAGCGCAGAGGCGTCGATCACCCGCCAGTCCCCAAAGCGTGGGCGCAGATCAATATCGGTGATCTCTTCGATGAAGGCCTCTGGCGCAACCGGCGCAAACAAGCCGGTATTGCCCAGATTATTGGTCACCACCCGAGCGATTTCCGCGCCATTGGTCACTTCGCGCGGGTCATTGCCGCCCGGCACAAAATCGGTCACCGCAATCGGCAGCGGATCGAGATGGCCCTCGGTGACATCGACACGCAGCGGCGCTTGCGCCTGAGCCAGGCTTGCAATGAGGACAAGCGCACCGATCGCGGCGGCAAGGCGGGGAAGAAAGGACGTGACAGTCATGGGCGGAACGCTCCGGGCTGGGCTCTCAACGGGTTTCATCAACGCCGAGCTTGGGTGTCAATATTGACCTCAAGACGGCGCCATTCCTGATAATTCTGTGGCGGAAGCTGATAGGGCGCGCACTCAATGACGGCACGCAAGGCCCGTTCGCCAGCCACGCGCAGGAAAGGATTGGTGGAATTTAGAATCCGGCGCTCATCCGCCAGCACGGGCGCAGAGGCGAGCGAGCCATCGCGGTCTAGGCTGACCCGCACGACCACGGCCAGGTCCATACTTGCCGGGGCATCCAGATTGGATCGGACACAGCGCTGGATCTGGCTGGCCGCCATGGATTGAAGCGTAGCGGTCATCGCGGTCCCGGCCCCAGCCGCATTGCGGGTCTCGCCCTGATCCGCTTCACCGCGGGCCCGGTTTTGAGTGAGGGCCTGGGACAGATCGCCCAGATCCAGGCGCTGAGGCTCAGGGCGACGCGGTTCCGGCGCTGGCGCGGGCTCCACAGGCTCGGGCTCAGGGTCGGGTTCGGGCTCAACGGGCTCCGGCTCCACGGGCTCTGGCTCAGGTTCTTCAGTCGGCGCGGGCGGAATGATTTCCGGCTCGGCTTCGAGCTCGGGTTCGGGCTCCGGCTCGGGCTCGGGCTCGATCTCTTCGGGCAGCGCTTCAGGCTCGGGTTCCGGCTCAGGTTCAGGCTCTGGGCGCGACGCCCGCACATTATTGATGTCGGAAATCGTCACCAGGTCGACCGGGATGACGACGGTCTCATTGATCAGCCTTGAGGCGGCGGGGAAATACACCAGCGCCGACCCCACCACGCCGGCGTGGAGGATGACAGAGAGGAGGACACCCAGGATCTGGCGCATCGCTCCGGCCTGCCTCTATTCGGAGATCGGGTCGGTGACGAGACCGATATTGGCGTAGCCAGCCGCCGAAACCCGGGCCATCACGCGCATGACCTCGCCATATTCCGCGCCGTCATCGGCACGAATATAGATGCGAGCCTCCGACCCCACACCGGCAATCGCCTGCAGGCGTGGCGACAGCGCGTCAAACTCAATCGGGGTTTCCATCAGAAAGAGCGTGCCGTCAGCCTGGATGGTGATCGTGATCGGCTCCTCTGAGGTCGTCATCGCGCGGGCTTCGGTATCGGGCAGGTCCACCTCAATCCCCACCGTCAGCAACGGCGCGGACACCATGAAAACGATCAACAGCACCAGCATCACATCCACAAAGGGCGTGACATTGATTTCCGCATTGGGCTTCCAGCGGCGGCGGCCATTGCCCCCGGTATCGACCGAGCCCGCCATCTAGCTGCCCCGGCTCGCCATCGCGGCGAGGTCATCGACAAAGCCTTCGAGCTTGGCCGCATATTTATTGAGGTTCGAGGTCAGCGCGTTGAAGAAGATCACCGCCGGGATTGCGGCCAGCAGGCCCAGCGCAGTTGCAAACAGCGCTTCGGCAATCCCCGGTGCGACGACTGCAAGCGAGGTGTTATCCGTCGCCGCAATCGCGCGGAAGGAGTTCATAATCCCCCACACTGTGCCGAACAGGCCAATAAAGGGCGCGGACGAGCCGATGATCGCCAGCACGCCGAGGCCGCCTTCCATCTTCGACAATTCACGGTTGGATTCCGCCCCGCCGGCCTTGGCCACTGAGAAGCCGTCCCAGTCTCTCAAGGCTGCCGCCAGCACCCGTCCGAAGGGATGCTTGCCGTCCCGGCCATAGCGCTCGGCCAGCTCTTCGAGGGGCTTGCCGGACCAGAACTCGGTTTCGAATTTGCGCGCACGGGCATGGTGGCCAGACAGCTGCAGCGCTTTTTCAACGGCAATCGCCCAGGACCAGACCGACATAAAGGCCAAAATGCCCATGACGATCTTCACCACGATGTCGGCCTGCATGAACAGATAGACGATGGTCAGGTCTTCAGTCGGGCTCGCCAGTTCAACGGCAACGCTTTCCATGGCGGTCACTCTTCTTTCAAACACGCGCCATCTGTCCGGCGCTGACACTTCCAAGCGGCAGGATGTGTAGCCGCGTGCAAGCCCTACGCCAACAGCCAGCCTGCAGACTTGAGGGTCTTCGGGCCCCGTGATGGCGAGCGAATGCGGCGATTTGAAGGTTTGAAGCGTTACGGTTCGGTTATCTCCTTTGCACAGACCCTCCGGGTCGCCAGTCCTCGCTTGCCGCGCGCAAGCGCGCTCTCGCTGCGGGCGGCTATTCGCCTTGCGACGCCTGATGGCGTCGGGGTGTCATTACCCACGATTGCCCATCTCCCCCAGCGCAAGCCAGGATCCATAGGGATCAAGCGTCGGCGCAGCCCCCCACCCGTCCGCTCGCGCGGACACCCTCCCCGCGAGGGGGAGGGACGGGTGCCAATCCTGTTAGAGTGCAACGCTAGACCTATCGCCTCCCTCCCCTTGATGGGGAGGGTGTCCATGAAATGGACGGGTGGGGTGGAGATCACAGGGTGCTGGCATTTCGCCGCGCCGACCGCGTCTTGTCGTCACCCCTGCGTACGCGGGAATGACAAAGAGAGAGCCCCGCTAAACCGCCCTCACCGCTTCAATCGCGCTCACCACCCCCCTCGGCAAACGCTTGGGCCGGCCCTGCATATCGATGCAGGCGGCCTCAATCTCGGCGGTCAGAAGCACGTCCTCGCCTCGAAGGATGCGTTGGGAGAAATGGAGTCGAGCGCCTCGCGCCTCAGTGACCTGCGTCTCCACGACCAACGCATCATCAATGCGTGCCGGGATCAGATACTCTGCCGTGACCTTACGCACCGCAAAGCCCAGAGCGGGGTCGGCGTCCAGCAGCTCCGAATGCGCCACGCCCGCCGACCGAAGCGAGTCCGTGCGTCCGCGCTCCAGGAATTTCAGATAGTTGGCGTAATACACAACACCCGTGAAGTCGGTGTCCTCGTAATAGACCCGGACGGGGAGATGATGGACACCAGAGGTCCAGAGACCAGAGCTAGGCGGGGTCACACTCATGCGTCTCCAAACAAATCACCAGCCGCCGTTCGAGGCGGCTCCAGCCCTAAATGCGTCCAGGCGCGCGGCGCGGCGACCCGTCCCCGGGGCGTGCGTTGAATAAAGCCTTGCTGGATCAGGAAAGGCTCGACCACGTCTTCCAGGGCGTCGCGCGCTTCAGCGCATGCGGCTGCCAGGGTGTCGAGACCGGCCGGTCCCCCGGCGAAGCCTTCGATCAGGACTTTCAAATAGCGCCGATCCAGGCTGTCGAGGCCCACCTCATCGACCTCCAGGCGTTTCAGCGCAGCATCCGCCACCTTTTGGTCGATCTGCGGCGCACCGTCAGCCTCGGCGAAGTCCCGCACGCGGCGCAGCAGGCGGCCGGCGACGCGCGGTGTGCCGCGGGCACGCTTGGCAATCTCGCGGGCCCCGTCCTCGCTCATGGCAGCCCCGAGCTTGCGGGCCCCACGGGCCACAATGCTGGCCAGCTCAGCGGTATCATAGAATTCCAGCCGCACCGGCACACCAAACCGGTCCCGCAACGGCGTGGCCAACAGGCCTGCGCGGGTGGTTGCGCCAACCAGCGTGAACGGCGGCAAATCAATCCGCACCGTGCGCGCGCTCGGCCCCTCTCCAATCACCAGGTCGAGGGCAAAATCCTCCATGGCCGGATAGAGGATTTCCTCCACGGCCGGCAGCAGGCGGTGGATTTCGTCAATAAAGAGCACGTCACGCTCTTCCAAATTGGTCAGGATCGCAGCCAGGTCTCCCGCCTTGGCGATCACAGGACCCGACGTGGCGCGGAAATTGACGCCGAGTTCCTTGGCCACGATCTGCGCCAGCGTGGTTTTACCCAAGCCCGGCGGGCCCGACAGTAAAACATGGTCGAGCGCCTCATTGCGGCGCCCCGCCGCGCCCACAAAAACCTTCAAATTTTCAATCGCGGCCTTTTGCCCGACGAAGTCATCAAAGGATAGCGGACGCAATGCCTTGTCGCGCATATCGCCCGGGCTTGCGTCCGCGGAGATGAGGCGGTCTTCGGTCATGGGGCGAAATATCCCCCGTCTTCGCAGACCTTTATCCTCCCCTGCGCAGCGGGGGAGGTGCCCGGGAACCGGGCGGAGGGGGCGTTGCAACGCTTGCCAAGCCCCCCTCGTCCCTTCGGGACACTCCCCCCGCAAGCAGGGGGAGATACCACCTGGCAAGTCTGCGACCTCACCGCGCCAGCTCCTTCAAAGACGCCTTGATCAGCGCCCCTTCACTGGCGTCTTCGCCCAGCTCATTCAGCGCCGCAGCGCAGGCCCGGCGGGCATCGCCTTCGCCATAGCCCAGATTGATGAGCGCAGAGACCGCGGCTTCGCGGGCACCTCCGCCGGCGACAGCCGGAGCTGCGACGGGCGTGCCAAGTGCGGCGTTCAAAGCGGCAGCCCCACCGGCCAGATTGCGTCCGAGCGGAGGCGGCTTGTCCTTCAGTTCGGTGGCGATGCGTTGGGCCAGCTTCTTGCCCACACCCTTGGCGCGTTCGAAGGCGGAGGCATCGCCCAAGGCGGCCGCACTTTCCACCTCACCGGGCCCCAACGCATCCAAAAGGGCCAGCGCATGCTTGGCCCCAACGCCCTGGACCGACTGCAGGCGCACAAACCAAGCGCGCTCGCCTTCGGACAGGAAGCCGAACAGCTTGAACTGGTCCTCACGGACATAGGTTTCGATGTGCAGCGTGGCTTCGGCATCGACCTCCAGCTTCGACAAGGTGCGCCCCCCGGCATGGACCAGATAGCCAACCCCGTTCACGTCGAGCACAAGCTCGTCTTCGCCAAGGCTATCAATAAGCCCCTTAAGCTTGCCGATCATGACGCGAGCCTTTGTGAATTGCGGTGGTTGGCATGACAGATCGCAATGGCAAGCGCATCCGCATCGTCAGCTGTGGCTTTCGCCCCGGGCAGGAGCACCGAAACCATGGCCGCCACCTGCGCCTTGTCTGCGCCACCGGTTCCAACCACGGCTTTCTTCACAAGCCGCGGCGCGTATTCGCCGACCACCAACCCCGCGCGCGCCGGGGCCAGCATGGCGGCCGCGCGCGCCTGACCCAGCTTCAGCGCCGAACCGGGATTATTGGCGACAAATTGGTCTTCGATCGCGGCTTCATGGGGCCCGTGCTCGCCCAACAGCGCCTCAACCGCGTCATGAATAAAGCAGAGCCGGCGGGCCATCGCGGCTTTGGCCGGGGCTTTGATCACCCCATGGGCAATCAGCGACAAGCGCGTTCCGTCTTGGGCAATCACCCCCCAGCCGGTGGCATTCAGGCCCGGATCAATCCCAAGAATGCGAATCGCTTGTGTCATCGCTCGAGAGGATAACGTGTTCGGAACAAAAGGCGACCGCTACTGTCACGGGAGCGACGGGCGTCCTGCGAGGCCTTTGCCAATGAAAAGCACCTCAACCCAGCCTATACGCGTCTTCCCCGACGCAGGTCGGGGCCCAGGGCTTTCAAACGCGGTATTCGATGATCTCTGGGTCCCGACCTGCGTCGGGAAAGAGAGGGTGTAGGATGGCTTGGTGCGGGGGCTCCGGCGCTGCCCCCACCCGACCCGCGTTAGCGGACGGGTGGGGTGGAGATCATCAAAAGCTAGCGCCCGGATACCCTCTCCCCTCGGAGAGGAGCAAGGGTATAGCGCCGCAGCTTCACCGGTTGTCGGGCTGAGCTCTGACGAGCTCCAACCCCCGGCGGGTGATGCGATAGGGGCCGCCGCTTTTTGAGGCAATGGCCTTTTTTGACTTCAGCTTGCGGAAAAGCCGGGGTCGAATAGCCGGCATGCGCCAGCCGTCCCGGGTGATGCCTTCCACCTCGAGAATACGGCCTGCCGGGGTCTTGACCACCATCAGGCGACCGCCTTGTGCCAGCACGTGAAGCACGCGCTGCTCATCTTTTGAAATGTCCACTGTAGGGATGTCCGATTAATCGGCCACAACGCGCCTTGCATTGTGGGCATGGGCTCACAGGCCGCTCCTTCAAGAAGCGGCCGGCTCGGTCATGCGCCTCGCACCGGTCAGTCTGAAGCTGACGGGCGAGGCCCTAACGGGTCTCGGACGAGTAATGTGTCATAGAGGATCAGCTATAGCTGAGCCCACCAGCCCTGTCTGTGCCTTAAAAACCACGATCATAGAGTGGAATTCATCTGGCATTCATCCTGGGAGTCTCTACACTATCCGCACAAGGACGAAGGGGACACGTCCATGACCAAACGCAGAAAACTCTCAAGACGCTCCTTCCTGACCCGTGTTGCCGGGGCCGGGGTCGCGGTGGGGTCCGCCGGACTGGCCGGCTGTGCGACCACGGGCATAACCGACGCCGATGCCGGATCCTATGCCGACCCGATGGGGGGCGGGCGCGGGGCCTCTGGCGCACGCAATTGCACCGATAGCGATGGCGGCACCTACGCTGATGCGGCGGGCCACGGCCGGCGCTGCGGCGTCAATACCGGCCTTACCGATGCCGATGCTGGAGCCTATGCCGACCCCGTCGGTGGCGGACGCGGCGGCAGCGCGCGGGGCTGTACCGACAGCGATGCCGGGACCTATGCCGATCAGGTCGGCCAAGGGCGCAGCTGCGGCTATGGTAGCGGATCGGGATATACAGACAGTGATAGCGGAGCCTATGCCGACCCCGCCGGTCAGGGTCGTCGCGGAGGATATGGCGCGCGCGGCTGCAGTGACAGCGATAGCGGAAGTTATGCCGATCCCGTCGGCGGCGGGCGCAACTGTCACGGTGGACAAACGGGCTATACCGATACCGATAGCGGTGCCTATGCCGATCCCGCCGGTGGCGGACGTCGCGGCGGTGGCAGTGGCTATACCGACTCCGACAGTGGCGCGTACGCGGACCCGGCCGGACAGGGCCGCGGCGGATATGGTGGGCGCAGCTGTAGCGACAGCGATAGCGGCACCTATGCCGACCCGGCTGGACAGGGGCGACGCTGCTAGCGCGCTTAATGGCCTTCGATGACTGACAGCTTTGATCCCGCAACGGGGCTCAGCGGCCTTATCGCCCCCATCGATTCCGCGACGTTTTTCGAGACCTATTGGGAGCAAAAACCGCTGCATGCGCCCAATCCAGGCGGTCGCAGTTTCACCGGTCTTATCTCCACGGCGCGGATGGACGAATTGTTGGCTGAGCAGGTGTTTGCCGGCGATATGCTGTCCATGGCCCGGGCCGAACCGCGCATCGAGCCCGGTGCTTATCTGTCCGAGACCGGCCTCGCCGATCGCGGGCTGGTGGCACGCGCCTATCAAGAGGGCGCAACGCTGATCCTGCCACAGCTGCATCGCAAGCAGCGGCCCCTGGCCGAGCTGTGCCGGGCGCTGGAGCAGGACTTCACCCACGCGGTTCAGACCAATATTTACCTGACCCCGCCGAATGCCCAGGGCTTTCAGACCCATTACGACACCCATGATGTGCTGGTGATGCAGGTCGAAGGCACCAAAAGCTGGCGGCTCTATGACACACCGGTTGGTGCGCCTTTTCGGGGCGAGCAGTTTACGCCTGATGCCGTGGCCGCCGGAGAGATTACCGCCGAGCTGGTGATGCAGCCCGGCGATGTGCTCTACGTGCCCCGGGGTCTGATGCATGACGCGGTCAATGCCGATACCGATGGCCCGAGCCTGCACATCACAACGGGCATTTTGGTGAAAACCTGGGCCGACTTCCTGCTGGAGGCCGTGTCCGAAGCGGCGTTGAAATCCCCTCAATTGCGGGCCGCCTTGCCCCCCGGCTTCACCCACATGGATGCCAGCGCGCTTCAGCCGCAGATCGATGCCGCGATGCAGGCCGTCCGCGACACGGCCGATTTCGAGGCTGTGCTCGCCCTGTTCACCGACCGCTTTGTCACCACGCGCCAGGCCAATACCGCTGGGGCTATCACCTTAGGCCAGCCCAGCGCAGATACGCCGATCAGGCGTCGCAGCCGGGTGCCGCTGCATCTGGCCGAAGACGGCCAGCACATCGCCCTGGTCGCTCCGGGCGGGCCGATCAGCTTCGACCCTCCGGCGGAGGCCGCTCTGGAGCGCTTCCTGGCCGGTGAGGTCTTAACCGCTGGCGGTTTCGCCGAGCTGGGCGAAGATAAAGCCCGCGATGCTGTGGCCCGGCTGATCGCGTTTGGCGTGGCGGAGGTGGTTTAAAACGCGCCCATCTGCTGGCGGAGTCTGGCCAGCAGGTCGGGGACCAACTCCAGGCTGAGCGCGTCACCGGGATTAAGCACTAGGCCAAATTCGGGCTGGAGGGCTTGGACGAAACCCAAGGCCTTGATCGGAACAAGATGGGGATGGCTGGACTGATATTTGGCCGCCAGCGCCGTATTGGAGAACGCCGCGACCATTGGGGTGCCCAAACGGTCGAAGACCAAGGGCTCATACCCGGCCCCTTGAGCGTCGATCTCTGCGGCGCTCGGCACCAAAATGGTGTGGCCCATGAGCTGGGTCAGCATGTCTGCGCGCGGGACCTCGCCCTGCTTATAGCGCTTCAGGAGCGGATCCAGATTGGCCATGCCCGGCCCCTTACACCCGCTTCAGCGCTTCGGCCACGACCGCATCGGCAGTGATCCCGAAATGCTTGTACAGTTCAGGCGCGGGAGCCGAAGCCCCAAATCCGGTCATGCCCACGAAGCCCGCATCGCGGCCGATCAATCCATCCCAGCCCCAGCGCACGGCCGCTTCAACCGCCACCACCGGCAGGGTCGGGTCCACTACGCTGTCGATATAGCTCGCATCCTGAGCCATGAAGGTTTCAAGGCTCGGGCAGGACACAACGCGAGCCGCCACTCCCTGATCCATCAGGGTTTTCTGAGCGTCGAGCGCCAGCTCAAGCTCGGTGCCGGTGCCAATCAGGGTGATCTTGGGCGCGTCCACTTCAGAGAGGATATAGGCCCCGCGCTTGGACGCGTTGATCGCGCCATCGTCGCTGCGCACATGCGGCACTTTCTGGCGCGACAGGATCAGCGCGGTGGGGCCATCGGTGCGTTCCAGGGCTGCGATCCAGGCCTCAGCTGCTTCCACACCATCGGCGGGGCGGAAGACCGCCAGGTTCGGAATAGACCGCAGGGCGCTGAGATGCTCCACCGGCTGGTGGGTGGGGCCGTCTTCGCCCAGTCCAATGGAATCATGGGTGAAGACATAGATGACCGGCTGGTTCATCAGCGCCGACAAGCGGATCGCTGGACGGCAATAATCGGCAAAGACCAAGAAGGTGCCCGAATAAGGCCGGATGCCGCCATGCAGCGCCATACCGTTCATCGCTGCGGCCATACCGTGCTCGCGCACGCCGTAATGGATGTAGCCGCCAGAATAGTCCGGCGCGCTGACCGGCGTATGATAGCTGGCCTTGGTGTTATTCGAACCGGTCAGGTCGGCTGAGCCGCCCACCAGGCCCGGATATGCGCTGGCGAAGGCTTCGATGGCTTTGCCGGATGAGGCCCGGGTGGCCATCGCGGGCTTATCGGCCAGCAGCGTCTGGATATGGGCTTTGAGTGCCTGAATGGCCGCCAGGGGCGGTTCGCCGGACAGCTGGCTGATGAAGGCTTCCAGATGCTCTGAGGTCTGCAGGCGCTGCTCCCAGGCGCTGCGCGCCAGCGCGCCAAAGCCGGCCGTGGTGGCCCAGCCGTCATAAATCTCATCGGGGATCACGAAGGGATCATGGGCCCAGCCCAGCGCCTCACGGGCTCCGGCAATCTCATCAGCCCCCAGCGCGGCACCGTGCGATCCAGCCGTGCCGGCCTTGGTCGGTGCGCCAAAGCCGATAATCGTCTTACAGGCTATCAGGACCGGCTTGTCGCTGGTCTTCGCGGTGGTGAGCGCCGCGTCGATTGCCGCAGCATCATGGCCATCCACCGTCATCGTGGTCCAGCCCGCGCTTTCAAAGCGCTTCACATGGTCGACGGTGTCTGACAGGTCCGTGGAGCCATCAATGGAGATGGAATTGTCATCCCACAGCACAATCAGGCGGTTGAGTTTCAAATGCCCCGCCAGCGAAATTGCTTCCTGGCTGACGCCTTCCTGAAGATCGCCATCCGAGGCAATCACCCAGGTGTGGTGGTCCACCAGATCATCGCCGTATTGCGCGTTGAGCATGCGTTCAGCCAGCGCCATACCCACCGCCGTGGAGATGCCCTGACCGAGCGGACCGGTCGTGGTTTCAACACCCGGGCAATGGCCATATTCAGGGTGACCGGCAGTCTTTGAGCCCAGCTGACGGAAGTTTTTCAGCTCCTCCATCGTCACACCCTCAACCCCGATCAGGTGGAGGATGGAATAGATCAGCATCGAGCCATGCCCGGCAGACAGAACGAAGCGGTCGCGGTCCGGCCATTGCGGATCAGCCGGATCGAATTTCATATGCCGGGTCCACAGCACCGCGGCCACATCCGCCATGCCCATGGGCATGCCCGGGTGACCGCATGTGGCGGCCTCTACAGCATCCATCGACAGCGCACGCACAGCATTGGCGAGCGGCTTGATGTCAGCCGGATCAAGCGCGGGGATCGTATCACTCATGGCAAGGCCTCATTCATGCGCGCGAGGGCGACGCGCCGGATCTGGATCGCCATCCCGTTTACGCGGATTCGCGAGCCACAATAGGAAAAAGCTTTAAACGCCGAGCCGCTTCGCAATATCCAACGCCGGCCCGTCAAGAACGTCCGTGTCGCCCGAAAGAATGGCGCGGGCAAGCTGCTTGCCCAGCTCCACGCCGTATTGGTCAAAGGGATTGATGCCGTAAACCAGGCTTTCGACAAAAACCTTGTGTTCGTGCAAGGCGATAAGCGCCCCCAGCGTTTCTGGCGTCAATCCGTGCATCAAAATCGTGCTGCTGGCCCGACCACCCGCGATGGCCGTGTGCGGGGCCAGATCGCCCTCACCCACCTTGCCGCGTGTGAGCGCTGCACCTTGGGCGGCGAGATTGGCGTTGAGCGCGCGGGCGCGTTCATCCTGTGTGAATTCAGCGTCTACCAGGCCAATGAAGTCGACCGGGGTTTCGTCCTGGCCCTGGTGCAGCCATTGGAACACCGAATGCTGCAGGTCGGAGCCGCGCCCGCCCCAAACCAACGCGCCGGAGTCTTTTGTCGGCGGGCAAGGGTTGCCACTGCCGCCGCTGGGACCACCATCGGCCTGAACCGACTTGCCCAGGCTTTCCATTTCCAGCTGTTGCAGATAGGCGGGCAGGCGTTCTAAGCGTGAGGAATACGCGGTCACGCAGCGCGCAGGCAGGTCGCGATACTTGCGATTCCACACATCGATAAGACCTTTAGCGATGGCCATATTCTGCTCAATCGGTGCGGTCAGGGCATGGGTGTCCATGGCTGCCGCACCGGCCAGCAGGCGGTCATAAATGTCCGGTCCGAATGCCGCTTCCAGGCTCAGCCCTGCCGGCGACCACAGCGAATAGCGACCGCCCACCCCATCCTCGAACGGGAAAATGCGCGACGGGTCGAGCCCACAGGCCTGGGCCTTGTCCGGAGCTGCCGT
>JANQMI010000039.1 GCA_028280165.1 Oceanicaulis sp. | reverse complement strand
CGGGTGGGGGGGCAGCTCGGCGTTCTGTGACCTCCACCCCACCCGTCCGTTCCACGGACACCCTCCCCATCAAGGGGAGGGAGGACCTTGGGTCTCGCGTCGTATTCCAATCGGCTTGGCTCCCATCCCTCCCCCCTTGCGGGGAGGGTGACCCGACGGGTCGGTTGGGGGGGCAGCGCCCTGCCAACGGCTCTGGGCCCCGACGGAGCCTGTCCTGAACTCGATTCAGGGTCGGGCAGGAGAGTGTATGCCTAAAGCCCGCGCCACACCCGCCAGGGCGGGCAGTGCAGGCCTTCTTCCTCGCGGCAGGACGCGAATGTGAACAACACGGTCCAGGCCTGACCGACCACCTCATCGCGGTGGACATATCCCAGCCCAGCGGCTTCACGGCTGTCTGCCGATGCGTCCCGGTTATCGCCCATCAGGAAGAGATTATCGCTCGGCACCACAAAGGGCCCGACATTATCAAGCCGGCCTGAATCGGTGCGCTCATAAATGGTGTGGGTCGATCCATTGGGCAGCGTCTCGTCATAGACGGCGGCCTCGACCAGCACACCGCTGCGGTCGCGATAGCGCACCACGCCCTGGGGCACGCGCTCAACCGGCTCATCATTGATGTAGAGCCGTCCAGCGCGCATTTCGATACGGTCGCCAGGCAGCCCGATTACGCGCTTGATCAGATTGATATTCTGGCCTGGATCGCGCACCACGATCACATCACCGGGCTCTGGCAAAGATCCAAAAATCCGTCCCGACCAGGACTCCGGCACCATATAGCCAAGGCCCAACGGCAAGGAGTGGCGTGAATAGCCATAGGAGAATTTCGAAACCAGCACACGGTCGCCCACCTGCAGGCTGGGCTGCATGCTGACCGATGGGATATGGAAGGCGGCGAAAATAAAGGTGACCAGGATCACCCATACGCCCGCCACGCCGATCAGGAAGCGCCCAATCTCGCCCACTTCATCAAAGGCGCGCTTTGCTGTTCGCATCGCCAGATCCATCATTTCAGTTTTACCGCCGTACCGTAGGCTAGAATCTCAGCAGAGCCCTCCATCACCGCACTGGTGGAGAACCGGAAGGTGACCACAGCATCAGCACCCAGCTGTTCGGCATGGGTGACCAGCCGGCCAAGGGCCTGCTCACGCGCCTCAGCCATGAGCTGTGTATACTCAGTGACTTCGCCGCCAACCAGATTGCGCAGACCGGCAATGAAGTCGCGTCCAAAAAAGCGGGCCCTCACAACAGAGCCCCGCGCAATTCCAATCACGCTGTGAATCTCGCGACCGGGAACCGTATCGCCCATGGTCACAAGGACCGGACCCCGAGAGGCCGGATGTGCGGGTGCATCGCTCATGAATGTCCCTGTCCGTCACGCAATTTCGCGCGTCCAGTGTGCGCGCTTCGACTAATCATGACCTGTCTTCTGGCGAATGCCAAACCGATAGGCTGTCCCGACTGTTATTAAATTTAATCAAGATACGCCCAGGACACGGTCAAATCCGTCCAGACTGTGGTAACGATGGGTCATAAAGACAGTCACAAAAGGTGCCCCTCATGTCCGACACCGACGCTCGCCCCATGGAAACCGAAAGCCCGCGGGATGAAAGCGGCGATCGCATTCTGGCAATCGTCAACTACGTGTTGTGTTTCCTGGCGATCTTCAACGGCATCACCATCATCGCTGCAGTCATCCTGGCTTATGTGCGCCGCGACCAGGCCGAAGCCTGGCTGAAAAGCCATTTCGACTACCAGATCAGAACCTTCTGGTATTCGCTGCTGATCTTCCTGGTGGGCCTGGCCACCTTCTGGCTGCTGGGGCTTGGCTTGCTGATCTGGCTGGTGGGCGGAATCTGGCTGGTCATCCGCTCGGTGGTTGGCCTGATGCGGGTGGTCGATGGACGTCCGCAGACCGATCCTAAGGGCTATTGGATCTAGGCGCTTTCCAGCATGCCCTCACCGGGCTCAAACAGCGTATCTGCGCCGATCTTGATATCCCCCAGAAGGCCCGGTGCGGCCGACAAGACCGTCTCGGCGTAAACCCGCGCAAGCGCAATGCGGTTGCGGGCGTAGTCATCTTCGCCAACGCCATCTTTGAGCATGCGCTGCGCGGCAACGGCACCAACGCACAACAGCCAGCCGCCTGCCACGTCTCCAGCCAGCTTCAGATACGCGGTCGCTCCGGCAAGGCGGTCGGCGTCGGGGGCTTGCAGCATCCAGTTTGACGCAGCCTCCAGCGCGTCCCCGGCGGGGGCAAGCCATTGGGCCAGCAGCGGCAATTCCGGGTTTGAGCTGGTTTCACAGTCCTCGGCGGTCTGGCGCACATCATCAATCAGCTCGCGCATGGCGTGCCCGCCATCGCGGGCGAGCTTGCGACCGACCAGATCGATGGCCTGAATGCCGTTCGTCCCCTCATAGATGGGCGCAATGCGTGCATCACGATAATGCTGGGCCGCGCCGGTTTCCTCGACAAAGCCCATTCCGCCATGGACCTGCACACCCATGGACGCGACGTCGACCCCCACATCGGTGGACCAGGCCTTCGCGATTGGAATCAGCAGATCTTCGCGGCGCTTGGACCAGGCGCGTTCTTCTTCCTCATCCATGGACAGGGCAAGATCAGCTTCCACGGCCGCGTGAAAACAGATGGCCCGGGCCGCTTCGATCTTGGCTTTCATCACCGCCAGCGTGCGGCGCACGTCTGGGTGGTCGATGATGGCGTGGGGGCCGTGACCGTCCTGATTGATGGCCCGTCCCTGGCGGCGCTCCTTGGCATAGGCCAGGGCCTGTTGATACGCGCGCTCAGCAATACCGACCCCCTGAACGCCCACATTCAGCCGCGCCGAGTTCATCATGATGAACATGCCGGCCATGCCCTTGAATTCCTCACCGAGAAGCCAGCCCGTGGCACCGGCATACTCCATCGTGCAGGTCGGTGAGCCGTGAATGCCCATCTTGTGTTCCAGCCCAATGGCGGTCACCGCATTACGCGCGCCTGGATGGCCATCCGCATCGGGAATGAATTTCGGCACCAGGAAGAGCGAAATCCCTTTAGTGCCTGGCGCACCGTCTGGCGTGCGCGCGAGCACCAGGTGGACAATGTTTTCGGCGCAATCATGCTCGCCCCAGGTGATGTAGATTTTCTGCCCCGTGATGGCCCATGTGCCATCCCCATTGGGTTCAGCTTTGGTGCGCAGCGCGCCAACATCAGAGCCGGCTTGAGGCTCGGTTAAATTCATCGTTGCCGTCCACTGGCCACTGATCAGCTTGTCCAGATAGGTCGAGCGCAAGTCCTCAGAGCCAATCTCGATAAGCGATTCAATCGCGCCAAAGCTCAGCATGGGCCCAAGGCCGAAGGCCATATTGGAGCTTTGCAGCATCTCCATCAGGGCACAGCCCAGCGCTTTTGGCAGGCCCATACCGCCTGCATCAGTGGGAAATTGCAGGCCCTGCCAGCCGCCTTCCACAAAGGTTTCATAGGCGTCCTTGAAGCCAGCCGGGGTGGTCACCGCACCGTCTTTGAGCGTGCAGCCGGTCTGGTCACCGGTCCAGTTCAACGGGGCAAGCACGTCATTGGCAAGCTTGGCGGCTTCATCGAGGATCGCGGGCGTCAGGTCGGAACTGAACTCCGGAAACGCCCCTGTGGCCTTTAAGCCGTCCATGGCGGCGATCTCTTCTAGAGCAAAACGAATGTCACGAACCGGCGCGCGATAGGTCATGGAGTGGGCGTCCTCGAACTGGGTCTTTTTAGCCTGTCAGCGACGCAACATAACCTGTTCGAGCCTTGAGGGTAGAGGCTGGGCGATTGGTCGCGGGCGCGAATGTGCACTAGCTTGCCTCTCTGACCTGTTTTGGGGGCCGTCGATGAATGCCTGGCGCGGAGCCATCGCCACGATCACGCTGATCGCAAGTCTTACAGCTTGTGTGTCACCGCCTTCGGTGGACCCTGTCGATCTGCCGGCCGGCGAGTGGCGCTTAGATCCCGGTCATACCAGCGTCACCTGGCGGATCCGACATCTGGGCCTGTCCTGGTACACCGCCCGCTTTGACAGGGCCGATGCCAGCCTGTCGTTCGACCCGGCCAATCCGCAGGCGGCCGAGCTGACCGCCACGGTCGAAGCTGCGTCGATTTCCACCGGCGATCCAGACTTTGACGAAACCCTGCGCGGTGGCAGCTGGTTTGACACCGAGACCTATCCGCAAATCCTCTTTGTTTCTGAGCGCATTGAAGTCACCAGCGACACCACGGGACGGGTGTTTGGCACGCTCACGCTAAAGGGCGTTTCGCGTCCTGCCGTTTTGGAAACAGAGTTTTACGGGGGTCTCTTTAATCCCCTGGAAGGCCGCCAGACTCTTGGTTTTGCAGCTGATTTAGCGATCGACCGGACTGAATTCGGCATTGGCCGGCTTCCTGGGAACTTTATCGGCGACGAAGTTACGCTACGTATCGAGGCAGAATTCCTTCAGGAGTAAGCGACAGCCATGACTGAAACGACAGACAGAGACCAGGGGCGCTATACCGGCGTCGCCATTGCGCTGCATTGGATCATGGCGGCTTTGTTGATCTCAGTGATCTTCTATGGCTGGTGGCTCACCGATCAGCGCGATGCGATCAGCTCCTATGAAGAATTCCTGGAATTGAAATCGGGGTTCAATTGGCACAAGACCGCCGGCATTCTCATCCTGGTCCTGTCTCTCTTCCGGCTGTTCTGGCGAGTGACCCATAAGGTGCCGCCACTGCCCGAGGGTATGGCCGATTGGGAACGGATCGGAGCCCGGTTCAGCCATATTGCCTTTTATGTCTTCATGATCGGCCTGCCGATCGGGGGCTATATGGCGGCGTCCGCTTATGGGCCCGAGCAGCCCATCTTGCTGTTTGATGCGATCGAGCTTCCCAAATTCCCGGTCCCTCAAACCCCCGAATTCCAGGCCCTGACCGGCAGCATGCATGGCTCCGGCAGCTGGGGCCTTATTGCGCTGATGGCGCTGCACATCGCTGCGGCCATGAAACATGAATTCGTCAAAAATGACGGCGTGTTGGCACGGATGATCCCCATCATCCGCTAGTCCACCTCAAAAAAGACACATCTCCCCCTCCAAGGTGACTGATATGAAATCCTTCCTGCTTGCCGCAGCTTCTGCGACCCTTTTTGCCACGCCTGCTATCGCGCAGGATTGGGCGCTGGATACCGAGGCGTCTTCGGTGGAAGCGCGCCTGACCGTGTTCAATGCACCGACGATCGCAACCTTCGATCAGTTCGACGCGACGATCACGCTGGATCCGGACACGCTCGACACCGCCTCCATCGAAGCGGCGGTTTATGCCACCTCCGGCATTGTGACTAATGCCGAGGGCCGCCAGATCAGCGATTATCAAAACGCGATGGACGGCTCGTCGGGGCTGGATGTCGGCCGGTTTGAGCTGGTGCGCTTTACCTCCACCTCCATCACCGCAACAGACGCAGGCTATGACGCGGCTGGCACGCTCAGCATCCGCGATCTGACCCGCGACGTCGTGCTGAGCTTCACGCTCGACATTGCCGGTGACCGCGCTGTGGCCGAAGGCGGCTTTACGCTGAGCCGTGAAGATTTGGGCATGGTCAATTCCAGCTGGGGCGACAATGTCAGCGATACGGTCGAGTTGGTCGTGCGTATTGAGGCGGACCGCGCCGAATAAAGCGTCGCGTTTGCCTGCGACCCACGCGGAGGCTAGGACAGCGCCATGCGCCCTGCCCTTCCCACCGAAACACCGATCCGATCCGCCAGCGATCCCGCTGCGATCGAAGACGCTGCGGCGATCCTGGACGCCGGTGGCTGCGTGGCCGTCCCCACGGAGACGGTGTACGGGCTGGCCTGTGACGCGACCCGGGGTGACGCCGTGGCCGGGGTCTATGAAGCCAAGGGCCGCCCGCGCTTTAATCCGCTGATCGCGCATGTGGACGGCCTGGACCGGGCGCAGCGCCTGGTGGACCTGCCTAAAGCCGCATTGGAGCTGGCAGACGCCGCCTGGCCAGGCCCGCTCACCCTGGTGGCCACCCGCCGCGCCAACACCGCCGTGAGCGATCTGGCCGCCGCAGGGCTTGAAACGCTCGCAGTGCGCTGGCCAAGGTCGGACGCCTTGACCCAGCTTGTAAAGCGGTTGGACCGGCCGCTCGCAGCCCCCAGCGCCAATCGCTCCGGAGCGGTAAGCCCGACCACGGCCCACCATGTGAAGGACAGCCTGAATGGGCGTATTCACCTGATCTTGGATGCCGGCCCCTGCCCTGTGGGTGTGGAGAGCACGATCCTATCCTTCATCGATCCAGACCGCCCCACCCTCCTGCGGCCCGGCGGCCTTTCCCGCGAGGAGATCGAAGCGGTCATCGGCGCTGTCACCAACCCCGTCGCGCAACCGACCGCCCCTACCGCGCCCGGCCAGCTTTCCAGCCATTATGCACCCGCAGCGCAGGTCCGGTTAAACGCAGAGGCCCCCCACGTGGGTGAAGCCTATTTGGCATTCGGCTCTCACACCGGGTCTGGGGCCGAGCATTGCTTTAACCTGTCTAACTCAGGCGATCTGACCGAAGCTGCGGCGCGGCTGTTTACTGGGTTGAGAGCGCTGGACGGCAAGGCCGAAACCATCGCCGTCGCGCCGATCCCGGACACCGGCCTGGGTGAAGCCATCAATGACAGGTTGAGGCGCGCCTCAGCCATTCGTTAAGCAATAGCCTTAAAGCGTGATTCACGCCTTTGTGCTAAGTTGCCTCCATGGTTATGGAAAGCGGATTATACCTCGCCCAATTCCGCACGCCTCTCGACGATGCTCGCGGTGTCATTGTGGTTGAAGGCTCGACGGTCTATGGCGGCGATTCCGGCATGTATTATGTCGGCGAGATCAGCGGCACTGAGAAGCGGATCGACGTGACTTTGCGCGTGCGCCAGCATGACAAAAACACATTCTCGGTTTTCGGTGACTATGACGACTTCACACTCGTGCTGACGGGCAAGAAGACGGGCTCGACCTTCCTGTTCGAAGGCCGTGCCAAAGAAGCCCCATCTCTGCGCTTTGAGGCCAGCCTGAAACCGGCACCGAAATAAGCCAAATCCCCCCTGTTCGAGACGCCAGGCCTGCCTATCATAGCGGGCATGATGCACGCGCTCGATTCTCTGCTCACCCACCTGCCCGCCAAAGCCTGGACGCAAGACCCTGACGAAATGTTGGGTCACGCCCGCGACTGGCGCGGCCGCTATCAAGGCCATACTCCGATCCTGTTCAAACCCGGCAGCGTCGAGGAGGTGTCGCACATCCTGGCCGTCTGCAATGGCGCGGGTATCGCCGTGCTGCCACAAGGGGGCAATACCGGGCTGGTGGGCGGCTCGACGCCCCAGGGCGAAGTCCTGATCTCTTTAAAGCGCATGACCGCCATTCGCGGGATTGATCAGGCCAATGACTCGCTGACCTGCGATGCCGGTGCCATTTTGGAGACCATCCAGAACACCGCTGCGGAGGCCGGAAAGCTCTTCCCGCTATCCTTGGGCTCACAGGGCTCCGCCATGATTGGCGGGCTGATTTCCACCAATGCAGGCGGCGTCCACGTGCTGCGCTATGGCATGATGCGCGATCTGGTGCTGGGTCTCGAAGTCGTGCTGCCCGATGGGCGTGTTCTGTCTGATCTGTCAGGCCTGAGGAAAGACAATACCGGCTATGATCTCAAACAGCTTTTCATTGGCGCCGAAGGCACGCTGGGCGTGGTCACCGGTGCCACTTTGAAGCTGTTTCCGCGACCGGCCTCGACCGCCGTGGCCATCGCCGCGGTGGACAGCCCGCGTGCCGCTGTCGACCTGCTGAGCTTCATGAAAGACCGGACCGGCGGTGCCGTGGCCGCCTTTGAGCTGATGCCAAAAACCGCCATCGACCTGGCGGTGCACCATCTGCCCGGCGTGCGCCAGCCCTTGGACAGCGCACCGGACTGGACGGTTCTGATCGAAATGGTCAGCGCCGAAACAGGCCGGGCACCTGTCCTGCTGGAAGAGGCTTTGGGCGACGCCTTTGAGCGTGAGCTCACCTTCGATGCCGTCATCAGCCAGTCTGAGGCCCAAGCGGCCGGCTTCTGGGCGCTGCGTGAAGGCATCCCTGAGGCAGAAAAAGCCCATGGCAAAGCGGCCAAGCATGATGTTTCGGTGCCCGTTTCGCGCATGGGCCGCTTTATGGAGGAGGCCATCGTGCTGGCTGAGGCCGCTGACCCGGACATTATGGTGATCGCCTTCGGCCATGTGGGCGATGGCAATGTGCACTTTAACATCGCACGCCGCGCGCCCGGGTCAGACGAGGCCTTTGTCCAGCGCATGACCCCGGTGACCGCGCAGATTTACGACCTCGTGGATACTCATGGTGGGTCGATTTCCGCAGAGCATGGCGTGGGCATTCTGAAGCGCGAGGAGCTGTCGGCGCGCAAGCCGGTCGAAGTGGAGATCATGCGCGCTGTAAAGGCGGCGCTCGATCCCAATTCAATCATGAATCCGCGCATTCTGGTTGGCCAATAGCCGCACCGGTTGCCCCGGCCGATCGGGCACCTTATCTGCTGTGTTGACCTGAAATGGAGCGTTTTCGCATGCTGATTCTATTGTCGCCGGCCAAGGCGCTTGATTTCGAACCGCGCGGTGTGGAGGTGGAGACCACGATCCCAGCGCTGAAAGAGCGCACGCGCATTCTGTCGAAAACCACCGCGGGTCTCACCGCCCCCAAGCTGAAACAGCTGATGGGCCTGTCCGACGACCTGGCCGTGCTCAATCGCGAGCGCTTCAAAGCCTTTGATCCGGAAACGACCGAGGGTCGTCCCGCTGCCATGGTATTCAACGGTGAGGTGTATCGCGGGCTGGACGCCCCATCAATGAGCGCAGAGGCGCTGAACTGGGCCCAAGATCATTTGCGCATTCTGTCCGGCCTCTATGGGGTTTTGCGCCCTAAAGATGCTATCCAGCCTTACCGGCTTGAAATGGGTACACGTCTGAAAACCCGCAAAGGCAGTAATCTGTATGATTTCTGGGGCGACGATATCGCCAAGACGCTGAAGACCGACCTGGCCGCACAGGAAAGCCCCGCTGTCGTGAACTTGGCATCCAACGAATATGCCAAGGCGGCCAAGCTGAAGACGCTGGGTGTCCCGGTGATCACCCCCGACTTCAAGGAAGAAAAAGACGGCAAGCTGCGCGCCCTGATGGTCTATGCCAAACAGGCGCGCGGCCGTATGGCACGCTGGATCATCGATCATCGCATCGAAGACCCTGAAGCCCTGAAAGGCTTCGACGTTGGCGGCTACCGCTATGACGCTGAAGGCTCCACCGCCGACAAATGGCTGTTCACCCGGCCCCAGCCCGCTCCTGTGAAGGGCTAAGAGCGATGCCGGCCGCAACCTCCAAGACCGAACTCCTGGATGTCTATGACCGCGAGCTCGCTAAGCTCCTGAAACTCATAGACCCTATCACCGAGACTTCAGCGTGCTGGAGCGAAGACGCAGTGTCGATCAAAGCCATTATGGGCCACCGCATCCACTGGCTCGATCTATTCTGGCACTGGTATGACACCGGCAAGGATGGATCACCGGTGGAGACCCCGGCCCCGGGATTTAAATGGAACCAGCTCAAAGCCTATAACGCGCCGATCTATACTGCGGCCGACCAAGAGGATTGGGCAGCCTTAAAGACGCGATTTGACGATACCGCCACCCACTTTCGGACCCGGCTGGACGCCTTAAGCGAGGACGAGCTCTATACCCAGCACCGGTATGCTTGGCTGAATGACTGGACGCTCGGGCGCTGGTCAGAATCCGCAGGGCCCAGCCATTTCCGGTCTGCAGCCAAAGTCATCCGGAAAATTATAAAGCTGAATGCGTGATCTGATCTATCCGACCTGACAAAAGGTTAGGCCGTCTGGTCTAACGGACGGACGGTTTGCTCAACCTTCGCGCCGGTATTGCGCTGGGCCAGGCTCAGATCATAGGCCGACTGAAGATTGAGCCAGAATTGCGCAGTGGTGCCAAAAAAGCGGCTCAGCCGCAAAGCGGTCTCAGCGGTTACGGCACGCTTCTCAGCGGCAATGGCCGACACAGCCGACAAAGGCAGGCCGGCGTCTCGCGACAGCTGATTACGCGACACGCCAAGCGGCTTCATGAACTCCTCACGCAAAACCTCACCAGGGTGAGTGCGAAGGCGTGTGACTTCAATGGTAGTCGACAATATCTACCTCCTCGACGTGGCCGTCTTTCCAGACAAAACAGATCCGCCACTGATCATTGATGCGGATGGAATGCTGACCTGAACGGTTACCTTTGAGCGCCTCAAGGCGGTTTCCCTGTGGAAGGCGCAAATCATCAAGCCGGGCTGCGGCATCTAGCATGTCCAACTTTCGCCGGACGATACGCTCCACCGAGGCCCAACCGGCCCTCGTCGGCACGCGACCGCTTCGGAAAAACACCTCAACGCGCCGATCCGCCCAGCTTCTAATCATTCTTTACATAGTATTCACACCGGAAGAATAGGTCAACACCTCTTGACGGATGCGGCCCACACCGGCTTTCTGCGCTGCAGCATAACACGCCAGGTTTCAGGAGCTCGTCATGGGCGCGCTAAGCGTAGATTTGTCCGGCCAGACCGCCGTCATCACTGGATCGACATCCGGTATTGGTGCGGCCTTGGCCGAGGGCTTGGCCCGCAATGGGGCGAATATTGTCCTGAACGGGCTGGGTGATGCGGACGAGATCGAATCTCTGCGCGCCAAAATTGCAGCCGACCATGGAGTCACCTGCCTGTATCATCCGGCCAATATGCTTAAGCCGGATGAGATTGCCGATCTGATCGCCTATGCCCACCGCGAAACCGGCCGGTTGGACATTCTGGTCAATAATGCTGGCATCCAACACGTGTCGCCCATCGAGGATTTCCCTCTGGAAAAGTGGGACGCCATCATCGCGATCAATCTGACCAGCGCCTTTCACGCCACCCGCGCAGCCATACCTGTGATGAAAGCCCAAGGCCGCGGCCGAATTGTCAACATCGCGTCGGCCCATGCTCTACGCGCCAGCCCATTCAAATCAGCTTATGTCGCGGCCAAACATGGTGTTTACGGCCTGACCAAAACCGTTGCGCTTGAGGTGGCCGAGCACAATATCACCGCCAACATCATCAATCCGGGCTATGTGAAAACGCCGCTGGTGGAAAACCAGATCGCCGACACGGCCAAAGCCCGCGGCATCTCCGAAGACGAAGTTGTGCGCGATGTGATGTTGGCTGCCCAGCCAACCAAGAAATTCGTCACCTATAATGAGCTGATCGGAGCCTTGCTCTACCTGGTCAGTGATGATGGAGCGAATGTGAACGGCAATGCCATCACGGTGGACGGCGGCTGGACCGCCAAATAGGTGCCCAGCGCGGTGACCCCAAAACCGATATCCCTCGCCTTGCAAGGTGGCGGTGCCCACGGGGCGTTCACCTGGGGCGTGCTGGACGCCATTTTAGAAGATGGATCGCTTGATCCGCGTGCCATCACCGCCACCAGCGCCGGTGCCATGAATGCCTGCGCATTGGCCATGGGGCGGGTCCGCGATGGCCATGACGGGGCCCGCCAAGCGCTGGAGGACTTCTGGCGCGCGGTCAGCCGCGCAGGCGGGCCGTTTCAGTCTGCGACCGCCACGGGCTGGTTTGCCTGGTTGGATGCGATGAACCGGGTCTTCAGCCCCTATAATGTCAATCCGTTCAATATCGACCCGCTGACCGATATCCTGGCTGAACAAATTGACTTTGATGCGGTCCAGGCTTGCGAACAGACCCAGCTCTTCATCACCGCCACGGATGTGGAAACCGGCCGCCCCAAAGTGTTTAAGGGCGAAGCGGTGACGCTCGATGCGGTGCGCGCCAGCGCCACTTTGCCCTTCATTCACCAGGCCGTTGAGATTGACGGCGTGCCCTATTGGGACGGCGGTTTTACCGGCAATCCTGCGCTCTGGCCGCTCTTTTACGCTGAGACGCCGCGCGACTTGGTCATCGTGCATATCAATCCGATGCACCGCGCTGGCACGCCGAAGTCCGCGGAAGACATCATGAACCGCGCCAATGAGATTACGTTCAATGCGAGCCTGCTGGCTGAGCTCAGAGCCATAGCCTTCGTCAAACGCCTGATTGGTGAGGGCATGGTGGATCCAGACAGGGCCCATCTGCGCGATATCCTGGTCCACTCGATCAAAGCCGATACCGCGCTAGAAGCCTATCCGGCCTCCACCAAGTATGACACGCGCTGGTGCTTCTTAACCGAGCTGCGCGACCAAGGCCGCCACGCCGCCCAAGGCTGGCTAAAGCGCTGCGCGGACCACGTTGGCGCACGCTCCACGATTGACCTGAAAGCTGAGTTTCTGGACGGTTGAAGCCAGACCGTCCAAAGGAGCTAAGTGTGCCTGCGCCCTCTATCAACGACCTTCCGGCCAATATTCAGACCTGGAATGCAGCCGGTCAGAGGCTGACCTGGCCCCAAGGTGAGTGTTCAATCTTCTATCGCGATATCGGCGTGACCACGGCATCGCCGGACAAGACGGTGCTGCTGGTGCACGGGTTTCCGGAGTCCAGCTATTCCTATCACAAAATCGTCGGTCGGCTCGCAGAGCGGTTTGACCGCATCGTGCTGGTGGATTTCCCAGGCTTTGGCTTAAGCGATAAGCCTGAACGCCTGACCTACTCGCTGATGGAACAGGCCGATGCCCTGCTCTTTGTCTGGCAACAGCTTGGCGTGCGGGGCGGCCATGTTATAGGCCACGATATGGGCGACAGTGTGGTGACCGAGCTCGTCGCGCGATCGGTACAGGATATCCTGCCGGCCTGGTTTGATGCTGGCCTGCAATCGCTGACCTTCACCGACGGCAATATGGTGATGGAAAAGGCCGCCCTGGTCCCGATGCAAAAACTGCTGCGCCAAAAAGGGCTTGGTCCGCTCCTGAACAAGCTCACCCGCTACGCGACGTTCAAAGGTCAGGTGACGCGGGCCAACGGGGTGCCCTTTGCGCGCGAGGACATCGAGCATATGTGGATGCTCAACACCTTGCAGGACGGCCATCTTCTGACCTGGAAAGTCATTCGCTATCTGGATGACCGCGACCGCTTCCAAAACCCGCGCTGGCTCAAGGCCTTAAGCCGATACACAGGTCCCATCCATATTTGCTGGGGCGCAGACGACAAGGTGGCACCGCGCGCTGTGGCCCAGCATCTCAAGGATGAGGTCTGCCCTTCAGCAACGCTGACCTGGATGGCCGGTGTCGGTCATTTCTGCCAATTGCAGGCCCCGGACATCTGGAGCGATGCGGTCCTGGCCTTCTATGCCTCGCTGGACCCTTAGCGCCGAAATATCGCCGCCAACTCCACATGGCCGGTCCATTTGAATTGGTCCACCGGCAGGATGGGGCCATCGATCCGATAGCCGCCCTCGATCAGGATTGCCGCATCGCGGGCAAAGGTGGAGGGGTTGCAGGAGATGGAGCACACCGTGGGGACCTGGCTGTCAGCCAGACGTTCGGCTTGCGCCTTCGCCCCTGAGCGCGGCGGGTCGATGACCACCAGATCCGCCCCGTCCAGCTCTTTCACACCCAGCGGTTCCAGCGCCAAATCGCGCACCCGGGCATCGACCGGCTTTAAGCCCGGCACTCGCTCCGCCGCCCGCTTCAGGGCCTGCAGCGGAGCCGCTTCGCCTTCGACGGCCAGCACAGGGGCCTGACGCGCCAGACGCAGCGCAAACGCGCCCGATCCAGCAAATAAGTCAATGACCGTCCGGGCTCCCTCGCCCGCGCGCATCACGACGCTGGCCAAGGCCGCTTCGCCAGCCTCGGTCGCCTGCAGGAAGCCGCCTGGGGGCGGGACAACCGGCACATCACCGAAATGCACCTTTGGGGCGGAGAGCTCGATCACCGGCTCTCGATCCACCGTCACGCGGGACCAGCCTTTGGCCGACGCGGTTGTGGCGATGAATTCGCGCAAAGCCAGGTCCAGTGGACCCGACCCGCGCAGCGCGATGTCCAGGCCA
>JANQMI010000032.1 GCA_028280165.1 Oceanicaulis sp. | reverse complement strand
GGGCCGCGCCCGGCACCAACCTCGATGCGGTTGCTGACTTCACGGACCGATGGGGCCGACCATGTCAGGCATTCGGCATAGATGCGATCCTCAGTCCGCGGCGCGCTTCCGGTGAGCAAGGCCACGCCCTCGGTCACCTCAACATCAATCCCGCCCAGGCGATAGCCTTCGGCTCGGAGCATGGCCGATTTGATGCTTGTGGCCGCATTGAAGTCGTCCAATTGACGCCCGGCAGACCGGCCAGGCTGAACGACGGCGCAGCCTGCCAGCAGAAGGGCAAGCGCGGTGGCGGAGACACGGATGGACCAGGACACAGTAAAACCCTCGTTATTCTCCCAGCGGAGTAACTGTGCCGGGGAAGAGTTAACCCGTCGTTCACCCTATCGAGGCGGACTCACATGTCAGATTAAATCCAGGCCATGTCCGCTTTCTGCTCCGAAGGCAGATTGCTGGACGCGGGGCCAGCGCCACGGTGCGCAGACCACCAGGTCAAACCGCACTTCATAATCGAGCAGATCGGGTCTGCGCCCCCGCCAGATCGCCGCGGCGCGCAAGAGGCGTGCGCGTTGATGGGGCGTGACCGCCTGAAGCGCAGCCTCCAGCGTGCCGCGAGCTTTGACTTCCACAAAGGCCAGAATGCCGGCGCGCCGGGCCACAATGTCGAGCTCCCCCGCCCCGGTCCGGGCCCGGCGATCCAGGATGCGCCAGCCTTGAACTTGGAGCATTAGCGCGGCGATATCTTCAGCGCGCCGGCCCCAGCGTTCTGCCCGTTGCCGTTTTCTGGACTCAGTCATGCGCCATCCCCGTGCAGCGTGGTTGCGAGGCGTCGCAGCCAGGGTTAGCTTCGCGCCATAGCGCGTCGGACAGAGGGTAGGGTGTCATGACCGGTCAAGCATCGCCGAGGAATTGGGTCTGGCCAAGCAAAAGCCTGGGGCTGGCTGCGGCTGCGGGCCTGTTGTCCCTGGCAGCGTGTGCCACGCCGGTGCCAGAGCCAACCCCGGTGGTCACCGCCCCGCCGCCCGTGATTGGCGCGCCGCCATCCCCCGCCGTTCTGCCGGTTGAAATCGCCGAGCTGGGCTATACGCCCGAGCATATGCGCGAACTGGATGTGACACGCGTTGCCATTCTCCTGCCGTTTAGCGCCAATGCACGCGGCGCGCGCGTCGAGGCGGAGAATATCCTAAACGCTGCTGAGCTTGCCCTTTTTGAGCGCGCAGGCGATGGCGTCTTGCTGCTGCCGAAGGACACCGGTGGAACACCCGCAGGGGCACGGGCCGCGGCTGAGGCGGCGCTTGCCGATGGTGCAGATGTCATTCTGGGTCCGCTGTTTTCCGGGGCTGTGGCGGCGGCCGGTGCTGTTGCAGCCGAAGATGGCATACCGCTGATCGCGTTTTCCACCGATGCCACCGTGGCTGGTGATGGCGTTTTCCTTTTAAGCTTCCCGCCCGATGAAGAAGTCCGCCGGGTCACGGAGTATGCGCTCAGCCAGGGCGCAACCCGTTTTGCCTTTGCCGGACCGGCTTCGGCCTATGGCCAGGTGGCCTATATGGCCTACGCCAATGTCATCACCGACGCGCTGGGTGAAGATCCCCTACCGGAGCTGGCTCTGGTTGAGCAACCCTTGCCAGAGGATGCCGAAGCGGGCACCGAGCCCGAGTTCGAAGAACGTGAGTTTGCCACCGGTCTGGTTGCCGAAGCCTTTTATGACGGCGGCATCTCCGCCATGACAGAAGCGGCTGCGCGTCTGGTCTCAGTCGGCATTGAGATGCTCGACCCGGCGCAAGCGGCCGAGATGACAGGCGCAAGCTGGCAGCCCTCTCCGGCTTCGGCCTTTCAGGTTTTGCTTTTGCCCGAGGGTGGCGACCGTTTGCGCATGCTCGCCCCGGTGATGCTGTATGAAGATATCGATCCGCTTTTGGTGAAATTTGTCGGTACGGGTCTGTGGCGCAATGACGACCTGGCGCGGGAGCCCGCCTTGGCCCACGGCTGGTTTGCCGGCCCCGAGCCGGATGCCCGCGCCCGCTTCGAAGCGGTGTATCAGGACGTTTTTAACGAAGAGCCGTCGCGTCTCGCCGGTCTGGGCTATGACGCCGCGTCCCTGGCCGCACTTATGGCGGTCGACGCAGACGGCATTTCTGCTGCGCGGCTGTCAGATCCCGAAGGCTTTCTGGGGGTGGATGGCTTGTTCCGCTTCCGACCCGACGGCACCATTGAACGCGGCCTTGCGGTTTATACGGTGCGCGGCGGTGGATTCCGCGTGCTCGACCCCGCCCCTGAAGCCTTTGATTTGATGGTGGAGCCGGATGATATCGAGCCTGATCCTGCATCTTAAGGTCGCTGCTTTTACTAAACACATTAACTAAACGCGCACCAATTAAAAACTTGGCGTTAACCAAGGTCATGGATTTATGCCTGGTCTCTTGGAGCCAGGGTGCGCTGTGTCATCTAGCATTTCGACCTTCTGTCTTGTGGGTGCCTTTGCGCTCATCGGTGTGTCACCGGTGGCCATGGCCGTGGCGTCTGCGCCTACAGTTGGACAAGCCGCAGTTGTATTTGATCCGCGGTTAGATCGGTCCGACCTGCTTTTAGCGGTGGCGGATGCAGAGGCCTCTCTGGTGCGCTTCGGCGCTCTTCCCGGGACTGTCATCGTGGACATGCCAGAGGGTGGCATGACCCGGCTGACGGCAGCTGGTGCCTGGATCATTGCGGATCCCATTTTGTTGGGTGGGTGCCAGCCTGGCCTTTCCTTAAATACCTTGTCTAACGGAGCATAGACTCATGACCCGTCTTGAAACCATGCGCGTTCGCGCCCAGCAGATTCTGATGGGCGGATTGGCTGCCATGGTGCCGATTTATGTCGTTGCAGCCCTGCTTGTTTCCCCGCCCAAAGCCTTGGCGGGCGGGATTATCTTATCGGCCGTAACCGGCTTGGTTTTCCTGGCCTATCGCACCAGCCCTTCGGCCTGGACGACGCGTGCGGTGTTTGGTGCGGCCATGATGGCCTTCCCAGCCTGTCTGACCTTTTTGATGTCGGGTCTGTCTTGGCAGATCGACATGCATATGACCTTTTTCGCGGCGCTTGCAGCGGTCACCATCTTGTGTGACTGGCGCGCCTTGCTGGCGGCTGCTGGCGCCGCCGCCGTGCATCACCTGGTTCTCAATTTTGCGCTTCCGGCCGCGGTTTTTCCCGGCGGCGGAGATTTTGCCCGGGTCGTGTTCCACGCTGTTGTAGTGGTGGGCCAAACCGCCCTTCTGGTCTGGCTGGCCAAGGCGATTACCGATGCACTCACCGATGCCGATATGAGCTTGTCAGAAGCTGAGGCGGCCAATACCCAAGCCGCCTCCCTGGCCGAAGCCGACCAGGAACGTCAAAAGGCCGCTGAACAGGCCCGCGTCGACATTGCCCGCATTGCCAATGCCTTTGAAGGCTCGGTGGGCAGTGTGCTGGACGAGCTGCAAACCTCCGCTCAGGAGTTGTCTGACCTGGCCTCCAACCTGCAGACCGATGCGGGCGCGACGAAGAATAGCGCCGAGGCGGCGTCCAACCAGGCGCGCGAGACCAGTGGGCATGTGGAGGCTGTGGCCTCTGCGGCGCAGGAATTGTCCGCGTCGATTGCCGAGGCCAGCCGGACCCTAGGCGAGGCTGATACCATCTCGGGCCGGGCGGAAGACGAGGCCAGCAAAGCCGGCGCATCCATGACCGAATTGGAAACCGCCGCCCGCGAGATCGAAGATATTATTGAAATGGTCACCTCGGTGGCGGAGCAAACCAATCTTCTAGCCCTGAACGCCACCATCGAAGCCGCGCGCGCCGGTGAAGCCGGCAAAGGCTTTGCGGTGGTCGCCAGTGAAGTGAAGGATCTGGCCGATCAGACCGGCAAGGCGACCGGTGAGATCCGCACCAAGATTGATGCCATGCGAAAGGCTGCGGACGATGCCAGTTCCGGCTTACGCCAAATCTCTGGCACGATCGGGGATGTGCGGGTCGCCTCGTCCTCAGCGCGCGATGCCTTCTCCGAACAGGCCAGTGCGACCGATGAGATCGCTCGCCTGGCCGCCGATGCGGCCGGGTCGACCTCGCGCGTGGATGCTGAGGCCGCGGCGGTCACCGGGGCAGCCGAGCGCACCAATAGCGCGTCGGAGCGCTTTTCCGGCGCGGCCGAGGGCTTGTCGCAAGCGGCCGCACGCCTGGCTGAAGAACTCGCGAAATTCCGCGCGGATCTGGACCGGGCGGCTTAGACCACCTCAAAGCAGGCTCGAGATAGACGGGGCAGGCGTTGCGTGGCGACGCCTGCCCCTTACTTTTTGGAGTCGGCCTGCCGTGAGCCAGGTACGCGTTTCAAGAGAGTCACAGGCTCGAATTCCACTTTTAATTTCCATCTGAAATATCGTAATTGTCTGAAAAATAGTGGATTAGACTGATCATTCACAAGGATATCTAAATCATCTTCAAAGTGCAATAGATACACTCTTAAGTTTGCCCTACCGTCCTTTGACATCAACACGGAGGATGCAATGGCAGACCCATATCTCAGTCAAATCACGGCCTATGGCTGCAACTATGCGATCCGGGACTGGAACCTGTGTTACGGACAGGTACTGGACGTCGTTCAGAACGGAGCGCTGTTCTCACTTCTGGGAACAAATTTCGGCGGCAACGGCATTCAGACCTTTGGGGTTCCCGACCTGCGGGGCCGGTCCGCGCTCGGAATGGGCACAATGCCTGGCGGCTATACTTATCCGCTGGGCCAGAAATACGGGTTCGAGGATGTCGTTCTGACCATCCCGAACCTGCCGACCCATTCGGTGACAGTGAATTCTGTCGGCACGACCAGTCCGGTCACCACCACCATTGAGGCCTCATCCTCAGGGCCGGATACCTCTGATCCAGCTGGTGCTTTCCAAGGCACCTTCCCACCGACATCGCCGGTGTATGCCAGCACGCTGACCGCGCCGATCAAGGCCTTTGGGGCGGTCAACGTGCCCGGACAGGCGATCACGGTCAGCGGAACCAGTACTCCAATCGGGAGTAATTCTCCGCTGGAAAACCGCTCGCCCTACCAGGTTGTGAACTGGCAGATCTGTGTGGATGGCCTCTATCCGCCGCGCAACTAATCGCCGAAACAAGGATCAGATCCCATGACTGATATTGCATCCATCGACAAAGCGCGTTTCGAGGGCCTTGTGGGCCAAGTGATCGAGGCGGCCAGCTTTCCGCTGACCGTCGAGAGCGTTAAGGACGGAAAGGCGCATACCGGCGAAGGCCGTCCCCCATTCTCGGTCACACTGGTGGCGAGCACCCATGAAGGCGCACCGGTGTTTCAGGGCCTCGTGCCTGTCACATTGCCTGGGGGCGACACGCTTAATCTCACGGTGACCCGCATCATGGGTCGCCATGATGAAGCGGTGTACCAGATCCTGTTCAACTAAAATCAGGCGGTGAGTCGGTCTGCCTGGGTACGGTCCTGGGCAGACCGGTCTGGTTCAAAGGCTATGAAGACACCCCACTCCACTCTGGGTCCGGCCAATGCGGCTGCGGTCAATCCGCTGGACATCCAGCTGCGCCCGGCCATAGCTGCCGATGAGACCTTTCTAAAGCGCGTCCACGATGCGGCCCGCGATTGGGACCTCGGTCAGCTGCGCCATCAGATTGATGAGCAGCTGTTCGATACGATCCTGAAGCAGCAATACAATGCCCAGCACACGGTTTACTTCGAGCAGTATGACGTGGCGAAATATGCGGTGATCGAATGGTGCGGCACCGGTGTCGGCCGGCTGTATTGCGACTTTCGCGAGACCGAGATCGCCGTGCTGGACATTGCCCTACTGCCCGAAGCCCAGGGCAAGGGCATTGCCGGGATTATCCTGCGCGCGCTGTGCCGGACCGGCGCGATGGAAAGCAAGCGGGTGACGCTATGCGTCCACCCGCTAAATACCAATGCGCAGGGCTTCTATAAGACGCTCGGCTTCAAGCCGGTTGGCGAGGATCGGGGCATGATCCGGCTGGACTGGTGGGATGAAACCACGACCCAGCCGCGCTTTGAGCTGAATCCCGCCTAGCTGGCGGGTGTCTGCGGTCCGAAGGTCGTCAAGCAAGCATCCGACAAGCGCCACTGCCCGTTCACATTGGTGAAGCGACAAGCGATATGGTCGGTGCCCGCGCGGCCCAGCTCTGCGCCTTCGACCTCGATATTCTGCAGGCTCTCAAACCGGCCCTCGGGGAAGACATAGGTGATGCGTTCACTATCGGAGATCGCGCGGTCGTACAGACACAGCGGCGGTTGCATCAGCACGGTGCGGACGGAGCGATCGCCCATGCGCTGGCCAAAGACTTGTTGTTCAATGGCTGGATCCATTGCACGCAGGCGCTGGGCCTGGGGGGTTTGCGCCATCAGGTCGGCCACACGGGCTTCGTCATGGGCCACGATCGCTCCAAATAGCGAGCGCTCAGCGGCATCGGCCGTTCGGCAGGTGGGCTCTTCGGTTGTGGTGCAGGCTGTCGCAGCCAGGCCGCCAATAGCAGCGATCAGGACGGGTCGGAACATGTGGAGGGCTCTCCGTGAGGGCGGGGACGGATCGTGAGCATGCCTGCCCGCCGGGACAGCGCCAAGCCTAGAAATGCGGTTGTGCTTAACCGCATCCTCCCGACATGGCGTCAATCCAGGCTGAGATTAACGCTACCCCGTCTTCGTGGACGGTGGCGCGGCCCAGCTCCGGCATCATCACATCGGCGCGCACCGAATCCATACGATAGGTGAAGATCGAGGCGTCGGCATCGCCCGGATCAATGCCCACATGGCGATTTCCGGTGCCCCGACCGGCGGCAATCGGGGGTTTGCAGACGCCCAGACTGGCCCCTTCGGCCTCCCACGGCTCCAGGTAAAGCCCGGAGGTGTCGGCCTGACCGGTGCGCGAATGGCAGTGGGCACAGTTAATGTCCAGATAGGCGCGGGCCGCTGCATTCAGTGCCAGTGCGTCGGTTGGAAGGCCCGCGGTCCAGCGCGGCGCGACCGGGGCATTGGCGGGAACACTGCGGACCAGACCCAGCTCAGACCAACGCACCAGCTGGTTTGCAGTGCCGTCTTGGTATTCAAAAGGACCATTGAGATGGCGCGCTTTGGGGCCTATGGGGCGCGTGCCCCGTCCATCCGAGGTATGGGTGTTATGGCAATTGGCGCACTGATTGACGTTCGGCACCAGGTAATCG
>JANQMI010000220.1 GCA_028280165.1 Oceanicaulis sp. | reverse complement strand
CCTTGAAGCCGATCCACATTCTCAACGGACCGAATCTGAACCTGCTCGGCACGCGCGAGCCAGAGATTTATGGGTCTGAGACCTTGGACGATATCAAGGCGCTGTGCGAGACCACAGCGCAGGCGCTTGGCATAGCGATCGTCTTCGACCAGACCAATCACGAAGGGGCCTTGGTCGATCAGATACAGCATGCCGGGCAAAATGCCTCAGCCATCGTGCTCAATGCTGCGGCTTACTCCCATACGTCTGTGGCCCTCTACGACGCGATCAAAGCGGTCTCAGTCCCAGTCATTGAGGTGCATTTGTCCCAACCTGCTGCCCGCGAGGCTTTTCGTGAGACAAGCTTTATTGCACCAGTTGCAGCCGGGTCCATTTCAGGCTTCGGCGCTTTCAGCTATGTGCTGGGTGTAGAAGCCGCAGCGCGCCTGGCGAAAGCCGGCACCGACGCAAACGATTAAGAAGGGTCTTTAACTCCATGGCCTCCAATACGTCTCGCCCGATCGATTCCAAAGTGGTGCGTGAACTCGCCGACATCCTGAAGGATACCGAGCTCACCGAGATCGAAATTGAAAAGGGCGAGCTGCGCATTCGCGTGGCCCGTGAGCTGACCGCCGCTCCGGCCGTCATCCAAGCCGCACCTGCTGTGGCTGCCCCGGCCCCTGCCCCCGCCGCAGCGCCCGCGGCTGAAGCCGCTCCTGCACCGGCCGGCGAAACCAAGTCCACGGCGGGTGCTGTGACCTCACCGATGGTGGGTACGGCTTATCTGCGCCCAAGCCCGGATGCCGATGCGTTTAAAAATGTCGGTGATGCCGTCAAAGAAGGCGAAACCATTCTGCTTGTTGAGGCGATGAAGACCTTCAACCCGATCACGGCACCAAAATCGGGCACGCTCACCGAAATGCTGGTCGATGACGCCCAGCCGGTGGAATACGGCGAAGCCCTCTTCGTGATCTCCTGAAGGGCGGCGCGCTCATGTTCGACAAGATTCTGATCGCCAACCGCGGCGAGATCGCTTTGAGGGTCCATCGGGCCTGCAAAGAGATGGGTATCCGCACCGTGGCGGTGCATTCTGAAGCCGACGCCAACGCCATGCATGTCAAGCTGGCTGATGAGAGTGTGTGCATTGGCCCGCCGCCGGCCGGCCGCTCCTATCTCAACATCCCGCAAATCATTGCCGCTGCCGAAGTCACCGGCGCACAGGCGATCCACCCCGGCTATGGCTTTTTGTCAGAAAATGCGCGCTTTGCCGAAATCATCGAAGCCCACGACCTGACCTTCATTGGTCCGAAGGCAGAAACCATCCGCCTGATGGGCGACAAGATCACCGCCAAGCAGGCCGCGGTGGCGGCCGGTATCCCCGTTGTGCCGGGCTCGGACGGTGCGATCTCGGACATGAAAGAGGCCCGCAAAGTTGCCAAGGAGATTGGCTTCCCGGTCCTCATCAAAGCCGCATCGGGCGGCGGCGGCCGGGGTATGAAGGTCGCTGAAACCGAAGCCTCGCTTGAAGAAGCCCTGCAGACCGCGTCCGCGGAAGCCGCAGCGGCGTTTGGCGATGGAGCCGTCTATATCGAGAAATATCTCGGCAAGCCGCGCCACATCGAAATCCAGGTGATGGCCGACCAGCATGGCAATGTGATCCATCTGGGCGAACGCGATTGTTCGCTGCAGCGTCGCCACCAGAAAGTTCTCGAAGAAGCGCCCTCTGTGGCGCTCGACGACGAAGCGCGCGCCAAAATCGGTGGGATCGTCACCAAAGCGGTCCAGAATATCGGCTATCGCGGTGCGGGAACCGTGGAATTTCTCTACGAGAACGGCGAGTTCTATTTCATTGAAATGAATACCCGCCTGCAGGTGGAACACCCGGTCACTGAAGCCATCACAGGCGTCGACCTGGTGCGCGAGCAGATTCAGGTTGCTGCCGGGCAGGAACTAGATCTGCGCCAGGAAGACATCGTCTTTGAAGGCTGGTCGATCGAGTGCCGCATCAACGCGGAAAACCCGAACACCTTCACCCCGTCTCCGGGCAAGGTCACCGAATTCCACGCGCCGGGCGGCCTCGGTGTGCGCCTCGATAGCGGGCTGTATGCCGGGTATTCTATCCCGCCCTATTACGACTCGATGATCGGCAAGCTGATCGTCCATGGCCGGGACCGCGATGAAGCGCTGATGCGCTTGCGCCGCGCGCTCGGCGAAATGGTCGTCACCGGTGTGGAGACCACAATCCCGCTGCACCAGGCGCTGCTCGAAGAGCCCGAATTCCTGGCCGGTGATTACCACATCCGCTGGCTGGAAAGCTGGCTGGCCGAGCGTCAGTAACAATCAGCGTTCTCGCGAGCCGGTGGCCTTGCTAGGCTAGCGATCTTGAATGGGACGACGGGCGGATCATGCGTGGTTTTGGCGTTAACGAGCTTCTGTCTTGCTATGCACGTGGCGTATTTCCGATGGCGGAATCGCGCGACGACCCGCGTGTGTTTTTGCTCGAGCCGGACGTGCGTGGGGTGATTCCGCTGAACCGGTTTCACATTCCACGCAGCTTGAGGAAAACCGTCCGCAAAGACGTCTTCCATGTCACGATTAATCGCTGTTTTGAAACAGTGGTTCGCGCTTGCGCCACGCCAGCACCCGGGCGCACCGAGACCTGGATCAATCCCGTGATTGAATCGCTCTACACGGACATGCATGCACAGGGCCATGCCCATTCCATCGAATGCTGGAAAGACGGTGCCTTGGCCGGCGGGCTTTATGGTGTGAGCCTGGGCGGAGCTTTCTTCGGTGAAAGCATGTTCTCCCGCCAGACCGACGCCTCCAAAACCGCGCTCGTGCACTTGGTCGCACGTTTGAAAGCGGGGGGGTATCGCCTGCTCGACGCCCAGTTCACAACCGAGCATTTGGAACGCTTCGGAGCCGTTGGCGTACCACGGCGCAGCTATAAGCAGATGCTCGCGAAGGCTGTGAATACCGAGGCCGACTTTTTCAGGATGGCCGATGGCTTACCGGGCGATCAGCTTCTGCAGTCAATCACCCAAACGTCGTAGACCGGATGCTCCAGGGCATTCAGCGCGGGATTAGAGGCAAACATCCAGCCTGAGAAAATCCGCTCGCCTTCAGCTTCCACTCCAAAGCCATCCGTCCTGCGGTCATCGATCTGGACAAAGGCGAACACTTCTGGCGGCTCTTCTGGGGGGCGCTTTCGACAATACTGAACCGTGATTCCTAGCGCGCCGAACTCCACCGCTTCGCCTATTGGCGCTTCAAAATCGCGGGTCCGGGCTGTGACTTTGTCCAAGCCCCGCAATATTGCGACGCTGCCTGGCGCAGAGCTGCGCTCAGGCTGCGCGTTAGCGTCTTGCTGCTGAGCCAAAGCCCCACCGGCCATAGCCAGCATGGCGGTTGAGGCGAAAAGTACGATTAGGGTCCGGGTCATGGCGCAAATCTTCAGGAGCGAATGCGGCACCAACGTGGCCGTTTAGTCGCCCGGCGTCCAGCTTTCGTAATCACCTACAGTTTTCTGGCGCTCGCGATCGGGTCCCGCCGCCAATGAACCTCCTGGTCGGTGCGCATGCAGCGTGCCGGTGAGATTCGGGCGATGATCCTGTTCCCACGCACGCCGCGGCAGGGGCGCGTCGGTGGGCGGATCTTCGAAGGTGTGGTGGAGCCAGCCATGCCATTCAGAAGGCACACGCGATGCGTCGGCATAGCCGTTATAGACCACCCAGCGGCGCTGCTTGGCATCGGCCCCTGAGCCGCCAGAGCGCTCGCGATAATATCTGTTGCCAAACTCGTCCTCACCCACCAGCTCTCCGCTGCGCCAGATGGTGAAGGCCGCACCCGCCGATGCGCCATTCCACCAGGTGAAAGCTTTTGAAAGAAGGCCAAGCATGGGCGAGTCCTGTCAGGTCCATTTTCCTGCTGCGTATATGCCCGTGTCACCGGCTGCGGTCCAGTGCCCGAGTGCCGCAGAGTCTGCAAGCTGGGGAAAACCCCTGTCAGCTTTCGACATCACACCGCTCGGGCCGCTACCATGAGCGGGTCTTTGTGCGATCGATGTGATTCGCGAGGGAGCGACCATGGCCCAGCGCCGACTGACCTGCGATGGCGAAGCTTTTGCTGACAGCCTGACTTTTACCGACCGCCCGATGGTCCCCACTGATCCGGATCTGGAACCCAGCGATACCGAAGCTGTGATCCACACACCGCAAGCCTGGAGCGATGCCAGCGCTGCGGCCTTTGCGGCCCTCACCGGCACCGCGTTTGACGCCGATATCGATACGCGCGTCGTGGCCGAGGCGCTTGGATCTGAGCTAGCGACAGCGATCGGCGCAGACGCAAGTGTCGCCGAAGAACTGACCGCGTCCCTTCTGATGGGCGAGGCGTGTCCTGCGCCACCGCTCTGGCGCTCTGAACTCCTGCCCCTAACCGAAACCGTCTCCGCAGAGCCGGCTGAAGCGCTTGAAGCCCTGATCGACGCCCTCAATGGCCAGGCCATGGGCGAAGCCGCCGCGACACTGGGCGCACGGATTCTGGCCGAACGCTTGGAAGCGATTGGTCTGGCGTGCGTCAATTGTGATGGCAATGACGAGGAATGCTTCGACCCGCGCCGCAATAGAGCGTTGGCGCGGGCCATACGGGCGGCCCGCCGCGATGGGGCCCCAGATGCGATGATTGAACGCGCGATTGCGCGGGCCAGACAGGGCGTGATCACACCTGAGCCCGGCCTGAATACCGCGCCGCCCAGGGTCGAAACACCGCCGGTGCAACTGGACGCGGACTTTTTTGAGTCCCAAGATCAAGCGGGCCTCCTAACCCAGCTTTCCGAAGCCCTCTGGACCCACGGTGCACCGGCCCTGCAGTTTGATGATGTAACCGCAACACCCCCGCAGGCCGTGACGCTGGAGCTCACGCGTTTCCTGGCAGACGGCAAAGTCGATTTCGATGCCCTCGCCCATGCCGCGGCGCTGTGGGGTCTGGTCGCCAGCAATGCGGGCGGGTCGCTGGGCCTGGCCGGCCTCGGTGCTACGCTGACAGCATCTGGCCTGGCCTATGACAGCGATGAAGCGCGTACGCTGGCCTCTGAGCTGATCGATACGATCAAGGCAGCAAGCCCAGCGCCGATCAGCCTGAAGCGCCTGGATTCCACAATCGCCACCTTCCTGGCGACAGAGAGCATTGGAATCCACCCCATCACCACGCTGGCCGACGGCCAAGGCTTGGCCAGAAGCGTACAGACCGCCCTGTCCGACCTGCATCCGGCCAAGCTTGCTTCAGCTCAACGCCATGCTCTGGGGACCGGGACACTCACAACCCTGGAGGCAGACTGGATTGAGGCGCTCAAACGCCAGGGTGTCGATGAGGCCGCCTTTGCCCGCATCGATGCGGCCATCGGCGAAGGTGCGCCGCTACGCTTCGCGATCAATCGATGGACGCTGGGTGAAGAGATCATCCGGCGGACCGGCCTGTCTCCAGATCAGTTTGATGCCGCCGGCAGCCGCCTGTTGGAGGCGCTCGGCGTTGATCCCGTCGATGTCACAGCCGCTGAACGCCATGTCCATGGCGCGGGAACGCTTGACGACTGCATGACGCTCACGGACGAGCAGCGCGCGGTGTTTGCCATGCCGGATACCGAAGCGCGATTGGCGATGGCCGAAGCCGTTGAATCCGCGCTCGACGCACCTTGCGGTCTTGAGATCGCTTTGCCTGGTAGCTCAACGATTGAAGACGCAGGGCGTATTGCCGCGTCGGCCGCACGGCGAGGCATTAAAGCGCTGTCCCTTCGCCGGGAAGGCCAGGCGCTCTATGATTTGCTGAACACCATCGAGTTTGAGGGCGGTGATTATGGCCGCCGCGAGATGATCCCGGAAGAACGGGTGATCGAACGCGTCGTGGAGAAATATATCGAGCGCGCCACCGAGCGCCGTAAACTGCCCGATCGCCGCAAAGGCTATATCCAGAAAGCCACGGTCGGTGGCCACAAAGTGTATTTGCACACCGGTGAATTTGAAGACGGTGAGCTGGGTGAAATCTTCATCGATATGCACAAGGAGGGGGCCGCCTTCCGCTCACTGATGAATAATTTCGCGATCTCGGTTTCGATAGGCCTGCAATATGGCGTGCCGCTGGAAGAATTCGTGGACGCTTATCTCTTCACCCGGTTTGAGCCCGCTGGTGATGTGGACGGCAATGATTCCATCACCCACGCGACCTCCATTCTGGACTATATTTTCCGCGAGCTGGCGGTGAGCTATCTGGGCCGCGAGGATCTGGCGCAGACCGACGCAGACGCGCGCGATCTGGCTGGTATTGGCCGAGGCGTGGCAGAGGAAAAACTCGCCCAGGAAGCCGACGCAGCGAGCCTTATTTCCAAGGGGTTTTCGCGCGGTCAACTGCCCGACAATGTGGTCATGCTGGGTGCCCGTGCCCCTGCCGATACACCAGAGCCTGCGGCTGCGCCTATCGCCAGCGGGACAGCCAGCGTGCCAGCACCCAGCTATCACGGTGAGCCCTGCCCGGAATGCGGTCACTTCACGCTTATCGAAGGGGGCGCGGAGCTGAATTGCGACGCCTGCGGCTGGAGTGGTCCGCCACCAGGCGGATAACCGGCGCAAGGCTTGCATGGTCAAGGCCGCAAACCGATGCTCGGCTTGTGGAGATGCGCCATGATGAAACAGATTCTGATCGCTTTTGCTCTGGCTGGGTCCAGCTTTGCGGCCGCACATGGCCAAAACGCCGCGGACATTGCGCGTGTTCAAGCCGGCCAGTCCTGCTCGGACTGCAATCTGTTTCAGGCCGACCTGAGTTATCGAGACTTGCCGGGCATTGATGTATCTGGCTCGCGCCTGCGACAGGCAAATCTCAGCCTGGTGACAATGAACCGGGCCCGGTTTGATCGAGCAGATTTGTCGGTGGCCAACTTGTTCGGAGCCCGGTTCACAAACGCAAGCTTTCGAAATGCGAACCTGAACCGAGCCGTGGCCGTGGGGGCGCATTTTGGGGGAGCCGACCTGACTGGCGC
>JANQMI010000139.1 GCA_028280165.1 Oceanicaulis sp. | reverse complement strand
CGCTGCAGCTGGATGGCGCTTTAAGCGGAGACTGGTGGGTGGTGCGTGACACCGGAGCCCTACCTGCGCATTTGACCCAAACCCCGCCGGAGCGCCATGTGGGCTATGCGGTCACCTGGTTTTTGATGGCGCTCGCCTTGATCGCAATTTACTCGGTTTTCCATGTCCGCGCCGGACGTCTGCGCTTTGGTAGGTTGCAGTAATGACGTCGTCGAAAGCCGATCGGCGTCGCAGCGACCTGGCCGACAGGCTGGCCGATCATCTGCTCCACCAGGGCCTGGCCGCCTCAAGCCTGCGCCCGCTGGCCAAGTCTGCGGGCCTGTCCGACCGCATGCTGATCTATTATTTCGGCAGCCGAAACGCTGCGATCGAAGCGGGCCTGGCACGCGTCGCAGAGCGCATGACCGCCATTTTGGATCAGCAGACCAGCACAGCAAAGCGGCCGCCCGAGGCCTTGTTGGCGCAGATCCGGTCGGTCGTCCTTGACCCTCAGCTCCAGCCGTTCATGGCGCTCTGGCTTGAGCTCGTCGCGCGGGCTGCACGCCGTCAGGCACCGTATGATGCGATCAGTGCGTTCATCGCTGCGGGCTTCCTGGACTGGACCAAAGCCCAGCTCGACAGTTCTGAGCACGAGCGTGATCGCACCGCGTTGAGGGTGCTCGCCGAAACCGAAGGCCTGGTCCTGCTGCAGGCCGCAGGCTTGCCGATCAATCCGCGCGATTGAGTAACCAGGCGATCGCCATCCCGACACCGGCACCCCACAGGATCACCGCACCGGCTGCCGCCGTGCGTTCACTGTCACCGCCATACAAATCTGGCAGCCACGCCAAGGCGACTCCATCCAAAAGCACTGCAATCATGGTTGCGACTGAGACACCAACCCCAATCTGATGCCGCGCCAAGCCGGCAACCTTGGCAATCAACCAAATGAAGGGCGCGGTTCCAGGGATCACCAGCCCATAGAGCACGAGCCTCCAATAGCCCTCGAAGACGCCCATGGGGCCGAGCCACTGGATCAGCAATGCTGCAAAGAACCACAGGACGGCACCGAGCCCCGCACACAGGATCGATTGACGCATGGATAGGGGAATATGACCCCCAAAGCTGGTGCTGTGGTGTGACATGGTACCCTCGACTGGATTTGGAAAACCAATCTATTGAATTTTTGTAGCACTCGCTACAAAAATCTGAACCGGAGTCCTAAAGCGTATGAAAATCGAAAGACTTGTCTGGCATACACAGTGATCCGGCCCTGCCGGGGCTTGAACCGGCCCGCCGTGCGGCGTCTACTAACAACAATCTTGTGGGGAGCCCGCGGCCATGGCGCTTTGGCGCGACGAATTGCAGGACACGGTGATTTGGGGCGAAGGGGTGAAGCTGCGCGCGCCGATGGCCGAGGACTATGACAGCTGGGCCAAGCTGCGCTACGCAAGCCGTGCGCATACCGAGAAATGGGAACCCAGCTGGACCGAAGACGAGCTGTCGCGGTCAGCCTATCGCCGCCGTCTGAAACGCTATCAGGCCGACATTGATCAGGGCACAGGCTATCCCTTCTTCATCTTTCGGGCCAGCGACGATGTTTTGGTCGGGGCCTGTAATCTGAACAATGTGCGCCGCGGTGTGCTGCAAGCTGCGGATCTGGGCTACTGGATCGGCAGCCCCCATGTGCGTAAAGGCCATTGCCGCGCGGCCGTGCGCCGGGTGTTGTCCTATGCCTTCCAGACGCTGCGCCTGCACCGGGTTGAGGCCGCGACGCGCCTTGAAAACGAGGCTTCGCGCCAGCTCTTGCTCTCGGTGGGTTTCACACCCGAAGGCGTGGCGCGCCAATACCTGAAAATCGACGGCGAATGGCGCGATCATCTGAAATTCGCCATCCTGCGCGATGATCCCCTTCGGTAGTCGGCCATGACAGATGCGTTTCAGGCCGCCGCCCGCGCTGCCGGAGCCCTCGCCCTAGAGCTGGCGGGAGACGTCGTTTCGCTGCGCGGTGATGCGCAGTCGCTGGGCCTTTCGGCGGTCCAGGAGCACGGCCGCGTCGACAGCCTGCTCAACGCCATGGCCCCCGGTGACCGGGCGGCCCTTGAACGCTCCAGATTTGAAGGCCCTCTCGACCGGCGTGTCCGGCTGCTGGGGGCGGATGGACGGGTGCGCTATGCCCGCCTGATCGGCACGCCCGCCGATGGAGTCTGGCGCGGATTGATCCTGCCGGCCGGCGCAAGTCCCGATGGCGGACTTGAAGCGCTGGATCTGGAATCCGCCCTGCGGCAAGCGCTGGAGGACGGCGATGTGCTGGCCCACCATCAGCCCGTGGTATCGCTGGAAAGCGGATAGCTATTCTGCTATCATGCT